>JBDQPG010000058.1:0-14194 GCA_040260695.1 Synechococcus sp. SFB_27S_18OctNov_coas_78 | reverse complement strand
GTTCAATCACGACACTGAAATTTCCTCCTGTGCCGTCGCACCATCTCCGTCCGTGCAGATCTGCAATGGTTTTGGCAAGGTCTTCACGGAGCGCCTGGATGGTGTTCACGCCTTGTGCTGGTGTTGTCTTCTATATAAGTAGAAGCTAAACGCTTGTTTTGACGCTTCCTCGGAGTTTGCGCTGGACTGGTGATCATCTTGATTTGCTGGATCAGCGTTGCTTGCCCCATACGGTTGTTTACCGGCAGCTTTATCAGTGGCATGAAGTCAGCAACGCGATTCGATCGATGCTTGTGCGTGGTGCTCCTGCCATTGGGGTCGCAGCTGCGTGGGGTGTTGTCTTGGCAGCCCTGGCTGGAGACGATCTCGATCAAGCGATTGAAGGCTTACGTGCGTCCCGGCCAACTGCTGTCAATTTGAGTTGGGCGCTCAATCGGATGCAATCGTCAGCCGGGGCGAAAGGTCCGGTGGATGTGCATGAACTTGAATGCCTTGCTGCCGCCATCGAAGCGGAGGATCGTGCCTTAACGCAGGCTTTGGTGAACCACGGCGTTGGGGTTTTGCCGCACGATTGCCGTGTTCTTCACCACTGCCATACCGGTGCGATCGCCACGGCTGGAGTCGGTACCGCCCTTGGTGTGATCGTGACCGGCTATCAGCGAGGGATTTTGAAGCATGCTTGGTTGGATGAAACGCGGCCGCGTCTGCAAGGGGCCGCGCTCTCCGCTTGGGAACTTGGCTGCTGTGGTGTCCCGTCGACGGTGATTGTGGATGGAGCGAGTGGTTTGTTGATGCGTCGTGGTGAGGTCGATGCTGTTTTGGTGGGTTGTGATCGTGTCGCCGGGAATGGAGACGTGGCTAACAAAATCGGGACTTACAACTTGGCCCTTGCTGCGCGAGCCCATGGCATTCCCTTTTATGTGTGCGCTCCCAGCAGCAGTATCGATCTGTGCACCCTCGATGGTGATGCAATCAGCATCGAGGAGCGCCCGGAAGATGAGATCACTCATTTCAAGGGTGAACGCGTTTGTGCCTCTGGTGTCCGCGCCTGGAACCCTGCCTTCGATATCACCCCAGCCCACTTGATTACGGGGCTAATTACTGAATTTGGTGTGACCCGATCTCCCTCGAGAGAGTCCCTTGCGGCATTGCCGTTGGCGAACTACCGCTGACAACTTGGGCACCAGTGCGTACTGCGGCCAGATAATTTTTCTCGACTGATGGGCGTTCCACACCTTCGGCAGGGCTGTCCGCTGCGTCGATACACCCAAGATTGCCCTCCGTAGTTTCCATTGACGCCTTCGAGGTCTCGAAAGTCGCTGAATGTTGTTCCTCCAACCCCAATGCTGATGTTCAACACGTTGACCAGCTCATTCCGGAGTCGGAGTAGCTGCTCGATCGTGAGTTTTCCCGATGGTGTGAGGGGCGGAATCTCTGCGGCAAACAAGCTCTCGTCTGCATAGATATTTCCCACTCCGGCAACGAGGGCTTGATCGAGCAGTGCTGTTTTGATGGGTCGTGTCGATCCCTTGAGTCGTTGCTTTAAGTAGGCACCGGTAAACGCATCGCTGAAGGGTTCAGGCCCTAGTCGTTTAAGCCCGGTCATTACGGTGTCGAGCGATTCTCCTTCAGGCACCCACCACATTTCTCCGAAGCTGCGCAGGTCGACAAAACGCAGTTCCTCGTTACTTCGATTCCAAAACCGCACGCGCGTGTGATCACAAGGCGGTACGGGCGTGGCATGCCATTGGAATTGGCCGGTCATTCGTAAATGCACGCCCCAGCTGCCTCGATTCGGTTCGAGCTGCGCCATGAGGTATTTGCCTCGCCGAGACCAGGCTCCGACCGTGGCACCCTTCAGGCCCGCCACAAACTGATCGACACCGCCTGGGCTTGCGATTGCTCTCGCACGGCAGACTTCTATTTCTGTGATTTTAAAAGAATCAAGACGGTCCGCCAAGCCTCGGCGAACTGTCTCAACTTCAGGAAGCTCAGGCAATGGCCTTAAGCGGGCTCGAGTTCTGACTCGGCGAAGTTGTTGGTGTTGATGCCGCCATCAACGCCTTGCATGCCGCTGTAGTTCACCTTCTCAAATCGCACGACGACCGGATAGCGGATTCCGGACGTGTCAATTGTGGCAACAGTGCCAACTTCGTTGAACCAGTAGGACTCGGGACGCTTGATGCGCACCTTGGCGCCGCGGGAGATCGCCATAGCTGGGCATAGAAGGGATGCAATTTTGAGCGTATCTCGCTGGATGCGACAAGAGGCCTCTACGTCACAGAATGTCGTCGGTTTCTCCTTGGCGTTGCACTTGACCACCTCTGTTGTGCCTGATCAACCCTCATTGCAGTTGGACCTTCCCGATCCAGAGAGCGATGACATCAGCACTATTGAGTTTTTGGCCCGATTGGAGCAGGCCTGGGCCATCTGCGATCGCTTCGATCTCCAAACTGAAATTTGGCGCGGCCGCATTCTTGGAGCCGTTCGCGACCGTGAAAAGCGAGGCGGTGAGGGGCGTGGAGCAGGCTTCCTCCAATGGCTTCGTGAAAATGAAATCAGTAAAACGCGGGCCTACGGCTTGATTCAGCTGGCTGAAGCGGCGGACGCGATGCTCACAGAGGGGGCACTGGAGGCAAGCAGCGTGAATCAGTTTTCAAAACGTGCCTTCATGGAAACGGCCCAGGCGGTTCCGGAAGTGCAGCTGATGATTTCGGAGGCTGCCAATGAAGGGCAGGAAATTACGCGGAAGCAAGTTCGTCGGTTAACCGATGAGTTCACTGCTGCCACAAGTCCGCTGTTGCCTGAGGAGATTCGTCAGCGCACCCAGGAGAATCTTCTTCCGCCAAGAGCTGTGGCGCCTCTGGTTCGGGAGCTCGCCAAGTTGCCGGAACCGCAACAGGAAGATTTTCGCAAGGTGCTTCGAGATGAACCGGAGCTCGATCGCATCAAAGACGTCACGAGTACGGCGCGTTGGATAACGAAGGCGAATGAATCGGGTGCGGCTGTGCGAGCTTTTCAGCAGGGGGAACTGGATCTAGAAAAAGCGATGCAAGAGGCGCAACGCCTTGATGCACTTGGTCTTCTGGCTGATGCTGTGGGTCAGGCTCAAGCCCTGGAGTCTGCGGTGCTCAAGCTGCACACCTCATGGCGTCGTCTCGGCGGCTTGCATGAGCGCCTTTGGGTGGAGAGTGGCAGCAGCACGCCTTACCTGCGGGATGTGCTCAATGCCCTGCAATCGTTGAGCGGGGCCACGATGCGCGTGTCTTTGGGCGAATTGGCAGGTGGAAAGCGCGTGCGGCTCCAATTGGTGGAGGAATCCCCAGATCAACTGGATCCACCACCCTTGGCTTAACCCCAAATCTTGTGCTCGTTATTCTGGGGTCCACTAGATCTGGTGTGTCCTGGACTCCCTTGAAAGCGCACTACACACTCACTTCGGGTGGGATCGCTTTCGAGCCGGTCAGCGTGCTGTTGTTGAGGCGGTCTTGGAGGGGCGTGATGCGTTGGCGGTTCTGCCAACGGGTGGAGGAAAGTCGCTTTGTTATCAGCTCCCAGCCTTGGTGCGTGATGGCTTAGTGGTGGTGATTTCGCCGCTCGTGGCCCTCATGGAGGACCAGGTGTTGGCCCTTCAGAAACGCGGGATCACGGCTGCTTGTTTGCATGCAGGGCTCGATCCAGGCCGACGACAGCAGGCCCTGGCGCGTTTGCGGGATGAAACCCTTCGTTTGCTGTACATCGCACCGGAGCGTTTGCAGGGAGAAGCCACGCGCCAGATGCTGGAAAACCATGCGGCCGAGGGGCGTCTCGTGGCCTTGGCCGTGGATGAGGCGCACTGCATCAGTGCCTGGGGCCACGACTTCCGCCCTGACTACAGGCGTCTAGGGATGGTTCGTCGACTCTGCCCCGGTGTTCCGATGCTGGCGTTGAGTGCGACGGCGGCTCCGAGGGTGAGGGCCGACATTCTTCGCCTGCTCGACCTCCGCAGTCCTTTGGTGCAGGTGAGTTCGGCGCGTCGCTCAAATCTGAACTACACCATGCAGCGTCGACCACGGGATCCGATGCCGCAGGTGCTGGAGGCCCTGGAGCAATCCCGAGGGGCTGCTTTGATCTATGCCCGGACGCGACGTTCTGTGGAGCTCTGGGCAGAGAGGCTGCGGGAGCACAAGGTGGATGCCACGCCATATCACGCTGGGTTGGACCCAGAAACGCGACGAACTGCCCTGACGCGTTTTTTGGAGCAGGAGCGTCCCGTTCTTGTGGCAACAGTGGCCTTTGGGATGGGGGTGGACCGAGGAGATGTTGGCCTTGTGCTCCACCTGGATCTACCGGCAACCCCGGAGGGCTATTTGCAGGAATCTGGACGGGCTGGACGCGATGGACACCCCGCCAGCTGCCTTGTGCTGTTCTCTCCAGGCGACCGCACAACGTTGAGCTGGGCAATGCAGGCATCTGGGCGATCCAGTTCCTCGTTAGAGGATCGACGGCGCCTTGATTTGGCTCAACAGCAATTGCGGCGAATGGAGGCGGTTGCTGAAGGAGAGATGTGTCGTGAGCAGGCTTTGCTGCTGGCTGTTGGCGAGCTTGTGACGCCTTGCGGGCGTTGTGATCGCTGCAAGACCGCTCCGAAACATCGCGATTGGTCGAGTCAAGTGGAAACACTGCTATCCCACCTGGCAGAACAGGATGGAATTGATCTGCGCCGGTTAGGGGAGCACCTTGCTTTGCATGAGCCTGGTCGTGGAGATCGTTGGACTTGGCTTGCGCGTCGGCTTGTGCAGGAGGAGCTGATTCGTGAGAGCAACGATGGTGCCCAACGGTTGTACCTCCGTGAGAGTGGTCGCAGTTTTCTCAAGACTCCATGGCCGCTGGATTACGCGGCCTAAGCCGTTTTATGCCCTGGCCTGACAGCGATCTTTGACCAAAGCCTTCTCAAATCGGTCTTGGGGGGCGGCCCAGACCTTCCACGTTCCATCGGCCCCTGTCGCATTGATTTTGTTGGCGGCGCAATTCACCGCGAGATAGAGGCCTTGTCCTTGGGCATTCAGGGTTGGAGCCACTTGACTGCCCCCCATCGGCTGCCAATTGGCCCAGTCCACCTGAAGGGGGCCGTAGCTTCTCCAATCGGCTGACTTCGCGAGTTGCGGTTTGGTGGATGTCGAAGCGGGCACAGCCTTCTGGGCTGGTTTTGTTGTGCTCACTTTGGTTTGGACAGGCTTGCGGGCCACTGGTTTGGTCTGCCTGGCGGACGGTGTCGCTTTGGCGGGGACGCTTTGGGTCGCGAGGGCGACGGTGGGTTGCTTGAGGTAAAGCCTTGTTCCGACTTCCACTTTGTTGGGATTGGGGAGGTCGTTGATGCTGATCAGCGTGGAGATCGGCAGCTTGTAGGCCTTGGCGATCTGGGTGAGGGTTTGTCCCTTGGCCACGGTGTGTTCCGTGGCTCCAGGGACCGGGGTCACGGCCACGGGCTTGAAGCCAGGTTTTGGCAGAACGGCGTTGCTGGGTAATTTCAGGCTTTGGCCCACTTCCACGTGGTTGGCGTTCCGGAGGCCATTAACGGCCATCAGATCTCGGCTGCTCACCTTGTATTGAGTTGCGATTCTGCTGAGGGTTTCTCCCTTTTTCACTTGATGTCGCCCGTTGCCAGCACTAACCCTTGGCCCAGGAACTTGTAATTGGCTTCCCGCTTCCACATGGTTGGAATTACTGATGTTGTTAAGCCGCATCAGGGTGCCAACGCTGACGCCAGAGCGGTAGGCAATATCCGTGAGGGTTTCTCCGGATCGCACCGTGACGGTGGCTGCGGTCGCCGAGAGGGGAAGGAATAGAGCCGTCAGAGCAAGGACGGCGAAACCAGAGCGGCGCATTCGACTCCTTTGATTTCCCGAACCATACGGTGCCTGAAGCAAAGCGCCAGCCCCCCAGAGCGACTGCTGCAGAAGGGATGTCTATCCCTCCTTGGCTCATCCTGCGATTCGCCTGAGCACATTGAGATCGACGTTGTAGGGCGGGTAGCGCAGTTTGAAATCGAACCGGAACCCCCGTTTCAACACGGCCTTGTAATGGCTAAACGTCTGAAAACCGTTGTAACCGTGGTAGCTCCCCATTCCACTGGCCCCAACGCCTCCGAAGGGCAGTTCTGGAATACCCGCTTGCATCACAACATCGTTCATGCAGATGCCGCCTGAGCTGGTGGTGTTCAACACCTCTTGTTGCTGGGTTTCGCTTCCTCCAAAAAGGTAAAGAGCAAGTGGTTTCCCGTGTGCTCGAATGGTTTTCAGAGCATCGCTGAGGTTGTCCATGCGCAGCATGGGTAAGAGCGGTCCGAACAGTTCTTCTCCCATCAGAGGGTCCCGACGATCGTTGACTTCGATCACGGTTGGGGCGATTCGACGTTGTTCGCGACTGATTTCGCCACCAATCAAGATTTGACCATTGGCTCTGGCTTTTTCCAGCAATGATTCCAGTCGATTGAACTGCTGTTCATTGATGATTTTTCCGAGCTGATCTGAGGCCAGGGGATTGTCCCCGTACATGCTTGACCGTTCGTCACGCATTGCCGTGAGCAAATCTGCGTAGAGATCCGGCTCCACCAGGAGATGGTCGGGGGCAATGCAGGTTTGTCCGGCATTGATGCCCTTGCCCCAGATCAATCGACGGGCACTCACCTCCAAATTGGCGCCTTGAAGCACTAAGGCGGGGCTTTTCCCGCCCAACTCAAGGGTGACCGGCGTGAGATTCGCGGCGGCTCCCGAAAGAACTTTGCGGCCGATGCCTCCTCCACCGGTGAAAAAGATGTGGTCAAAGGGCATGGCCACCAGTTGTGCTGCCACGGCACCATCGCCTTGCTCAACCCTGACGACCTCTGGCTCGAAATGTTCGGCGACAATTTTCTCGATCAATCCTGCAACCGCTGGGGCATGTTCCGAGGGCTTTAAGACCGCCGTATTTCCAGCCGCTAAGGCACTGATTAAGGGGCGCAGGGTGAGCTGGAATGGGTAATTCCAAGGCCCGATCACAAGAACACAGCCCAACGGTTCCGGAATGACCTGGGCTTGCCCAGGGCTGAGTGAAACCGGAACAGACACCCGTTTGGCGCGCATCCACCGCCGTAGATGACGCCGTGTGAATTTCAACTCTTGACGCAGGGCGACAATCTCAAAAAAAGCTTCGGTTGCCGGTTTTCCGAGATCTGTTTTCAGGGCCTTGAGCACGTCCTGTTCATGCTGTTCGACCAGTGCCATCAGCCGTTCGAGCTGCTCTTTTCGCCAGGCCAGTGGTCGGGTGATGCCCGAGCCAACGGTCTCTTGCATCCGGGTCAATTGTTGGATGGAGAGGATCACGGGGCTGACGTTCTGGCCTGTCGGGTCTAGCAGTGGTGCATCTGCATCCGGGGGATGACCACAGGGCGGCCATGGTGGTCAGGAACGGTGATCTATCAACTGATCGTTCGTTGCTACTCCGACGGAAATGGTGATGGCATCGGAGATTTCAAGGGTTTGGCAGCACGGTTGCCTTACCTGCGTTGGCTTGGGGTGAAAACCCTATGGCTGACGCCCGTCTATCCCTCCCCACTGCGGGATGGTGGATATGACATCACTGATTTCAAAGGCATTCATCCGGATCTTGGTGATCTGGCGTCGTTTCATCGCTTTTTGACAGCAGCCCATAGCCAGGGGATGCGGGTCATTCTTGACTTGGTCTTGAATCACACCAGTGATCTGCACCCTTGGTTTCAGCGGGCCCGTTGGGCTCCGCAAGGGAGTCCTGAGCGTGATGTGTATGTCTGGAGTGATGACCCCAAGCAGTACAGCGATGCTCCTGTGCTGTTTCGGCATTTCGAATCATCGAACTGGGAATGGGACCCAGTTGCGGAGCAGTACTACCTGCACCGCTTCCTTCGTCATCAGCCAGATCTCAATTACGCCAATCCCTGGGTTCAGGAGACGATGTTGGAGGTCGTCGATTTTTGGCTGGAGAGAGGGGTGGATGGCTTCCGCCTCGATGCCGTGCCGTTTTTGTTCGAAGCAGAAGGCACCCGTTGCGAAGGTCTTCCAGAAACCCACGCGTTCCTAAAGCGTTTACGCCAGCGCGTGGATGGCCATGGTCGCGATGTGTTGCTGCTCGGTGAGGCGATTCAGCCGGTGGATGAGGCGGCGCCTTATCTGGCGGACGATGAGCTGCAGGGCGCCTTTAATTTTGTTCTCACAGCCCATCTGTTTGCCGCTATCGCCAGTGGCACGGCTCAAAAGCTTGGCCAGTGCTTGCTGGAAGCGGAGCAGGCTGTTGATGGTCCCCGATGGGCGCTTCCCTTACGCAACCACGATGAGCTTTGGCTTGGTGATGGACACCTGATCGACGATGAGGTGATTCAAGCGGTGAGGTTTGGATTACCCCAGGGGCAGGGCCATTGGTTGAATTGGGGGATTAATCGCCGCCTTGCCCCGCTGCTCAATGGTGATCCCCGCTCCAATCGCCTGTTGCACGGTTTGTTGTACAGCTTGCCCGGGATGCCTTGCTTGTACTACGGCGATGAGTTGGGAATGGGGGATTGGCCTGGCTTGCGGGACCGTGATCCAAACCGCACGCCGATGGCTTGGTCTCCAGCCCGCAATGGTGGCTTTTCGATGGCTCCAGACCCTCTGCTGGTGCTGCCTCCCATCACGGCTCCTGGATACGACTACCGCGTCGTCAATGTGGAGGTCCAAAAGCAGCTGCCCGGTTCATTGCTGAATTGGCACCGGCGGATGCTCACCTCTCGCCGGTTGTTGCCAGCACTGCAGTACGGGGACTTCACATTGCTGCCCAGCAGTCATCCAGGCGTCCTGGTTTACTTGCGATCCACGGATGAGATGTCTGTGTTGGTGGCGGCCAATGTGACCGCTGCTGGGGCTTCTTTGAGCTTGGATTTATCAGCGTGGAAAGGCCAACGCACCCGGGAGGTGATGTGGGGATGTGAATTCCCCATCGCGAACGAGCAGTGGTTTGTGAATTTGCCCCCCTACGGATTCAATTGGTGGCTCATTGGCGAAGTGGAGGTCGAGGCTGAGGCGAGACCAGACTGAGCGAGGTGCTTCTCCGCGAGAGGTTCCAGTCGTTGCGCTTCAGCAAAATCCACCATGGCCAGGCGGCAGCGGCGGGCAAGAACGTCGGTGCTGCTGCGGGCCTGTTCCACCTGGATGGCATGGGATATCTCCGCTTCACAGAGAGGAATCACGTCGCTGAGGGGGGCTCGCTCCCCAGGGGCAGCTGCTGTAATGAGCGGGAGAGCTTGGAGCCCATGGCTGCCCTGGAGATGGGCGATCTGTGCTGTGCGTTGGGGCGTGTTGGGGAGAAGATCCTCCAGTTGGATTTTTTGATTTTCGAGTCCTTCTCTGGTGGCGGTTGGCGTTGATCCACTCCCCCATAGGGCTAAGGCTTTGGCGGATTGAAGAGGGCGTCCCAGTTGCTGCTCCACGGCTGCCAGGGTGTCGATTGCCATCGGTCGACATGTGGTCCACTTGCCGCCCATCACACTCACCAATCCGCAGGGCAGTGTTTCCACCTCGTGTTCACGCACCACTCTGCTGCTGTCCAAGCCCTCGCCAGGGGGCTTGAGTAGAGGCCTCCCTCCAGCCCAACGGCTCGTGACCTGCGGTTCGGTACAGCCTGGGAACCATTGATGGACGTAATCCAACAGATAGGTTTCTTCTTCAGCCGTACAGGCATTCGTCAGACCTGGATCGCAGGCTTCATCTGTGGTGCCCACCAACGTGCGTCCAAAGAAGGGCAGCATGAACAGCACGCGACCGTCGGCTGTGGAGGGCACGAGGAGTCCTAAGCCCTGCGGACAAAGGTTCTGCTTCAGCACGATGTGGCTGCCACGGCTGGTGAGCATCCGCCCCGGGGCGTTGGGATCTGCCATTTGACGAAGGGCATCGGCACCGAGCCCTGTGGCGTTGACAACCACACGCGCCGTCCACCGTTCTTGCCTTCCGTCCCCGGTTTCGCTGATGGCAGCAGCAAGACGGCCATCGCGGTTGCGTTCGAGTCCAACCACCTTGCAGCGGGTGCGCAGCTGTGCGCCCGCCTTTTGGGCCGTCAAGGCAAGAAGCAGGTTGAGTCGGGCATCGTCGAATTGCCCATCCGTGTAAGCCACAGCGCCTTGGCAGGGTTTCAACTGCGGCAGGGCTTCGTCCAATGGACGGCGCGACAGCAATCGACTGGAGCCGATTCCTTGACGTCCCGCTAGGGCGTCGTAGAGGCCGAGTCCAATGCGGTAGTAGGCCTGGCCACACAGCGTTTGGGTCGGGAGTGCTAACTCGAGGCGGTGGGCCAAAAACGGAGCCTGCTCCAACCAATGCCCACGCTCCAGCAGTGCCTCCCGAACAAGATTGAGCTGCGCCAGGTCAAACGTCTTAAAAGCAAGTTCGAGGTACCGGACGCCGCCATGCAGCAATTTCGTGCTGCGGCTGCTGGTGCCACCGCCCACATCACCCGCTTCTAACAGCGCAACGGAGAGTCCGCGCCGAACAGCTTCATAGGCCACGCAGGCGCCAGTGGCCCCCGCGCCAATGACGACCAAATCGACATTGTGATCATTCATGCCAGTTCAAGCTGCGGGTCACGGCGTCATCCCAACGGGTTCGCCAAGCGTTGCGCTGAACCGCATCGATTTTGGGTTGGAACAGTTGGGCTCCATCGCGTCGCTTCAGGGCAAGGTCGTTCAGATCGTGAATCACTCCAGCCTGCAAACCAGCAAACAACGCCACGCCTCGTGCTGTGCTTTCCAGACTGCCGGGTCGCCGCACCGTGAGTCCTGTGCTGTCCGCTTGGGCCTGAAGCAGCGGATCAGAAGCCGCGGCACCACCATCAACGGCCAGCTCTCCCAGTCCGTGGCCGAGGGCCTGTTCCGCGAGATCCACGAGGGTGGAAACCGATAGAGCAATCCCTTCCAGGGCGGCCCGGGCAATGTGGCAGCGGTTGCTGTCGCGGGTTAGCCCCACCAGGAGGCCTCTGGCCCCTGGGTTCCAGTGGGGCGTGCCCCAGCCCGTGAAGGCCGGCACGAGCATCACTCCGCTGGAATCATCAACTTGAGTCGCGAGGTCGTTGACCTGCTCTGCGCGCTCGATGATCTGGAGCCCATCTCGCAACCACTGGATCACAGTGCCGGCATTGAAGAGGCTGCCTTCAAGGCAGTAGGTGGGGGTTCCCTCTGCGTCAGTCCACCCCAAAGTGCTGAGGAGCCCGGCATCGGACCGACGGATGTGGTTGCCGGTGTTGATGACGAGGAATGCACCGGTGCCGTAGGTGCATTTGCTTTCACCGGGTTGTAAGCAAAGTTGTCCGAGCGTGGCAGCTTGTTGATCACCAAGCATGGCCTGGATCGGCAGGCCTTCAAAGGGCAGACCTGCGGCGATTTGGGCAATGTCCCCTCGGCAGGGCAACAGCTCCGGTAGAGCATTGGCTGGCAATCCCGTGTGGACACGGAAGTCGTCCACCCATTGGCGTCGTTCTAGGTCCAGCAGCAGTGTGCGACTGGCGTTGCTTAGATCACTGCCGTGGTGCTTCCCCTCGGTGAGCTGCCATAGGAGCCACGATTCCACCGTGCCGAAGCAGAGGTCGTCGGCGGCTGCTGCTGCTGCTGCTTCTCCGTAGTGTTCCAGCATCCAGCGGATCTTGCTCGCACTGAAATAGGGATCGAGCAATAACCCTGTGCGCCGGCACCAGTCCTGTTCCAATCCCTGATGTTTCCAGTCTGCGCAGATGGCTGCGGTTCGACCGTCTTGCCAGACCAGCGCCGGTCCGCAAGGAACACCGGTACTGCGACGCCAAAGCACCGTGGTTTCCCGTTGGTTGGTGATGCCACAGCTCACCACCGCTTGGCGCTGGTTGTCACTCAGCTTGCGGTGAAGCTCGGTCAGGGCTTGCCGCTGGCTTGCCCAGATCTCCATGGGATCTTGCTCGACCCAACCATCGGCGGGGTATTGGATCGGTAGTGGAGCGCTAGCGCTGGCGACCAGATCGCCCGCCGAATTGAAGACAACAGCTCGGGAGCTACTTGTGCCCTGGTCCAGGGCCAACAGGAGAGGCTGATGTGCCATGGCGGTGCCGTTTCTTCTCTGCTAGCGAGAGGATCGCCACCTGAAAAGGTCATGGGCTTGCCCACATTGTTTTCCGACCCGCCGGCCTGGGTCACTGAGGCGGTGATTTATCAGATTTTTCCAGATCGTTTCCGTCGTAGCGCAAGGGTTGCAGCACAGCAGCATTTGCAGCTCAAAGTCTGGGGGGCTGACCCCACCGAGCAAGGGTTTCAAGGGGGGGACCTCTATGGGGTGATCGATGGCTTGGATCACCTTCAGTCCATGGGCATTAACTGTCTCTATCTCACCCCGATTTTTTCCTCGGCAGCGAACCATCGTTATCACGCCTACGACTACTTCCAAGTTGATCCGCTGTTGGGGGGGAATGCAGCACTTGATGCGCTGATAGCTGCCTTGCATCAACGCGGCATGCGATTGGTGCTTGATGGTGTCTTTAACCATTGCGGCCGCGGCTTTTGGGCCTTCCACCATCTCGCTGAGAACGGGGAGTCATCGCCCTATCGAGATTGGTTTCACGTCCGGCAATGGCCGATTCGGCCCTACCCAGCAAAGGGTGAAGATTGTGGATACGACTGTTGGTGGGCGTTGCCAGCCCTGCCCAAGTTCAACCATGCCGATGCCGGGGTGCGTGAGCACCTGCTGGCGGTGGCCCGTTACTGGTTGGAGCGCGGTATCGATGGCTGGCGACTCGATGTGCCTGCAGAGGTGCCCGATGCGTTCTGGGTGTCGTTTCGACAGGAGGTGCGAAGGGTTAACCCAGAGGCCTGGATTGTTGGTGAGGTGTGGGGAGATGCACGCCGCTGGCTGCAGGGCGAGCATTTTGATGGCGTGATGAATTACCGGCTTGGCTGGAGCAGCTTGTGCTGGGTGGCTGGTGATCAGCTTCGTCAGAGCTATTGCAATCCCGAGTACCCCTTAAACCCTCTTTCAACGTTGGAGTTGATCGATGTATGGACCACCACGGCGAGCTGGTATCGCGCTGAAGTGAATTGCGCCCAACTGAATTTGCTCGATAGCCACGATGTGCCGAGGGCGCTGCACACGTTGATGGGTGATGTGGAGGCCTTGAAGTTGTCGATGCTGTTGCTCTTTCTCCAGCCAGGAGCACCGTGTATTTATTACGGCACCGAGGTTGGGCTGGCCGGGGGTCCCGATGCCGCCCAGTCCAGTGGTCCGGAACCCGCCTGTCGTGAAGCCTTCCCTTGGGAACAGCCCTGGTCGGCTGACCTTTGCCGCTACGTCTCGCGATTAAAAGCGTTCCGCGATCGTTGGCTCCACCTTGGCCAGCCGTTGATCAGTTGGAGCGCCTTGGGATCGGATGGGTTGATGGCATCCACGGCAACTTGGCAGATGTGGATCAATCGCAGCCGACACACTGAGCTGCACTGCTCAAACCCAGATCCAATCGATCAGGTGATTTGCGGCAGGTTCATCAATGGGAGCTTGCATCCCCAGAGTGCCGTGGTCTGCTTCACCCCCAGTGCCAAGGAGTGAGACGTAAGCCCTTGTCGAGACTTGAACTCGAGACCTCTCCCTTACCAAGGGAGTGCTCTACCGCTGAGCTACAAGGGCGTGTGGAAGGTGGGCCGGGTTGGATTTGAACCAACGTAGGCAGAGCCAGTGGATTTACAGTCCACCCCCATTAACCACTCGGGCACCGACCCGAACCACACCCGAGGAATTTACCAGCCGATGCGTCATTTCCTGCCGTATCGATACGATTAACCCAGCTGAAACGGCCTTTTGGCCATGCACGTTCTGCTCCTTAATGGTCCAAATCTCAATTTGCTTGGGCAGCGGGAGCCTGGGATTTATGGCCGCGACACCTTGGCCACGATTGAAACGGAGCTCACTCGAGAAGCCAAAGCGGATGGTGTTGAGTTGGTGTGCTTCCAAAGCAACTTTGAAGGAGCTCTCATTGAGCGAATCCATCAGGCCATGGGTGAGAGCCAGGGGATTTTGATTAATGCAGGTGCCTTCACCCATTCATCAATTGCGATTCGAGATGCCTTAACCGGTGTGGCCATTCCCTATGTGGAATTACACCTCAGCAACACCCACGCTCGTGAGCCCTTTCGTCATCATTCCTACCTTGCCGATCGTGCGGTTGG
>JBDQPG010000062.1:0-13016 GCA_040260695.1 Synechococcus sp. SFB_27S_18OctNov_coas_78 | reverse complement strand
GAGTTTTGCGGCCCAGGCCTGCATCGCTTGGGAATAGGCCATTTCGCCTCCGGACGCATCCACCCAGGCGTTGTTGCTCATGTTTTGCCCTTTGAAGGGCAAGGGTTGCTCTCCATGTCGTTTCAGCACCCGGCAGAGAGCAGCTGTCATCAGTGTTTTGCCGGCACCACTTGAGGTGCCAAGCACCATGAGGGGGCGCTGCAAGGGAGCAAGGAAAAAGACCGCATCATCATTCTCTCCCTGAAGTGGTTCCAAGGTGATGACGTCGTTCCCGGTAAAGCGTTTGACGGCTTGGAGGTTGAGTCCTCCATTGTTGAAATGCAGTTCAATCAGTTTAGAAAGATCAATGAATAGGCGTTCGAGCCATGGCTACGGGTCGTCTTAATGGATCGATCCAATCACAGTCATGATGTCTTCTGTTCCGAGAGCATCATCCATGCTATGCACATCGTCTAAGAATGAATTGTTGCTCGTGAAGTGAAATTTCAAAAGATCGATTGACCACAACTCTTTTCTTCTATTTGGTGATTCAGTCTTGTCTGGTTTGAGCGTCTTTTTTGCCTTTTACAGGCTCCAACCAGTAGCCAAAAAGATTTCGCAAAATATCAATCACCTCCTGACTGGAACGGGTGAGTTGATCGGCATCCTTGAGCGTCTCAATAACTAAAGGCCGAGTTTCCTCAATAAAGGATCGGGTGTCTTGTTCCAAAGCCTCAGTGGATTCGCTTACGGAATGGATGTCTTTGGCCACGCTGCTTATTGATTCTCTTGCTAAAGGTGCAGTTGCTGTAACTTCTTTCTGTAGCGACTCTGCAAGTTGACGGGTGGCATTGATGGCTGTAGTGATGCTCCCGTCTTTTGCTGTTAAGGCACTGGTATTCCGCAAAGTGACATTGAGCTGTTGTTGCGAACTGGCCAGTTCTCTCAGGAGATTGTTGATATTTAAAGGTTCTTCGTAGTTGATCGTGGTGCCCTCAATGTCCAGGGCTTGTTCGCGCGGTCGGGGATCTGTCGTGATCACGAGAAAGGGCGAACCGATCCAACCTTCTTTGCCAAGCTGAGCAGAGCTGGAAGGTCCGATTAGATGGATTTTGTTGGCCTCGATCTTGAGTTTCACCTTCACGATGCCTTGATCGTTGAGGTTCATTGTTCCTATTTGACCAGCAACAATGCCTGCAATGCGGATCTCTTCTCCTTGATTCAGTCCATTGGCATCTCGAGCATTCATATAAATATCAACGAACCGGGTTCCCCACCGCTGCGCTTTGGCGAAACCTGCCAGCACAATGATCATGAGAAGTAGCCCTGATCCCAGAAAGAGAAATCGGTCTTTTTGATGTCCTTTTTGTTTGGGAGTCATGATCATGTGACCAACTCCTGCACTGGAAAAATCTTGGCTACCAGGAACCAGATCACCTTTAAGCCGATACCGATCATCAAGCTTTCGATCAGCAAATTGCTGATGATGTATGTCTTGCGATGCCCCTCATTGAGCGAGCTTTCTGCCCTCCACTGACACCATGCACAGAGAGCGGCGAGGAATCCGGCAGACCGCAGGAGCGAGCCCAGCAGCCCCGTGAAGCGTATTTTTGCTAACAGCGCCAACACCTGTGCAACCGTTTCGTTTGGAGGGGTGGTCAGGATGCCTGCCAAGAGTGATGCACTGAAAAACATCAACATCATCCAAATTCCGAGCAAGGCGGCCCCAGGGACGGACAGGCGCCATGCGCGACGCCCTATTCGAGCTACGCGGTCAATCCAGCGTGGGAGAAGCAGTGTCATTCCCAACACGCTCACCAGCAGCGGCCCCAATAGTTCAAGCACCAACCCACTGAGCATCTGCAAGCCCATCAGGCTGGATTGCTTGAAGGTGCCTGTTGTGATTTGGATGACGCCAACGCCGACGGCGATGCCCGCAATGAGAGCAGGGCCTGCACAACGTTGACCATCATGTTCTGCGACCAGAAGAACGTTGGTTAAATGAGAATGTTTGGCAATCACACTGTCTCGTGTATGGGTAGAAATTGCGTCAACGTTATGAAAGCGACGCCTCCTGATAGGTCATGAGATCTCAGTGATGAACAAACCCAGGGGAAGTTTAATTTCACGCTTTAAGGGCACTGGCGTTTTGTATCAAGGACGAAGGCTTTCTTCCAATGAAGCCCCCTCTAGCAGTGTTCTGTCAAAGGCGTGGCCGATGCCTGCGCAGCCAGTGATGCATCACTTGTAGTGCACCTGCCCTTGGAATCTCACCATCCCAATGATCGAGGAGGTCGCGTCCCATCGGCGTGAGGCGCACCCGCTCTGTGAGTCCTTGGCCATCCACTTCGCGGCGAAGCACGCCCACTTGAATGTGCCAGATCAGATCGTCTTCCGTGCTCGAGCGAGAGAGAGGTTTGCGGCTAATCACCATCCAGTTTTGTTGGCTGCTGAGCTGGGTACTGCTGCGGGCTTCGTGTTCTAGGTCGTTATAAAACGCGCGGCGAAAGGGCAGACAGCGCATGGCCTGACGTGCCCGCTTCAAGGCCCTTTCCGATACCAGGGTGGTGGATGAGGTCACGACCTTGCCGCTTCGTTCATCATTCTCCTCCCGCTTGATTCCGAGCGTGGCTGTGGCCAGCATCAAACTGATCGAGGTTGCTTGTTTGTTGTGTTGCTGTTGGCATCCGCGTCTCCAGCCCGACGGCGACTGCTGGAGCAAGCTGGCCTCGCCCATCGCGTGATGGTGAGTGGTGTGGATGAAGATGCCATCACCGCCAGCGATCCGGCCGAGCTGGTGCAGTTGTTGGCGGAAGCGAAGGCCTCAGCTGTCTGCGAGCGCCTTCATCAGGAGTCCGTTCATCCAGAGGTCAGCGCCGTGTTGGGCTGTGATTCGGTGCTCGCTTTTGGAGGAGAGGTGTTCGGCAAGCCAGCCAATCCCGCTGAAGCGATTGCCCGCTGGCAACGCATGCGCGGGGCCTGGGGGGAGCTGCACACCGGGCACTGCCTGTTGCCTCGGCCGGATGCGTTGCCGGGGGGACCCGAGCGTCGGACTTGCGTCACCACGCGGGTGTTGTTTGCCGCGCTCACTGACGCCGAAATCGAGGCCTATGTCTCCACCGGGGAGCCGTTGCAGTGCGCCGGTGGTTTTGCCTTAGAAGGCCGGGGGGGCAGCTGCGTCGAACGCCTTGATGGCTGTTACTCGAATGTGATCGGTCTCAGCCTGCCGCTGCTCCGGCGTTGGTTGGGTTGAGCAGATGCAAACATCAGGTCGACCGTTAACGGCAGAGTGGCGCGATTGGTTACGCCTCAATCGCGATCGGGGGTGTGACTGCGAGGTACTGCAACAGCGAGCGGCCGCTCAGGGTTTTTCTTCTCAAGAGATCGAGCGCGAGCTTCAGCTTCCACCGCCTCCGCCAGGGGTGCAGCGGTGGAATCAACCGCCCCTGACGGATTCACGTCATCAGCCACGGGCCTGGCGCTTGGATACAAGCCTTGCTCAGGTTTATGAAATTCCAGGCTTTCTCAGCCGAGCTGAGTGTGCTGAGGTGATCGAAACGATCGATCGGGGGTTGGTGCCCTCCACGGTGACCACTGGACCGGACGACTACCGCACCAGCCGTACGTGTCATCTCAATGACGTGAATGCAGCGCTGGCCACACGGTTGGATAAACGGTTGGCGGCCTTGTTAGCGGTGCCCATGGCCTCCTCGGAACCGCTTCAGGGTCAGCGCTATGACCCTGGTGAATATTTCCGTGCCCACACGGATTGGTTCACGCCTGATTCCGTGGAATACGTGAATCACACCCGGTTGGGTGGTCAGCGTACGTGGACGATCATGGTTTATCTCAATACCGTTCCTTGTGGTGGTGAGACCGTGTTTGCGGACTTGGAGCGGGCGTTCACCCCAGTGGCTGGCATGGCTTTGGCTTGGAACAATCTGCGCAAAGATGGAAGTCCCAATCCCCACACGCTGCATGAGGCGTTGCCGGTTGAGCAGGGTGTGAAATATGTGATTACCAAATGGTTTCGGGAGCAGACCGGGCGTTGAGGGAGACGCTGATTGGTCCCCGTAGTGCTGAATCTCCGTAGCCGATGCATTGAAGCGATCCGCCCTCGAAAAATCGCATTATTGTCACCTGAAAGTTTGCTAAGCCTTTCTGTTGCCTCTGCGGGGATTTCCTCTTACTGCTGCATTGGTCGGTGTGCTGATGCTGCCGGGGATGGAGTGGTGGCGAGTTGTATCTGCTCAACCCTCCGGATCGGTGGAGAGGCGTTTTCAGGATCAACAGCTGCGCGATCACCTGCAAGAACTCGATCGTCAGCAGCAGCGGGATGGTCAGGAACGCTGGCTGACACCTAGTGAGCAACCTGCGGTTGCACCGGCGGGGCAGCCCCCAACCACCAGTCTCCAGAGCGTGCGGCAGGTGCAGCTTCGTGGCAGTGCCTCCTTGCCAGAGGCTGAACAACGACGCTTGCAACAACGCTTCGTTGGGCAACGGATGACCGCTGACCTTCTCGAGGAGCTTCGCCAGGCGGTGGTGATTGCCTACGACCGCCGCAAAATTCTTGTGGTGGTGGCCTCTCCTCAAGCCAACGCCAATGGGGACGTGGTGGTCCCCGTTCTGGAAGCCAGGCTTGGTGAGGTTGTCGTGGAGGCCAACCAGTCACCTGTGCGCAGCAACTGGGCCCGTGACACGGTGTTGGCATCGCTCCAACCCGGGAGTGTGCTCCGGCTCGACAAGCTCGAAAGTGCCTTGATCAAGCTCAATGATCTGGCCGGTGTCCGTGCTACTGGAACGCTGAAGCCAGGGGCCAAACCAGGTAGCTCTGATGTGGTGCTCACCCTTGAGGCCGCTAAGCGATACACCACCACATTCAATCTCAATAACGAGCTCAGCCAATACACCGGTGTCGCCCAGCTCGAAGGCTTGGGAACCGCAGCATCCTGGCTGGGTTTGGGAGAGCTTTGGTCGATCAATGCTGCCCTCGGGGGCAATGAAACCGGATATGGCGTCAGGCGCCTTTTGGGATCGGTGGATCTACCAATTACGCCTGACGGGCTGAGGGTGTTGGGGTCGGTGGGATGGAGTGACTACCGGCTGTTGCAGGAGCTTGCCGACGATGATCTGGTGGGTTCCACCCGTTCATTGAACGTGGGATTGCGTCAACCGTTCTGGCGTCGCCCTGATGCTTCGCTGTTTGGTCAATTGGCATACGACCAATACCGTGCCCAGGATTTTGTCCTTGGCACTGAATACTCCAATCGGGTTAATCATGCACTCAGGGCCTCAGTCGTTGTCACATCCCAGGATCAACTTCTGGGGAGTGGTCTCAACAGTGTGGTGTTGATTGGTTCCTTGGGTGAGCTCGACAAAAGCGCCAATGCTTTTGAACAGGCTGTGGATGAGGCTTTTGCTCAGACCTCTGGTCAGTGGGGAAAACTGCAGCTGATTGCTTCACGCTTGCAGATGTTTAAGGATTCTCCTTATTCGATCGAAGTGTTTGTTCAGGGCCAGAAAGCTTTCAACAATCTTGGGTCGGAGGAGAAGTTTTCCCTAGGTTGGCCCAACGGAGTAAGGGCGTACCCGCCTGGAGAGGCCGCAGGTGATTCTGGGGCTTCGATTCAACTCACTTTGCGGCGCAAGTTGGGTGATCGGTGGATGGTGAGGGCTTTTGTGGATGGTGCTTATGTCTGGCGATGGACTGACGGGTTCGTTGATCAACAACTCCCTGAGTCGTTTGGTCTGTGGGGCCCTGGTTTAGGCCTTGATTACGGCACCTATGGCCAAGCCATAGTGTCGGTGAATGTTGGCTTTCCGATTGGCGACAACCCCAATCTCCCCACCGGATTTGATGCCGATGGCCTCAATCCTTCCGTTCGGGTTTGGTTGTCTGGAAAGGTGTGGTTGTGATGGACCGACGCACCCAGAGATTTAGGCAACCCTTGCGCTGGGCTGCTCTGGTGTCGATCGCCATGCTGCCCTTTGGCCCTACGGCTTTAGCTCTGCCCGACTACCAGGGAGATGGCAGCCGCGGGGTGTCGGGTCTGAAGCTCGGTCGAAACTCCGGGATCCGTGTGGATTCCAATCGTGCGTTTGTGCGTTGGCAGGGCTTCAACGTGGATGTGGGTGAGACGTTCCGCATCCAAGGCAACGCTCGCCAAACCCTTTTGAACCTGGTGACGGGGGCTGATCCATCCCGGATCGCAGGGTCTGTGGAGTCAGGTGCACGTTTTATTCTCGCCAACCCCAACGGCATTTCTGTGCTCAAAGGGGGGCAGATCATGGCGCCTTCGGTGATGCTCACCACCGCCCGTTTTGATCCCCAGCAATGGCTGAAGGGCATCACCGACACCTCTGGGGTGATCAGTGATAGCGGTTATTTGCGCTTTGATCCTGGATCGGCAATCAACGTGGAGGGCACGATTCATGCCCTTGAGGCGGAGAGCGGCGTTGGTGGTTCGATCCGTGTTCTGGCGGATCACATTCAACTCGGCCCTTCGGCTTGGCTGCAGGCCACCGGCTCTAAAGGGGGTGGAGACATCCTGGTGGGTGGCTCCTGGCAAAACAGCACACCCATGCTGGGTCAGGCGACGCGGGTGCTGATTGAACAAGGTGCGTTGCTGGATGCCTCTGCCTTGTTCAACGGGAATGGCGGCACGATTGTGGCCTGGAGTGATATCGCCAACCCTCAGTCGCGCACTGAAGTGCACGGCATGTTGAAGGCGCAAGGCGGTGCGCAGGCTGGTGTTGGCGGACGGGTTGAGACATCGGGTTATTGGCTCGATGTGGCGAATGCGGCGGTGTCGACGACGGCGGCACATGGCCCCGTTGGGCTTTGGTTGTTGGATCCCAACTCGATCGAGGTGGTGGCATCGGGTGGAACACATTCCACGCCAGCCACAGTGAATTCTGCTTCTGGATATTCCTCGATCACGGCGGCCGATTTGGATACAGCGCTCAGCGCAGCCAACGTTGAGCTCAATGCCACCACTGATATCTCGTTCTCCACCGACTTCACCTACAGCGGTGCGAATTCCAGAACGTTGACGCTGGATGCCGAAACCATTGCCCTGGGAGCCAATATTGATTCCAATAGCGCCGCTTTAACGCTGAACGTCGGCAAGGCCGGTGGTGGTAGCGGCAATCTCTACGCGAAGGGAACCTCTGCTGACACGCGCACAATTACCACCAATGGCGGTGATCTTAATGTGAAAGGCAAGCTGGGTGGTGCGGCCAATCTTTCGCTGCAGACGGGTGCTGGTTCGTTAGCGCTATCAGGTCCAGTTCAGGCAGGATTTAATGCCACGTCAACAACAAAGACTCAAGGTTCTCTCGATATTAAGTTTACTGCTGCAAAGGATTCAACGGTAACTGTTGATTTTATTGAGGGTGAGCTTCTGCAGAATGGCTCTCAGATTAGTTTGGCTAGTGACAGTAACTCTATTCCAGTAGGCTTTGTTACGTTTCCCGCAGGTCAGATTGTCGAGCTGGATGCTGACAATGGCCAACAAGTGCTTGTTTATACGTCTCCTTCCGCGTCCTCGGATGTGAGCTCGGAGGTGGCGGCAAATGGTCGTTGGACGCCTCCAGCGCAGATCAATGTGTACAAAATTGTTTATACCAAGAAGAATGGTAGTGCCACAACAATTGTCTCAAATGCTGCCACGCAATCGATTAATTCGAATGCGGTGACCGTGCAGGCACTTGCTTCTCTAAGTATCAATCAGTCCTCTGGTTCTGGGTCGATTCAGTTGGCTTCCATCGGATCCTCCAGTGCGGCCGGTGTGACGGGTGTGACGCAAGTTGGCAATTCAGCCACAGCTGATATCACGTTGACGGGAACCACTTACAACGTCGATGGGGCGGCGACCTTGACGGCGGCAGCGGGAGACAACATTGATCTGACGGGTGGAGCGACCACCACATTCACGCTCAGCGACGATGCGTTCACTGTTGCTGGCTCGAATCTCACTCTTGGAAATGGCTCGAATCTTGTGGTCAACTCCGATGGTGGTGCCATCTCTCTTCTCGATGTGAACGGCACCAGCTCAGAAGATCTAACGCTGAATGCCAATGGTGGTGGTGGGGTAGGAGAAACCATCACCGTCGGTGCAGTGGGCACGGGCGTGGTGAATGGCATCAACACTGTTGCCCTGACTGGTGCCGATGGCATCACGCTCAATGGTGATATCACCACGGACAACACTGCTGGCAACACCCTTACCCTCTCGGGTCCGGTCAATCTCGGTGCTGATCTCTCGATCGACACCTCCGCTGCAGGTGGCACGGGAACGGTCACTTTCAGCTCCACAGTTGATGGGGCACAAAACCTTGATGTCAGCAGTGGTTCAGGTGCGGTTTCGATTCAAGGGGTGATTGGTGGCACAACCGCATTGTCATCACTTGATCTCAACAATTCTGCTGGTTCTGGCGCTCTTGAATTGTTCGACATTGGAGTGTCTACGGGTGGTGGTTCTGCAGGTGTATCTGGAGTGTCCCGCTTAGGGAATACCAATACTTCATTAATCACTCTCGATGGTGATTATTTTGAATTTGGAGGTGCAGTCACGTTTGGCGGCGACGTCTCCCTGGCGCCATCCGGAAACAGCATCGATGTGGCGACGGCCAATGCTCCGATGACGTTTTCTGGAGCGATTAATGGCGGGAAGCGGCTTGAACTTGCTCCTGGGAGTGGCGCTCTTGTTCTCAATGCCGTGGGCTCCAGCACGGCATTGACCTGGCTGGTGTTAACGGGGACCGGTCAAAACACCCTCAGTGGTGACATCACCACGACGGGCAAGGCCAATCTTGGCTCCAGCCGCTCCCGTGCTGCTGGCAGTCCGACCTTCAGTGTCGGGGGGCAATTGACCTGTGACAGCGGTGGAAATTGTCCGTCGCCGTCACCGAGTCCGTCGCCGTCACCGAGTCCGTCGCCGTCACCGAGTCCGTCACCGAGTCCGTCACCGAGTCCGTCACCGTCACCGAGTCCATCGACATCTCCAAAGCCTTCTCCTTCGCCCAAGCCATCTCCATCTCCAAAGCCAACTCCTTCACCCAAACCTTCACCATCACCAAAGTCGACACCAACACCAACACCGACACCTGAGCCCACTCCAACTCCGGTCCCCACACCAGCTCCAACAGCAGGACGGGGTTTGCCTGCTGTTGCAGGACAAACGGAAACGCAGGCCACCACGGCAGCAGAGGCTGTTAACTCGGCATCCAATGCCACGAATCAGCAGCTCATCCAGGTGTCAGCGCCTTCCTCGCGCGGGAATCCTTCGCCTCGGGGAGGCGGTGTCGGATCAGGGCTGATTCGTGTGGCTCCCTCGTCTTCAATCGGTGGAGGTGCGGTGAATTCAGGCCCGTTGCTGGCAGGGGCCTCGCTGTCTCCAACCACTTCCGTTCGTAATGGGCCGCCGGCTGGACAGGGCGGTGGAGCGGCCTTGGGTGGTTCTGCCAACACGGTCTCTGGAACGGGCCGCGGCGCTGGTGGCCCCGGTGATGGAACGGGGCCAGGAGTTGGTGCCGGTCAGGGGCTTGGCCCACAGGCTGTTGTGTTGCGAGCTGGTCTTGCACAGGCTGGCGATCAGCAAGGAGGGGCTCCTGCAACAGGCCCCGCAACAGGGCCAGAGGCACGTGGAGGTGCAACTGGTGATCGCAACGGACCACCGTCTGGTCAGGGAGGAGGAGCGGCATTGGGCGGCGAAGCCAACCAGGTGGAAGGCGTTGGCCGCGGAGCCGGCGGCCCTGGGGATGGTGAAGGCCCTGGTGAGGGGGCCGGTCAGGGGCTTGGACCGCGTGAAGGAAGAGGTGAAGGAGAGGGTGCTAGCGCCGAAGCTGCCGGTGCTGCTGAAGCATTAGAAGGCGCCCGAATCGCATCCGACGAGACGTCGGCACAGGCGGATGCTGAAGGCGAGGAAGACGGGGAAGCGAGAACGACCGATCGCAACGGACCACCGTCTGTTCAGGGAGGAGGAGCGGCATTGGGCGGCGAAGCCAACCAGGTGGAAGGCGTTGGCCGCGGCGCTGGCGGCCCTGGTGATGGCGAGGGCCCTGGTCGCGGAGCTGGGCAAGGTCTTGGTCCGCAAGAAGGAGCATTGCGCGCTGATGCAGGTCAAGGTGGCCAAGGGGGTGGCGGCCCGAGAGGAGCCCAACAAGGTGTTGGCCAACAAGGCGGTGGAGCAGGTGGAGGTGCAACTGGTGATCGCAACGGACCACCGTCTGTTCAGGGAGGAGGAGCGGCATTGGGCGGCGAAGCCAACCAGGTGGAAGGCGTTGGCCGCGGCGCTGGCGGCCCTGGTGATGGCGAGGGCCCTGGTCGCGGTGCTGGGCAAGGGCTTGGTCCGCGGAGGAATACGCCCGAGCCAACGCCAACTCCTGAGCCAACGCCAACTCCTGAGCCAACGCCAACTCCTGAGCCAACGCCAACTCCTGAGCCAACGCCAACTCCTGAGCCAACATCCGAGCCGTTAACGACCCCCACGCCGGAGCCAACACCCGAGCCAACGCCTACGCCTGAGCCAACATCCGAGCCGTTGACGACCCCCACGCCGGAGCCAACACCGGAGCCAACACCGGAGCCAACACCAACGCCAGAGCCCTCTGCTGAGGCAGACCCGACTCTGTTGGCTCAGGATGACGTTGCTGATGGTGAACCCATGCCAGCACTTGCAGAGGTGGAAGAAGGTGGCCTCGAGGTGTTGCCTGCTACCGCTGAGCAGACCGCACAGGCAGCGACTTCCTCAATCCAGCAGCCGGAGACCACCGCGGCTGAGGCTTTGGCGCCTCGGGAACTTCCCGCAGACGGCGACAATCGTCAGGGTGTTCTGGTGTATCAGGTTCCTGCTGAGCGGGTTCTTGAAGCCACTGATTCAGCGGTTCTTCCACAGGAATCAACGGCTGAGGTGCAGGGTGGCGCAACGCTGCCGGAATGGCTGAATTACGACGGAGGTAGCCGAACCTTTACAGCCGTGGATCCACCTGAAGGAGCCCTCCCCTTGCCCGTGGTGGTCAATGTTCCCGGTGCTAATGGGCAGGTGGCCGTGCCTGTGTTGTTGGGGCAGCCCTGATGGCGACCCTGTGAGTTGCCATTTTTCTCTGGCCATAGCTAAGTCGAAGACAACCTCTCCGCACTCCTGTCGATGGCTCGTCTGTTTGGTTGTGCCCTCTCTCTTCTGGCTACTGCAGTGTTGATCGCCCCGGCATCAGCAATGGAACCTTTGCAGCGCTCCCACTCCACGACCCCTACTGCTGCAGTGGGCACCACCAGCCTGGATCTCTCGGCAGAGCAGGCGCACTTCAGTGGATCGTCCGCACGCATCGGTGATACCCAGAGCGCCAATGAGCCACCAACGGCTCCTGGAGAGGAAGGCCTTGCCCCCAAGGGGCATGCTCTTCTTGACCTCGATCTTTAGTTCAGTTAGAGGCGGCTTCTGGGGGGGGCGGCGGTTGATGGTCATCAGCGGGCTCCAGCCAGGAGCCCAGCAGGTCGTTGAGCCTGTCAATCACCTTCTGGCTGGAGCGGGTGAGGGCGTCGGCGTCCTTGAGCGTTTGCACAATCAGGGGCCGTGTGTCCTCCAGCAGGGTATGGGCATCTTGTTCCACGGCTTCAGTGGATTCGCTCACCGCATGCACATCTGCGGCGACGCTGGCCATCGATTCCCGCACCACGGGAGCTGTGGCCCTGATCTCCTGCTCCATGGCCTGGGCCAGCTGGCGGGTGGCGGCAAAGGTGGTCGCAATGTCGCCGTTGGCATTGGTTAACGCGGCTGTGTTGCTCAGGGTTTTGTGGAGTTCCTCTTGCGTGGCGGCTAAGTCATGCAGCAACCGGTCCACATTGATTGGTTCGGCGTAGTGGAGAGTGCTCCCATTGATCGCAGGTCCCTGTTGTTTGGGGCGTGGATCGGCACTAATCACCACATAGGGATCGCCGATCAGCCCTTCCTGCGCCAGGCTTACTTTGCTTGCGGGGCCCACCAAATGGGCTTTGCTGGCTTCGATTTGCAATTGCACCTCCACCTTGCCTTGGTCAGTGAGATGCAGGCGCCCGACTTTGCCGACTGGGATACCGGCGATGCGGATGTCTTCACCGCGCGTGAGACCGTTCACGTCGCGGGCCTTGACGTAAACGTCAACAAAAGAGGTGCCCCAGCGCTGGGCACGCGCCAGACCGAACAGCACTGCTGCTAGTAGCAGCAGCCCAGAGCCGATGAATAACAAGCGTTCCCGTTGTTGGCTCTGTTCGGCGGGTGAGGGGTTCATGCCACCGTCTCCGTGATCGCGAAAGCATTGGCGATCAGAAACCAGATCACCTTGAGAGAAAGTCCGATCATCAACCCTTCTGCTAGCAGATTGCTGACGATGTAACTCTTGGCATGGCCTTGCACCAAATCTCGATGGGCGCGCCATTGGCACCAGGCGCAGAGCAGTGCCAAGAAGCCTGCGCAGCGCAGGATGGAGCGGACCACCGCCCGAAGTTGAATCTCCCGAAGCAGGTCCATCAACTCGCTGATCATTTCCCCGCGGGGCGTCATCAGCACCCCGGAAATCATGGATGCGCAGAGGAAGATCACCATCAACAGGGCACCAACGAGGGCTGCGCTGGGGACGTTGCGTTTCCAGGCAAGGGCCTTGGCTGCTTGCACCCGCTCCAGCCAGCGGGGTAGCAGCAGCGCCATGCCCAGCACGCTGACGAGCACGGGACCCATCAGCTCCAGCACCAACAGCATCAGCAGGTGCAAGCTCAGATGGCTGGACTCGTTGAGCGCCTGGGTCGTGAGTTGCACCACACCGACTCCTACAGCAAGCCCGGCGATCAACACAGGACCTGCACAACGCGCGCCATCGCGTTCCGCGATCAACAAGGTGCGAGAGATGGGGAGGCGTCCGGCGATCACCGAAGAGGGAGCGAATAAAAAGTCGACATAAGTTAGGTCTGGCGGATCACGATGCAGGTTGTTGTGATCAACCTGCATCGGAGTCATTGGTTGTTGTTTGTTTACCAGGAATATTTGAGCCCACCGCCGTAG
>JBDQPG010000080.1:0-6019 GCA_040260695.1 Synechococcus sp. SFB_27S_18OctNov_coas_78 | reverse complement strand
TTGCCTCGCGTTTCTCACATTGGGCTTGGGGCTGTATTCCTCGCGTCGACCACAGCTCGGTGACGATCAACACTTACGGGCGATCACTGGCACAACCCTTTGGGTAGGAGCTTTTGGACTCTTCGCCATTGGGGTCATCAATGGATCCCTCACCTCCGGAACGGGGCTATTCGTGACGCTCTGGTTGGTGCGATGGTTTGGATTGAGTTACATCCGAGCCGTCGCCCACACATTAATTCTGGTGGGACTGGGTTGGAACGGTATCGGCGCGCTCACCCTGGGCCTCAAGGGCGACATCCATTGGCAGTGGCTCCCCGCCCTCATGATTGGATCACTCATCGGCGGCTATATCGGAGCGCACTGGTCGATCAAACAGGGCGACAAGATCGTGAAACAAGCCTTTGAAATCTTGGCCCTCCTGATGGGCCTTTCACTCCTCGCCCGAGGCCTGCTGATCTGACTCCGAGTTGATGTCGCCAAGGAAGCGGCTCGAAAAGCGTGTGGCCAAAACAACCGTTGCCGCGCCGTAAGCGATAAACGTCATCAGTTGGCCTGAAGTTCCCTCGACATACACCTCCTCAGTGAGCAGCATCCAATCCATGAGTGAGGCCACCGTCCCCCAGATCACCACACAGACAGAGACGTAAACAATGCCTCGAACTGTTGAATTCATACCGAAGGACGCGCCTTTGACAAGGCTAGGGGCAGGGGCTCCCGTAATCTCACGGATGCAGGGAACGGATGATGCCGAAAAAGCGCCGCAAGCTCAGCAAAGAGATGGAAGCGGACATGGCCGCAGCGAAACGCAAGATCGAATTGATCGGTGCCCTTATCAATGACATCCGCGATGAGGACATCCAAGGGGAATACCTGGGTGCCTTCACCCAGATTCGCTCAGCCGTGGTGAGCCTGATCGCCAAGTACACCACCGATGGATTTTGCGAAGAAACCGAGGGTCTCCTAGCCCTTTACCAAGGACTCATCAAAAATTTCGAAGAGGACTACGAGCTCTAGGGGCAAGATGACGATTGGAGACTGTCACGATCGTTCCGGTCCCCTAATGTCAGCCAGCTCCAGACGCTCCCTCATGGCCCTGCGCGAAAACCGCAAACAGGTTTCACCACTTCGATTAAAGGTCACACTCTTGGTGGCTGGCTTAGGCCCCTTGATCGCAGTAGGGGTATGGCTTCAGTCGAAGGGTTTTTTTAATTAAGACGTTCAGTGAAACGGCATCTCCTTTTAACAACACTGCTCTTCACAGCAGAACTGTCTCAGGCTGAGACCGTCACCCTCGAACTGCGGAACGGCGACAGCATCACTGGGACCATTGTGGAAGAGCTAAGCAACGATCAAGACACGGTCTTCGATCACCCACAGCTTGGACGACTCACCATTCCCGCCAGCGCACTGAAACCAACCCCAGAGCCATCGGCATGGAGCACATCGATCACTGCTGGATTAATCGGAAATGAAAAAGATGGTGATTCATCTTTATCTACAAGCCTAAGTACTGAAAGTAAGTATAAAAAGGGCAAGAATATCCTTGGGCTCAAAACCGAGCTCAATACCAACCAAAGCCAAGACAAAGGTGAACCATTAGAAATCAAAACTCAAAAAGGGGCAGCCGAAGTTAGGTACGACTACAAGTTGAATGATGATCTAAACATCTATTCACTTACGGATTATAATTACGATGGAAAAAATAATTCTGGGGTGCATAGCCTAATCAGTGGCTTCGGAATCAGCATACCCATTGTTCAAAATAAAACAACGGAATTCACGCTATCTATTGGACCCTCGGTTCAATGGACCAATGGCGGCAACCAATGCGGACAGGACCCCTACTGCGGTAATGCATATGCAGGCGCAATGTTTGCAACCGATTTTTCCTGGAAACCAAATCAACGTTTCAAGCTGGAACTTAACAACCTCCTATCGACGGCATTGACTCCGGAATTGAAGCCCGGCAATTCCCTGAGTGCCAAATTTAAATTTTATCCATCAATTGTCTCTAAACTATTCACTTCACTTCAATACACTTCAACTTACCAAAGCATGAGCATTCCGGAGCTGAATAATTCAGCATCAATCCAGTTGGGAGCTGATTTCTAATGAACCAACGCACGCAGGAATTACCCAACGAAGCACAGATCAAACAACTGTTCACGAAACCCTATGGGGAACCAGGTCCGACACCGGATCAATGGAGAGCCATTTACGCAAAAGATGTTCATTTTATCGATCCCACGCAAGAGCGATACGGAATTGATGCCTATATTTTAGCCCAAAATAATTTACTTCAACGCTGTGATGATGTTTACCTGGAACCTCATATCGTAGCATTTAACAAGGAAGCAGCATTCGTAGAGTGGACGATGGGATTGAAGATTCAAGGAATAGAGTTTATCTATCCAGGAACAACCCGAATGACGTTTGACCTCGACGGCAAAATTGTCGAACATCGCGATTATTTTGACTTCATTGGACCAACTTTTGGGCCGGTGCCAATTCTTGGCAACTTTGTGCGCTGGCTCTACAAACGTTTTGTCGCCTAGATCCAACAAACGCAAACTATCGAGCACATTTGTGCTTACAAGATCCAATGGCAGCGCTCAATAGAATAGGGCTAAATGCCCAGTCATAATGGGCTTAAGCACCTTGAAATTTATTGATCACCGAAGAGATAGCCTTCGGAAAGCAAATTAAAACCAATTATCTCTAAAGAGATTAAAAAATTCTTGATCACCAAGTCTCTTATGAGAGATCGGTATGATACAAGAATGAGAAAGAGAAGGCTTTTCATTCAGGGAACCTTCAAGATCCTGGGAATACTTTTGAACTTGATTTGAATGTTGGGAAAAGGCAGGTGATGACATTCATCAATCAGCAGTGATCCACCCCCCGTTGCCTGGATGAATTCAAACTGCAGCTCAGCTCGCCAAGCCCAACGTTTCTAGAGACTAACCAAGATGATGGGCAACCCCTGCTCAGGCTCAGGACGGTTTGTGGGACGTCATCAACTGAGTTCACCTCAATACAAAACGATCCACCACTAAGAGCATCGCTTCGAGCAGGCCTGTCCAACATATGAAAAAAGCAAGAGGAGAATGCCCCAACGAAAGTAACTCATCAATGTAAACGAAACTGAAGAAGCAGCAACCCAACGCGTTGGATGCAATATTGGCCAAAATTGTCTGCAACTGGGGAACTACATGAGCCAAAAACAGGCTATTTTCAAGTTGTACACATGAAATAACATTGAATGAAAGAGTATCCCTCACACCAAGATGTTGTCAACTTCTGGTTTAATGAGTTACGGCCAGCAGAGTGGTTTCGCATCAATCAACGACTGGATCAAAAAATTATCGATAAATACACGGATTTAGTTGATCATGCACTCCATGGAAACTTGATCGATTGGTCTCACAAGCCTTCATCAGCGCTTGCACTACTCCTAGTTTTTGATCAATTTCCCAGACATATCTGGCGTGGGCAATCCAAAGCTTTTATCGGAGATTCATGGGCCCTAGAGATCAGTCTCGAAGCTGAAAAACAAGGCTGGATCCAGGAAGAGCCTATACGAACGAAACGTCAGTTTTGGTTAATGCCACGACTCCACAGTGAGACGTTAGATGTGCATCTTCATGCACTTCCACTGTTTGAGCGGTGGACAGACACGCGCACCGTTGCGCTAGCAAAACGCTACGGGAAACTCATCGCCTCCCATGGTCGTTTTCCCCATCGTGATAGATCCAGACTCAACAATCGCTCATCATATTAACATTAGCAAAATAATTAAAAGCTTTAATATCGGGCGACGAGCAGCCAATAATTTATGCAATTCTCAGGTTTTTGATCGATATTTCCAACAAGCTTAATGTCCATACCAGGTAAAACGAGCAGACTTGGTTTCTATCAAGTGTGAATGCTTTGACAGTCATTGAATGTTCCTATACAGGGCAACTGCATTGCGAGGCAAAGCATGTCCTCTCTGGTACGCAGCTTCACACAGATGCACCGACAGACCATGACGGTTTAGGTCAAAGTTTTTCACCAACCGATCTGATTGCCACGGCACTCGGAACGTGTGTTCTCACCATCATGGGAATTACCGCCAAACGTCAAGGTTGGGAGCTGGGTGAAGCAACCGCAATCGTTGAGAAAACAATGACGAGCGAGGCGCCACGCCAAATCAAAAACCTAAAGGTGTTAATTAGCCTTCCCAGCTCTACCACAGATGAACAACGTCGGGTGCTAAAGCGTATCGTTAACGACTGTCCTGTCAAAAGGAATCTGGATCCATCGATAACGATTGATCTTATCTGGAGCTAATGATGCTTTTTTTAAGGAGTAAAGGGTTAGATCAGATCCCACAAACCGAGGAGGAAGGCGCATGAGACTCCACTTCATGCCCATTCATGTTTTTAGGGAAACCCCATCAGTCACGTTCTTTGATGCCGGCATCGCGGGAAGCAACGGCACCGATGTAGTGGCTCACCACGGAGCGGCTACGTCACCTCCAAATGATGATGCTTTTGAACAGTTTTATGTTCACCAGCATCAGATTGACCACAACTTGGTACTCGAAGGGCAACGTATTTTTACTCTCTTGAATCCCCTCTGGGATAAACCGCACCATATTATCTATCTCGTGCGTGCCATGGGTGCTCTGCAAATTCCTACAGGAACGTTTCACCGCTCCGTGTCGGGCGAAGAAGGAAGCATGGTGCTAAACCAATCCATTCGCGACCGAGATTTCAATTTCCGAACCGAGTTCAACCCCGTGAGCTTGCGAGATCGTAACGATTTACGGGAGGCAAAAGCTTGTGATCCTTGGATCTGGAGTTGGAGAGATGGACATATCTGTCGCGAGCACGGTGCCTAGTGATGGTGCTTGCGACGTTTGCTGCGATGGCGTTGACGTTTGACATAAGGGAAACGATCAGAATCAGCCCATACAATTTCCAACTGATTCCAACGCCAGCCCAGCCAAGACAACACACCTAATAACAGGAGCAGAACGAACCAACCCATAGCAAAGATTTAAAGACAAAGACTGCTCTGCCAGAGCTCACGATCATTCCCAAGATGAGTCTTTACACAGGTGGTGACACACTCGCCATCATCAATTGAGCATGTCGTAACACACTCCATGAAGGCCTCAACGGCATCCCACTCAGCTTGAGGATGATCGTTCTCCATGAACTCGCAATCTACACTCTATTTTGTAGGACTCAGAGCTGAAATTGTCTGCAAAAGCATGAAGAGGCGTAAAGCAAGAGCGCAGATTAGCGCTGCCCTTCTTGACCCAAGGAACATTCCAAAAGTGCTGCTGTAAGCAATGTTTTCATGCGTACCAATGCCTGCTGTTCACGAGGATCGGGTCCACCAGGCCATTTTTCGAGATGGAAAGATACGGAGCGATGCAGCAAGCGAATCGCCTCAACGTCCAACTCAAACTGAAGTGTTGGTAAAGGGTCAGTCGTCACTCCTTTCTCCATCAATCAAGATTTAGCTAGCAATGCCAGCCACCCGACAGACTACCGTGAATGAAGGCAAATTCTGAGCGAACGATACCAGAGATACAAATAATTTTTTTTTAAATGCAACCACACGATTACAGGCTAAATACTACTCATAAACAACAATAAACGAGGGCAATCAAAGCATTCATCAAATCAAAGCCAACCAATAAGACTTGGTCATCAATAGCGAATCTTTAAAGCTTTGAGCAATCAACGTTTCTGATCTGCGCTCATCTGTGTAGGTCATGACATCAATAAAAAGCCCCCGCCTGCGGCGGGGGCTTTGCGATTCAGTTGATCTGAATCGTTTGGTCTGTTCCGATGGAACAGGATGGATTCCAGATCAACCGATAGCAGGTGCTTGGAGTGCCACAGGAGTGGACTCAGCAGCTGCCAGGTCGAGGGGGAAGTTATGAGCGTTGCGCTCGTGCATCACTTCCATGCCGAGGCCGGCACGGTTCAACACGTCGGCCCAGGTGTTCAGGACGCGGCCC
>JBDQPG010000061.1:0-13618 GCA_040260695.1 Synechococcus sp. SFB_27S_18OctNov_coas_78 | reverse complement strand
TGTGGTCAATGTTAATTAGTGTAAGCTATGATTTGGCGTCTGTGAATAAGTTTTAGGCATTGAAAAGAATGCTTTTGGGGTTGGAATAAGGTTTGAAAGGTGATGTGATTTAAGAGTTGAAATGGTGTCCAGGCTGTCCTGTCTTGACATGAGCCAATCAGGTTTTCGATACTGGTGCACCAAGTGGTGCTCACCAGGGATAGGCGTGGATTGGCGCTTGGAAAGGCGTATCCCAACGCCCCACCTTTCCCCTGGGAGCGTTGCTCTTGGTCAATCGAGGAGGTCTTTGCTGCAACCGACCGGAGAGTGATGGAGATCGGTGGATTTGAGAACAAGATTCACCATCTATTTGTCGTTACGCAGGAAAGAATGAGAATGTTTATTACTGTCGAAAAATGATCATTAGTTCTGGCTCGCCTGCTTCCGGCTCTTGCACTCCGCTTCGTTTGCTCTGCCGCAACCGTCTTTGCAGGAGTCAAAATGTGTTGTGAAAGAGGCAGTAGGCGTGACCCCACCCACCAAAACAAGCAACCACGCCTGATTGGTCTCCCTTTCACCTCAATATTATAGAGATGAATCACCATCCCATCCTTGGCTCGCTGATCCCGATGCTGGGCCAGCCATGGTTGGAGCAACCCAGCCCATCTTTCTTGAAGAGCCATCCTTCGCCTGCAATTGCAGTGGTTCTCCCTAATCGTTAAAATGGTTGGCTCAAATAGTTTAATGAGGCAACGCAAGCGGTTTCTTTTTAGATCCGTTTGCAACCTCATCGATTGCATTATTGATGCCCTCAGATGTTCCACGATTGGATCCCTTGTGGGCTACGATAATATTGCCTATTGATAATCACAAGATGAATGATTTGAACGATGGTAAAGATAGATTAATCCTTATGGGAACTTTGTTCATTGTTCTCTTTCTTTTTCTCCTGTAAAATATTTTTGTCTTGGCTAAGAGCTCTCCCCTAGCCACAGTCGTTTGATGCCTTGATGATGTCTGAATTTTTTGAAGCGATTTGGCATGGTGAAGGCATCGGCGATGGCGGTGACCTTGAGGAAGCTCTCCAAGCGTTTGTTGCTGTGAAACCCGACGACGAGGATTGGGTTGCGGCCTGTGCTGCGGACGGGGCCTCCCCCCATGTAGAACGCTTTGCCTCATTTGATGCGTATCTGGACAACAAGGATGCTCTGGAAACCATTCCTGTTCAGGCTCAAATGATTATTGATGCCTTGTCTGATCTCTAGCGATTGTTTTTCTCATTCTGTTGTGATTAAGGCATTGCAAAATGTTGTTCTTCGGTGATATTTGAACCTGGTCCTTGTGGGTTCTGCTGTCTATTCAATGCCTTTTTTGAATGCATGGGCCCTCTGACTGGGCACAATTGTGGTGCGCCTCACCATCGCAAATGGCTGATTCACCGCTCGACTTCGCTGCCTTATCGCCGGTGAATGATCTCTGGCCAGCCTTTGTGGAGCGGCTCGGCATTGATCGCGCCCAGCGTGCTGTGCGACAGGCGTTGGATCTCCAAAGGATGCGTGGGCATGGCAGCACCTTGCCTGTACTCGTCACCGAGACCTGTGGTTTGGCGTTGGCGAGCACTGATTTAGTCCGCGAGCAAACCGGCTTAAATGCCCATGGCGAGCGGATGGTGCTCCTGCTGAGCACGCAGGGTCAGGCGATTCAACTGCTGCAGCACGCTTAAGCCCGGACCACGGGAATATCGTCCAAACGGGTTGTTGCGGCACGACTCAACTGGTCGCGACGCATCGCCCATCCGGGTTCCAGTCCACAGGCGGCCCAGTGCACGGAGCCTCGCCCATAGCGCCGATTGAGTTGGTCGATGGTTTGCATCAGGCTCTCCCGTTTGTCCTGTTGCTCTGCCGTCATGGGCACCAACAAATGGGATTGAAGGGTGTCGATTCCCTGGAGGTGTTGCATCAAGACCCCTGCTTTGGCGAGGGGACGGTGGGGGCGAAAAATGTGCTCCACCAGGGGCAATGCCGCTTGGAGCAGAACGGCGGTGTCGTTGCTGGGTACATCCAATTGGCGACTGGCAGCACGGCTGTAAAAGTTGGGCTTGAACGGACTTGTGCGGGTGTAGATCGTGAGGGCCGACGTGCGTTGCCGTTGCTTGCGCAATTTTTCGGCTGCGCGCACCACATAGGTCGCGATCGACTGGCGCAGCTCTTCGCGGGTGGTCACCGGTTGGCTGAAGCTGCGGCTCACGCATGTTTCCTGTTTGGCTGCGGGTGCCAAATCCATGGGCAGGCAGGCATATCCCCGTAGGTCCCACTGGAGTCGTAATCCCACCACGCCACATTTCGCTTTGAGCTCTCCTTGCGGCATGTCCCTCAGTTGGCGTGCGTTGCTAATTCCTCTCCGCTGACACCACGCCGCCAATTGCCGGCCGATCCCCCAAACGTCCTCGATCGCAATCGTTTCCAGCCATTGATCTGGGTTATGGCAACGCCCGAAATCGAAGACCCCAGCATGATTGGGGACCGCTTTTGCTAGCCGGTTCGCCAGTTTGGCCTGACTTTTGCTCGCGCCCAACCCGATGGCAATGGGGAGTCCCAGGTTTTGACGCACCCGTGCGCGAAGTTGGCGAGCCCAAGGAATGAGCTCCCCGTTTTTGGGTCGCCTTAGGCGACCAAAGGCCTCATCGATGGAATAGATCTCAACGTCGTCGCAATGGGCCTCCAGCAGGCTCATCATCCGTTGGCTCATATCGGCGTAGAGGGCATAGTTCGAGCTGCGCACCACCACGTTTTGGCGTTCTAGATCGCGCCTGGCTTTGAAATATGGGGTTCCCATGGCGATGCCAAGCGCCCGCGCTTCGGCACTTCGAGCCACGATGCAACCGTCGTTGTTGGAGAGCACCACCACTGGCCGACCAATCAGGGCTGGGTCCAGGCTCTGTTCGCAGGACGCATAGAAATTGTTCCCGTCAATGAGGGCGGTGACCTGCGCCATGCTGCTCAGAGTGGGTGGATGACATAAATGGCGATGCCCCAGATCTGTACATCGCTGCAGTGTTGGAGTTCCAAGGGGGGGTAGTCCGGATGGGCCGCTTCCAGTCGGAGGCGCCCGTGATGACGGGCCAAGCGTTTCAGCGTGAAGGCGCCATCCAGCACGGCCACGACGATGCGGCCGGGCCGTGGATCGAGGCTGCGGTCGACCACCAGTAAGTCGCCGTCATGGATGCCGGCTTCCATCATCGAGTCGCCGCTCACCTTCAAGAAAAAGGTGCTGCTGGGATGGCGGATTAATTGCTCATTGAGATCAATGCCCATCTCCACGTAATCGTCAGCAGGGGATGGAAACCCAGCTGGAACGCGCTCGCTCACCAAAGGCAGGATCTGCTGTGGCCGGCTGGCTTGTAGCGGTCGCGGGATGCGCTGGAAGTTCAAGGCCAACACCAAAGGATTCTTGAATAGTACAAATGTGCTTTCGCTTTTGCCCCTGTGCCGGTGAGGATGGGAGTTCTTGTGTGGTTTGCGGTGGCTGATACCCCGTATCTGATTGCGTTGGCGTTGTTTGATCAGCAAGGGCGACGGGCGTTGCCTTTGGCAGGACGGTCGCAGGCGGAGCTGGCCCCCGAAGGCGAGGTTCCGCAGGTGCTGGGCCACGCGTTGGCGCTTGAGCTATTGCTTCGGGTGTGGCAGCGCAGTGATGAGGGTGCGCTACAGCGGGCTGCTGGGTTGCACAGTCTCCTGTTGGTGGAGCTGCCGATCGAGCGATTGCCGGAGGATTTGCCGGCGATCAAAGCGGCTTGGCTGAAAACTGGCGACACGGAGGCGTTGAAGGCTGCTCTGCAGGCCATGTCGTCACGTGCCTGGACGATTGCCGTTGAGAAATTCAAGCCGGTGGCGCTGACTCCGGCGTGGTGAGGGGCTCGTGGCCCCAAAGATTGACGGCCACCGAGTAGCGCTCTCCTTCTAGAGGGTTGATTCTGTGCAAGATCCCAGGGGAAAAGATCACCAGTCGGTTCACCACAGGGGGAATGGAAATCACAGACCGGAATTGTGGAGGGGGTCCGGTCTGGTCTTGGGCGACTGGTGGGTTATCGGCTACGAGAAGCTCACCCCCTGCACAGCTCACGTGGGGATAAAAAACGGTGGAGAGAAGAGGTAGGGAGTAGCGGCCGTTGTCGCGGTAGTTCACCTCGTCTTTATCGATATGCCAGTCGAGGTGGTTGTTGGTGTTGCACCACCATTCCACGCCTGTGGCTTGGGGGCACCAGGGGGAAATTAGCGGGCGTAAGTGTTCGTTGAGATAGGCCTCCATCACGGCCTGTTGGTCCGGTGCATGGGACGACCGTGCCTGGCCGCAATCAGGCCGCCAACTGAATAAGGCATCGCTATCAAGGTCTCGCTTGAGAATCCCATGGGCGACACAAAGATCACGCAGTGATTCCAGCAGCGGTGCGGGCAGCCAGTTGTCGACGATATGCAGCATGTTTAGAGATATTTTGCCGCTTCAGATTGCAAATAATTTAGATATTGAAATGCTTCACTATCTGTGTCGCGAGACACTTTCTTTAATCCAAAATAATCGCCGCTTTTTAGGCCGTAGTCAATGATTTTGGTGGTAATTTTGTTCGAATCTGGAGCGCGAATCAAGGCTGGCTGGAACTTCGGTTTTGATCCTTCAAGAAGGTGAAGAATGGTTGGAATAGCGATCTCTGGGAGAGGCCAATGACGTTTCGGGTGCTGTTCAAAAAAGCGATTATCGAAATAATGGTTGTAAATCACGCCGAACGATTTGAATCGATCCCATGGCATAAATGCACCAGAAACACGACCAATGCGTAATAAACTTGGATCTCCGTCGAGCATTTCTTCGGTCAAAGATTTCACTCGCGGGTCTTTCTGGGCTTTTTTGACCCATTTCCACCGCCCAGTTTTCCCGCGAAATGGCTTGTTGCCGCAGCCAATGGAATGTTTCTTGAGATGATCTTTGACGTTGCTTGTGAAAAGGAGATCTGTATCGGTATGAATCAAGACTTTGTCGTGTTTTGCATCGTCTTGAAGGGCTGTCTTGATCAGTTCGCAGAGGGCGTTGGCCGTGCAAGGACGCCAGGTGGGTCGTGACTTTTTTGTGATCACAATGTCGTGACCTTCTTGTTCAGCAAATGCCATAAGATTTGCTTTTAATTCAGAACTACTTTCCAGCGAAATATGTAAGTAATGGCGGAGCTGGAAGGGGGCAAGGAAGATCCGGTAATTATCCAGCTGTCGGGCAATGTGATCAATCGATGTGCCATGGACTGGTGAGAGCAGCGCAAGACGCATGGATGTGCTCAGGGCATCGGATGTTGTGGCGTAACCCTAGGAGCCGTCAGGATTGATTTCATCTTCAGGCGCGGTGGTATGGACGCCCCTGCACAATCGCCTGGGCGCGAAAGAGTTGTTCCACAAGCATCAGCCGGGCTAATTCATGGGGAAAGGTCAGCGGCGACAAACTGAGTTTCCAGTGCGCTTCCGACTTGAGTTCGGCAGTGAGTCCATCGGCACCACCAATCACAAAAACAAGTCGCTCGTTCTCGAACTGTGCCAAGCGATGTGCAAAGGGAATTGAACCCAAGCACTCCCCCTGTTCCATCAGGGCAATCAACGTTTCATCCGGACGCATCGCAGCGCGAATGCTGTCGGCTTCTTTTTCGGGTGAACTGTCCCGTAGTTCCGTCACGGTGAGCCCTGGGAGGCGCTTCAAATACAGATCAATTCCTTTTTGAATCCAATCGCGGTGGACTTTGCCCACCGCCAAAATTCGGCAGCGTGAGGGATTCAATCGTTGATCTCGTCGTCCTCGAGTAGCAATTGGCTGAAAGCCACATAAAGGGTTTCTTCTTCGCTGCCGGCGGGCACGTTGGGGCGTTGGGGACGGGTTGTTTTGCCTTGTCCGGTGTTTGTTTTGGGAAGGGGGGGCAAGTTGGCTGCATCGGTGGACGCATCTGGGGTCGTAGCGCTGGAGCTGCGCGTTTGAGGAGAGCGCTGCTGTTCGAGTTGCTTGAGGCGAGCCATGAGGTGCTCGGGCACTTGCCCATCACGGCTCACCTGCATCAACTCCCGAAAAAGGGCGTCGGGATCTTGCTCGGTTTCAACTTTGTGGCGCACTTGACTCGCCTTAGGTGTCACCGGGGGACTCGGGCTCAGGAAGCCGTTGAGGCAAGCTCCTGCCCAGTTCACGCAAGCGATCCAAGCTGCGGGAATCGAAACTCATCGGTCAGCTACAGCCAAGGCTTTCGCGGGTACTACGGCCGGTCACGGAATTGGTGCCGTCGGCCACAGCGCAAAGACTTTTGAGTTGATCAGCGCGCATGGGCACATCGGTGAAGTCAGCCCCGGTAATCACAACATCTTTGAAACGGGTGTTGAAGGCAAAGGCTCCCTCCAGCACCGCATTGCTCAGGTTGGTTCCGGTCATGACCGCTGAATCCAAGGTGGCTTCTCGCAAGTCGGTGTTGCTGAGGTCAGCATCTTGCAGCTTCGCCCCGTACAAGCTGGCTCCATGGAGATCGGAGCCGGAGAGATCGGCTTCTCGGAGATTGCTGAGATTAAAGGTGGCCCCAGCCAAATCTTTGTTGGCGTAATCAGCACCAATGAGGACTTGTTTCGCGACATCCACTGCGGCGAAGACTGGCGCGACGGAGCGAACAAATGGAGTGAGCAGAAGAAGCAATGCAGCGAAGAAAGCCAGCGGTCGGCGACGCATTGGTTCGATCTGTTGATGACATAACCCTAGGGCGACTCTGCAGTCTCCGACTCCCAAAGAACCGAGTTGTGACGCCCTGGGTATTTGGAGAGACGCATAGGGGCATCACGATTTGGCACGACAACAGATTCAGGGGGATCGGGCTGAAGAGATCGCCTTGCGGTTCTTGCAGGCCAAGGGCTGGGTCTTGCTTGATCGCAACTGGACTTGCCGTTGGGGTGAATTGGATTTGGTGCTGCAGAAGGATCGCCGCTTGTTGGTTGTGGAGGTGAAAGGTCGGACTTCACAACGGCCAGACCGTGGAGGTCTAGATGCCTTCCACAGTCGAAAGCGTCGGCGCTTGGCGCGGGCGATTAGCTGTTGGCGATCCGACCATCCAAGTGCTGATCACCAGCTGCTTCAGGTGGTGTTGGCTCTCGTTAATTTGTCCTGTTCCGTTGGGCGGGTGCGTTGGATGGCCGTTCATCAATTGAGCTGACCCCCGCAGTTGTGGGGAACCACCGCCGAGCTCCGGCCTAGGGCACAGTGAAGGGATCCAAAAACCGAGATGTCCTTTTCCGGCCATACCGCTCGTAAGCGTTTTGGTCAGCACTGGTTGCGTGATGCGCGGGTGCTGGATCAGATCGTTGAGGCTGCTCAGCTTCAAGACGACGACCGCGTGTTGGAAGTGGGTCCTGGTCGTGGTGCTTTGACGGAGCGTTTGCTGGCCTCTCCGGCGTCCCAAATCCATGCAATCGAATTGGATCGAGACTTGGTGAGGGGACTGCACGAACGCTTCGGAACCGACAGCCGGTTCAGCCTTCGCCAGGGCGATGTTTTGGAAGCACCGCTGCAGCTTGGGGATGGCGGACTGGCCAACAAAGTTGTTGCCAACATTCCGTACAACATCACCGGTCCGTTGCTGGGGCGACTGATTGGGCATCTCGATCGTCCAGTGGAGTCCGCCTATGACTGTCTTGTGCTGCTTGTCCAGAAAGAAGTGGCCGAACGGATTCGCGCCAAACCTGGGCGCAGCAGCTTCAGTGCATTGAGTGTTCGGATGCAGCTCTTGGCGGATTGCTCCTTGGTCTGCCCTGTGCCTCCCCGTTGTTTTCAGCCACCACCCAAGGTGCAGTCGGAAGTGATCCTGCTCAAGCCATTTCCCCCAGAGAGGCGCCTGGCTCTCGACCTTGCGAGTCGCGTCGAAGCGTTGCTGAAGCGGGCCTTCCAGGCGCGGCGAAAGATGTTGCGCAACACCCTGGCCAGTGTGATCGAACCTCAGGTGTTGGAACCTTTGGCGGCCTCGGTGGGGATCAACCTCCAGCAGCGTCCCCAAGAGGTGCCCGCTGAAGCTTGGGTTGCCCTCGCCAGGGGTTTGAATCAAGACGTTTGAACCGCCTTCCGATCGCCATGCTCACTGTGACGGCACCGGCCAAGGTGAATTTGCACTTGGAGGTGTTGGGACTGCGCTCCGACGGCTTTCATGAATTGGCGATGGTGATGCAGAGCATCGACTTGGCGGATTGCCTCCAATTCAGCAACACTGCTGACGCGCAAATCACGCTCAGTTGTGACGACCCCAACCTGAGTATTGGGGGCGACAACTTGGTGCTGAAGGCAGCCGAGCTGCTGCGGGCCCGGTCGGGGTTTAGTGAGTTGGGGGCATCGATTCATCTGCAGAAGCGAATTCCCATTGGAGCAGGATTGGCGGGAGGCTCTAGCGACGGTGCTGCGGCGCTGGTGGGGCTGAATGCGTTGTGGGGTCTCGGTCACACCACCGCGGATCTGGAGTTGATGGCGGCTGAACTCGGCTCGGATATGCCGTTCTGCGTGGCTGGAGGCACACAGCTTTGTTTTGGTCGTGGTGAGTTGTTGGAACCCGTGGCTCCCACTACCGAGGGATTGGCTGTGCTGTTGGTGAAAGATCCTTTGGTGAGTGTGTCCACGCCGTGGGCCTATCAGCGTTGTAGGGAGCTCAAAGAAAAGGATTACTTGCAGGGGGAAATGGCGTTTGAGCAGCGTCGACAGGCCTTGCGGGATACCACATGGCTTCAGCCATTACGGGCCGGGTGCCCACCGCCTTTGCGGAATGATTTACAGCTGGTGGTGGCACCAGAAACGTCAGCGGTGCAGGCATCGCTTCAGTTGCTCCAGGCGCTTCCAAATACCCTCGCGGTTGCCATGAGTGGCTCGGGACCCAGTTGTTTTGCCCTGTTTCGTGATCAAGACCAGTGTGATCAGGCTGCTGCTGACCTCGCTCCACAGCTCAAGGCAGCAGGCTTAAAAGCTTGGGTTTGTTCATTTCGCAGCGATGGCGTGAGGATTGCGTCATGACCGACCCCACACCTTCTGAGTCAATCGAGGAACCGCGGGATCCGAGGAAGGGGCCTTTGAGTTTCTTCTCTGGGGCTCTCACGGCAGGTTTCCTGGCTTGGCTTGCCCTTGGTTTAAGTCGGCGGATGGTGGTGTATTTCGCTGTTCATCCCCCGCACTACAGCTCACCGATTGCCCAAAACATCGCTGTCACGTTGAAGACGTTGCTGGTGGGGTTGTCGTTTATCGCCACCTTTAGTACAAGCTTTGTCGCCCTTGGTTTGACATTGGTGTTCCTTCGCAGTCTTTTTACAAGCAGGGATCAGAACCCTGCCTAGCGTCCAAAGATCTTGCAGTGGTTGGATGACGCCCCATGACCTCGGTCAACTGGTGCTGCTCTTGTCACCGGCGATGTTGTTGTCAGTTCTGTTGCTCTTTACCTTCGCAGCGGGCGGTTGAGCTTGCGCAGGCTGAGATAGCTTGGCGTCATCCCCCGGATTAGCCGGGATCACAGTGAAGCCGTGGCAGGAACACTTCTCTTCAACGCCTTGCGCGAAGCCATCGATGAGGAGATGGCCCGCGATCCCTACGTCTGCGTGATGGGGGAGGACGTCGGCCAATACGGCGGCAGTTACAAGGTCACCAAAGATCTCTACGAGAAGTACGGCGAACTACGGGTTCTCGATACCCCAATCGCTGAGAACGGTTTCACAGGAATGGCAGTGGGTGCTGCCATGACCGGTTTACGGCCGATCGTGGAAGGCATGAATATGGGCTTTCTGCTGCTCGCTTTCAATCAAATCTCCAACAACATGGGGATGTTGCGGTACACAAGTGGCGGCAATTTCACGATTCCAACTGTGGTGCGTGGCCCGGGTGGGGTGGGCCGACAGCTCGGTGCGGAGCACAGCCAAAGGCTCGAGGCTTATTTCCATGCTGTACCTGGCATCAAAATCGTCGCTTGCAGTACCCCCACGAATGCCAAAGGCCTGATGAAGGCTGCGATTCGTGACAACAATCCTGTGCTCTTCTTTGAGCATGTGCTGCTCTACAACCTCACGGAAGAGCTACCAGAAGGCGACTACACCTGTGCACTCGATCAGGCTGATCTCGTTCAAGAAGGCAGTGATATCACGATCATTACGTATTCAAGGATGCGGTATCACTGTCTGAAGGCGGTGGAACAGTTAGAGGCCGATGGTGTGAGTGTTGAGCTGATTGATCTGATCAGCTTGAAGCCATTGGATATGGACACGATTAGTCAATCGATTCGGAAGACGCACCGCGTGATTGTGGTGGAAGAGTGCATGAAAACCGGCGGAATTGGTGCTGAACTGCTTGCCCTGATTACGGAGCATTGTTTCGACGACCTCGATGCCCGTCCCATTCGTCTTTCGAGTCAAGACATTCCAACGCCTTACAACGGCTCCCTCGAAAATCTGACCATCATTCAGCCCCATCAAATTGTTGAGGCGGCGAAACAGATGGTGACTAAGGGTCTCTGACATTGATGGCGCGTTATCAGGGGTGGTTTGCGTTTGTTCTTGCCTTGGCCATTGCGGCTGGGATGTTTTTACTTCGGACTCCGTTGGAGTTGGGTCTTGATTTACGCGGTGGCAGTCAGCTCACCGTGCAGGTTCAGCCGGCTGGGGACATTACCCGCGTTGGCTCGGAAGAGATGGAGGCGGTCAAAGCGGTGCTGGAGCGCCGTGTCAATGGTCTTGGTGTAGCTGAATCGACCCTGCAGACCGTTGGTGACACCCAGCTGGTGCTACAGCTCCCGGGTGAGCAGGATCCAACCGGTGCTGCAAGGGTGCTTGGCAGTACGGCAATGCTCGAGTTCCGTGCGCAAAAGCCAGGTGCGGAGGGAGATCTCAGAAGTTTGCGACAGTTGCGATCCCAAGTACGAGCCATTTTGCGATTGCGGGAAGACCAAGCAAGGAGTGGCGATGCAGACAACGACGATGGGATCGATTTTGATCAATTAGCTGAGGCGCAAAAGCTCTTTGGTCTTGATGGTGAAGCCAAGAGCGAAATCGAGCAGCTGCAACAGCTCCTTGACAAGGTGAATGGGGAAATTGTTCAACAGTTTGAGCCCGCTGCTCTCACGGGTAAGGATTTGGTGTCGGCGGGGCGTCAGCCATTGCAAAACAATCCCAACAGTTGGGAGGTCACCCTGTCGTTCAACAGTGATGGGGCTGAAGCGTTCGCGGAACTGACCAAATCGATCGCCGGCACTGACCGACTCCTCGGCATCGTTCTTGATGGACAGCCGATCAGTGAAGCCAGTGTTGGCCCCCAATTCCAAGCCGCTGGCATCTCCGGTGGTTCGGCCAGCATTAGCGGCAATTTCACCGCTGAAGAAGCTCGTGAGTTGGAAGTGCAGCTCCGTGGTGGATCGCTTCCCCTCCCCGTTGAAATCATTGAAGTTCGCACGATTGGTCCAACGCTTGGTGCCGAAAACATTCGTCGAAGCTTGGTGGCGGCCTTGTCTGGTCTGGCCTTTGTGGCGGTCTTTATGGTTTTGGCCTACCGGCTTCCGGGGGCCGTGGCAGTGGTTGCTTTGAGCTTGTACGCCCTCTTCAATTTGGCGATGTATGCCTTGATTCCTGTCACCCTCACGCTGCCGGGGATTGCAGGTTTCATCCTCAGTATTGGCATGGCGGTGGATGCCAACGTGTTGATTTTTGAGAGGATTAAGGATGAATTGCGGCGTGGTAACACGCTGATTCGTTCGATTGATACAGGCTTTTCTGAGGCGTTTTCATCGATTGTTGATGGTCATCTCACCACGTTGATCAGTTGTGCCGCCTTGTTTTTCCTTGGCACAGGCTTGGTGAAGGGTTTTGCCGCAACTCTGGGGATTGGCGTTTTACTCAGCCTGTTTACGGCACTCACTTGTACCCGCACGCTGTTGCGATTCCTGATGGGTTATTCGGGTCTTCGTTCTCCGAATAATTTCTTGCCCAACAGTCAGCTCCCCACCCCCTCCGCCTGATCCATGGTTGACGCGTCTTCCCCCGCGACGGCCGATGTCCGTCAGTTGCGCTGGTCTTTGAGCTCCATGCGACAACGCGTCTGGCTGATTTCAGCGGCGGTTGTGGTGGTGAGCCTGATTGGTTTGGTGTCGAGTTGGCTCGATCCAGTGATTGGCGCTCCGCTGCGGCCTGGCCTCGATTTCACGGGCGGCACCCAAATCCAGCTGGAGCGCAATTGCGATCCGGCCTGCGCCGATCTCAAAGCCATTGCCGTTTCGGATGTCATCCGTGAATTGGCTCTTCCCAGAGAGGGCAATGCGCCGTTGCCGCAACTCAATGCACCTCGGGTGCAGTTGCTCGATGCGGGCCAATCGCTGTTGTTGCGGCTCCCCACGCTCTCTGCCGCTCAAGGCCAGGCGGTCATTCAGGCCGTTGAACCGGTCGCTGGTCCTTTTAAGGATGGTGGTCAATCGGTTGACACCATTGGGCCAAGCCTGGGTCGTCAGTTGCTTCAAAGCAGCTTGGTGTCGCTGCTGGTGGCGTTTGCAGGGATCGCTGTCTACATCTCCTTCCGTTACGACCGGCGTTATGCCTTCTTGGCATTAGTCGCCTTGGCCCATGACGTTGTCATCGTCTGTGGCATCTTTGCTTGGCTCGGCTTGTTCTTTCAGCTGGAAGTCGACAGCCTCTTTGCGGTGGCACTTCTCACAATTGCCGGCTACTCCGTGAACGACACGGTTGTCGTGTTTGATCGCATCCGCGAACGCACCCAACAAGGTTCTGATTTGCCCTTGAGGCTTCAGGTGGACCAGGCCGTGTCCGCCACCCTGACCCGCACGCTTTACACCAGTGGAACCACCTTGATGCCCTTGCTGGCCTTGGTGTTCTTTGGTGGAGCCACCTTGTACTGGTTTGCGATTGCCCTGGCACTCGGAGTGGTGGTGGGGAGTTGGTCGAGTATTGCCCTCGCTCCCTCATTGCTCACTCTTTGGGAACCACAGGGTGACTAACAAACTGACGAATTCCGTTCGAACTTCACTGAAGCGACGATCCGCACACTGGTTTCCGTTGCTGCTCATCATCCTGGCTATTGGAGATTTGCGAACCGAATTGATTCTTCTTGCAGATCACTTCACAGTGACGGGCTTGACCTATGCCGTTCGGCACCACCAGCTTGCGATTGTTGTTTTGTTGAGTTCCCTGTCGTTATGGCGTCGCTATCGCTGAACTTGCTTGCGACCAAATTCTTTCCAAAGTGAATTCCAGGTTCGTTGTTTCACGGCCTCATTCCATTCGCCCTGACTGTTGTTGGATGACCACCATGATTCGAAAAGATCATGGGCTTCTTCGTGGAGAAGATCGGGATCAAGGTTGTCGCGCTGGAGCTGCAGCACAGCCTCTCGGAGCTCCTCGTAACGGGCAAAATTAAAAATGACGTCCAAGTCGCTCGTTTGGAGGAGATCGCAATCCACGCTATGGGACCGTCGGGCCTAAGCCCAACGATCCATGATTTGCTGCACAACAACCCGTTGCATTAGTACCTGCAACACAACCACGAGCGGAAGAGCCAAAAGCACTCCAGGCAAACCCAGCAAGGCTCCGAGGCTGAATTGCGCCATCAATGCCACTGT
>JBDQPG010000036.1:0-21762 GCA_040260695.1 Synechococcus sp. SFB_27S_18OctNov_coas_78 | reverse complement strand
CCGTATCAACCGCCTTCCCTCCTTTCTCATCGATCACCGTCAGCGTTAATTGCTCATCTCCCTTGAAACTCGCCGCCTTCACAGGAGCCTTCACCGTGAATCCACTCACCCCCGCTGGCACAACAATCTGATCGTCCACCACCTGCAAGGCAACGCCACCACCCGTTACAACCACATCCCCCAGACGTCCATCTACTACACCCCAACTGCGGGTCAAGCCAAAGGAAAAACGTTCCTCAGCCTGCGTGACCCCACTCAGCTTCACCTGATAAACAAATAGCGGATCTCCTGAAGCGTCAAGGCAGCTGCCTTGTCCCTCAATTCCCTGCAGATCCACGAATGGTGGTGGACATGTCTGCTCAAAGGAAAACCCATCGGAGACAAGAGAGTCTGCAGGCTTGGTTGTCGGAGTGGTGAATTGCTTATCTTCCCCGAGGGTTGAGAATGCAAGAGAAAACATCCTCTTATCATTACTAAAACTTTTGCGTCGACCCAGGCCAAATCGCACACGATCAACAGGATGTTGATAAAAAACTTTTACCGCGTGGGTATTATTAAATTGGACACCTTTCAAACTGCCATTCGGTCCCTCAAATCTCACTTCACCGGACCGTTGACCCGGGACAGGACGGAGGCTTGTTGTTGCATTTAATTCATAACGCGAAAAATCATTGAATGAAACCGTTTCATAATCATCAACATCAACAGCCGCAATTTCAAAATTCTTGAGCCGAACTCTTGAGCCAACCGCCGCACCAGACAGATGCTCATAAAAGGTCATCTCAAAAAGAATCTCTTGAAACGATTGCTGACGACCGAATGAAATTCTTGGCTCAAATCGCTCTTTGTTCTTACCCGGATCATCAAAGACATAACCAGTCCAGCTACTGGGCTTGGGCGAGCCACCAGACTTTGGCCAATCACTCTTCATCTCAATTTTCACATCTAAGATCTGACCATTAACATCCAGCGCTCTGTCATAGATATACTCGTCGATACGCCGATTCGCTGCCGAACCTCCATCCAACTTGATTGGGAAAAATTGACTATCAATGGAGGTCAATTGATCCCCGCCGGGCTGCGACGGAGGAACAGGAAGCGAAGCCTGCAAGCCAAAACCAACCGTCTCCGTATCGGGACAACGTCCCGATACCAAATTCACTGGAATCCGAACAAACAGCTCATCGTTCGGACCCAATCTCTGCAACTGATCAATATCAGCATCAACGAAACCAGAAGCATCCTTTGAATTCAGATTGACCTGGAGGCCAGGGTCTGTTGCACTTTTTCCAAAATCCTCAGGCTGGCTTGCCTGCCGGGCATCCAAACTGAGCTGAATCAGCTGGCCGGCAGAGTCACCCGAAACACGAAAAATGGCATAGGAGCCATCAAGGCCCAGGGACTGAACAGCGAGCGCCATTGATCAATGAATCAAGGACTACAAACTAGGCATCAAAAAATGAACAAACCCTTATTTTTCTTATTCAGATCACACGACTAACGTTGGCGATAATCAAACCGTTGGCGGCTCCAAGCGAACCGCAAACCACTGAATCGAAACTCCCGGACTGAGCTCCAAATCACAGGCTGTGTCCAGCAATCGCTGGGCAGCCGCCTCCACACTCGGCTGATCAGCCAAGTCGGCTGGCAGCTGATCCAACGTCGACAACCAACGCCCCAGCCATGCCAAGGTGTTTTCAACATCGAGCAGCTGTTCTGGCTTGCCGGGTTCCAACACCACGAAGTCGTCACAAGCACGAATCAAAGGATCAGACATGGGCCGTGCCTTGTTTGCATTGCTGATCAGTTGTTCCATCCTGGTCGGTGGACCCCCCGCCTGGGCGGCGCCTCTGGAGCAACGGATCGAGCTTTGGCCCAACTGGACGTTGCCGGCCCCGCTCAGCCGCCCCTCAAGCCGTAATGATCTGGTCTATCCGCAGTGGTTCAACGGGCTGTGGCAGGTGGAAAGTGTCGACCTCGACGCCCTCGACCAGCCCGCCCTCATCCATGAGGCCCGCTTCATTTCCGACAGTCAAAACAGACTTGTGGGTGATCGCGCCTTCAACGCCAACGCCATCGGTCGGGCCCTGCTCGGCGGACAACTGCTACGCGTCGAAGACGACCCAAAATCATCCAATCGCCAGATGGCTCAGCTGACGGGCGACCGTCGTTTGGAAACCACCGTGACCGGACGACGGCAACTCTCTCCCAATGCCAACACTTTTTTGGCCGATGAGTTGGTCCTCCAAATCCTCCACGCACCCGGACCACCAAGGTTGAGTCAGGTGGAAACCCTCAGCCGATATCAACGCTGCGGTTCAGACATCTGCGCCGAGCAGTGGCAAGGGATCTACTCCCCTCCGGGGGAAAATTTGCGTGGAACCATCAGAAGCAGCCATCACTACAAACTGCGTTTTACACCTCTTCCAACGTCCGCTCCATCAACTTGAACTCCAGCTGGTCGCGCCACTGGAACAGCGGCTGAAGCTTGGGGTGATCACTCAAACCAGGAACACCTTTCCCGGCTAGAGCTGCACCCGCCGAGGAGGGGAAACACAACAACGACAGTTGAGCCGCCACGGATAAGTCGGCCAACGACATGGCATCTCCCACAAGCCAAGGGCTTTGTTGAACCGATGCAGACAACTGCTCAAGGTTGGTGAGTAAATCCGCACGATCGTTTTGATTCACCAACTCGGTGACGCTGCCAACCCAGCCACCGGGGATGGCACCCATCACCGTGCGCACCGGGTCAGGCAGATCATCGGGGAGCAGCGCGACCCGAAGGGCTGCATCCATCGCAGCAGCTTGAACCAGGGCTGAACGGCCAGCCGCCGCCAATGTGGTGTCGGCCCAATCCTCGATCAGCTGGACCTGAGCTGCCTGACGCACATTCTCAGGAATCAGTGGAGGGCTGGGTTCTCGCCGTTCTAGATGCCGAGCAATCGCGGACGAATCAGCCAAGACAACGTCTCCATCCACCAACACTGGAACCTGTCGCTGGCCTGACATCCGAAACACCGCCACCTGGCCGATTCCCGGAGTGACATCAACGGTGCGATAGCTCAGCCCTTTGGCTTGAAGCACCATCCGAACCTTCAAGCAGAAAGCGGAATGCCGAAATTGATGCAGTTCCATCATCACCGTGGTCCCATGAGCCCGGCAGAGTAGCTATCAGAAACCAGAGCTCGCCAGCACCATGCGGGAGTTTTTCCTCAACGTCACCCGTTACCCGCGCTATCTGGTGACCTTCACGCTCGGAGTGATGAACTCCGTGGCTGAACCCCTAGCCGCACGGCGGAGCAATCCCGTCACGGCCGTGGCCTTGATCGGCGCCCTGATCAGCGGCGGAATCAGCCTCACGCTGGTGCTGCGTGCGATGGTGAATGGAGTACCGATGGCGTAATGGCTCAGGGGCGTCGGGTTGAGCGGGTCGCAGCGCTGATCCGCAAAGAAACCAGCGAACTACTGATTAATGGCATCCGCGATGAACGGGTGCACAAAGGCATGGTGAGCATCACCTCGGTGGAAGTGGCCGGAGATCTTCAACACTGCAAAATTTTCGTCAGCATCTTTGGTGAGCCAAACGACCGCAATGAGGTGCTGGAAGGGCTCGAAGCCGCTAGCGGTTACTTGAGGGGTGAGCTCGGTCGACGCCTCCAAATGCGTCGGGCGCCTGAAGTGAAGTTTCAACTGGATCGCGGCTTAGAGAAAGGAACCTCCGTGCTCGGGCTGCTCAACCAACTCGAAGACCACCGCCAAGAACGCGGTGAAATCCCACCGGGAAGCGATGAGATCCAGCCCGATTGATTCATTCGAGCGACAGGTTGCCGAACTGATTGTGGTGCGGGCCAGTGGCCACCTCGCCGATCAACAACGTCGCTACCCCCGCTGGGAACTGAACAACACAGACCTGGAACGTCTCCTGCACCTGGGCGTTGGGGGCGTGATCCTTTTGGGAGGTAGCGCTGTGGAGTTGCAGCAGCGCACAGCGATGTTGCGGCAATGGAGTGATCAACCGCTCTTGCTCTGTGCCGATGTGGAAGAGGGCGTTGGCCAACGCTTTGAAGGGGCAAGCTGGTTCGTCCCTCCTCTCGCCCTCGGCCGGTTGTATCGAGGCGAACCGCAGCGGGCGTTGGAGTTGGCCGAGCGCTACGGCCGTTGCACCGGAGATCAAGCGCGTCGATGCGGGCTGAACTGGGTGCTTGGACCGGTTTGCGACGTCAACAACAACCCCGCCAACCCCGTGATCAATGTGCGGGCTTGGGGGGAAGATGCGACCACGGCAGGGGCGCTTGCTGCTGCATTCCAACGCGGACTCAGCCGATCAGGAGTGCTGGGTTGCGCCAAGCACTTCCCAGGCCATGGAGACACCAGCGCTGATTCCCATCTGGATCTTCCCGTGTTGCCCCACAGCCGGGAGCGACTGGAAGCGACTGAACTGCCGCCTTTTCGGGAGGTGTTCGCCGCTGGGGTCGAGAGCGTGATGACAGCCCACCTATTGCTGCCGGAGCTGGATCCAGACCGGCCCGCAACGCTCTCCAAAGCAGTGCTCACCAACCTGCTGAGGGACGATTTGCGCTTCGACGGTTTGGTGGTGACGGACGCGCTTGTCATGGAAGCCATCACCAAGCGCCATGGCGCCGCTGAAGCCGCAGTGTTGGCCTTCGAAGCCGGTGCCGATTTGATTTTGATGCCCGCCGATGCCGATGCAGCGATCAACGGTTTATGTGATGGCTTCCGCAGCGGACGGCTGCCTCAACAACGCTTAGAGGCCTCCCTTCAACGGCGACGGCAAGCGCTTGAGCGAATCCACAAGCCACAGCCACTACACCCATCACAGGACATCCCGATCCCCTCAGAGGCCGAGCGAACACTGGAACAGGAGCTGGTCGCCGCCTGCCTTCACCTACAACGCAGCACCGGCATCAACGCCAGCCACGGCATCAACCTGATTCGGGTGGATGGCCTCTTCCCTTGCCCTGCCCTCAGCAGCACAGCGCCTGCCCTTCGTTTACCCGAAGCGCAAGGATTCAAGAATCTAGTGATCCACAGCCAGGGCATCTCCCCTTGGCAACACCAACAAGATGCCCCCCTCGCCATGGATCGCTTGGGGGATGGTCCCGTTCTGCTCCAACTGTTTCTACGGGGCAATCCGTTTCGCGGCACCCAAGACAGCATCGAGCCATGGGCAACAGCTGTGCAGCAGTTGCAACGGCTCCATCGGCTGGCAGGTCTTGTGGTCTACGGCAGTCCCTACGTGTGGGAACAACTGCAAATCGTCCTCAACCCCGACATTCCTGCTGCCTACAGCCCCGGACAAATGCCTGAAGCGCAACGACAGGTGCTGACGACGCTGCTGAACCGCTCACAGACCACACCCCACGACGCTGACTTCACCGACTAGGCGCTTTAGCCTCGGCCGATCCACCGATCACGACTGATGCTCAGCCTTTCCATGATCGTGCGCAACGAAGAAGCACGACTGGCGGCCTGCTTGGCCTCCGTGAAGGGTTTCGCCGATGAAATGGTCGTGCTCGACACCGGTTCCACCGATGCCACCGTAGCCATCGCCGAAACGGCAGGGGCTCACGTCGAGCAGATGGACTGGCCCGGTGATTTTGCCCCTGCCCGAAATCATGCCCTGCAATACCTCAAGGGCGATTGGGTGCTGGTGCTGGATGCGGATGAACAACTACGGCCTGAGGTAATCCCCTCCCTGAAAGCACTGATGGCCCAACCCGATGTGCTGGTCATCAACCTGCTCCGCTATGAAATCGGTGCCGCAATCGCTCCTTATTCCAGCGTTAGTCGGTTGTTTCGCCGTCATCCCAGCATCCAGTGGAGTCGTCCGTACCACTCGATGATCGATGAAAGCGTTCAAGCGCTCATCGCCAAAGAGCCGCAATGGCGCATCGCGGATTGCAGCGAACCCGCCATCCTTCATGACGGCTACAGGCCTGAACTTCTCGCTGGCACTGACAAAGCCGATCGACTGCGTGAGGCGATGGAAGACGACCTCAAACACCACCCTGGTGATCCCTACGCAAGCGCGAAGCTGGGGGGGCTGTTGATTAGCGAAGGACGCCAGGCTGACGCCATTCCTCTCTTACGCCAAGGCCTTCAAGGCGCCACCGCCCAGAGCAGCGAACGTTATGAACTGCTCCTGCATCTCGGCCTTGCGCTCAGCGAATCCGACCCCAACGAGGCCGTGAGCTGCTACCGCCAAGCCCTTGAAATACCCCTCGACACCCGCGTCACCCTTGGGGCGCGCCTCAACCTGGCCGCACGATTAATGGAGCAAAACAACCTGGATGAGGCAATCCAGCTCACGCAAACCGCCACACAACGGGCACCGGAAGTGGCCTTGGGTTGGTACAACCTCGGGCTGATGTTGCGCAAAAAAGGCGATGTCGCCACCGCGCTCGATGCCTATGGACGATCGCTTGCCTTGGATCCCAACAACGCTGCCTGCCATCAAAACCATGCTGTAGCAAGGTTGCTGGGCGGTGATATCGAAGCCGCCCGCGGCGGCTTTCGCAAAGCGATTGAACTGCTCACGACCCAAGGCCGTGCCGATGAGGCCCGCCAACTGCGCGACAAGGTTCAAGGCATCGTGAAACTCGATGCGGAGCTCGTGATGTGAACAACCTCGTTTCAGGATCGGACAATCCACTGCTCGGTCGCACGGTGATCGTGACCCGCGCAGCCGAGCAGCAAGGGGAAGCACGACAACTCCTGGAGTCGAAGGGTGCCAAGGTTCTTGATTTACCAGCGCTCGTGATCGTTCCCCCAGACCACTGGGGACCTTTAGACGATGCCCTTGCAGACCTCGATAGCTTTCACTGGCTGGTGTTTTCCAGCGGCAATGGTGTTCATGCCGTTGAACAGCGACTCCAGAAACAACACCGAAGCCTCTGCCGACTCCCCGCAAGCCTCAAAATTGCGGCTGTCGGTCGTAAAACAGCTCAACGACTCGAGGAGATTGGAGCAGCTCCCGATTTTGTACCCCCCAGTTTTGTCGCCGAAAGTTTGATCGATCATTTTCCCGTCTCCGGCTGGGGATTAACCATGCTGCTGCCAAGGGTTCAACACGGTGGTCGCACCGTGTTGGCTGATGCCTTCGGGGAAGCCGGGGTGCGCGTGGTGGAGGTTGCGGCTTACGACTCCCGCTGCCCAGACCACATCGCAGAACCCGCCGCCATGGCATTGGCCGCTGGTGCCGTCGACGCAATCGCCTTCACCAGCGGCAAAACCGCAATGCACACCGCCCAATTGATGGAGAAGCGCTACGGAAGCGCATGGAAGCAACATCTGCAGGGAGTCTCGGTGGTGTCGATCGGCCCGCAAACCAGCCGCAGCTGCCATCAACACTTCGGCCGAGTGGATGCTGAAGCAGACCCGCACGACCTCGAGGGGTTGGTGAACGCCTGTGCTCAAGCGATGCAGAGTAAATCCTGAGCTTTGCCATTCTCAGCCAGCTGAACACAGCCCTTCTGAGCATCAATCCTGAGCACCGACCAACCCTCGGGCAAAACAAGCGGGTGATCCTGGGAGCAACGCCCGCGGGGACCGACGCAGATCTCACCTCGACCCGTCCCAAAAGACAACAAGGCGCGCGTTTGGGTACCAACAGTCAAGACGCCAACCACCGATGGCCCGGCATTGAGGGTGGCATCGGTAGTTGATGCAGTCGATCCAGTGTTGGGCAAGGGACTGAACGGATCAGCACGTCCGGACAACACCGCATCTTTCACTTGCTGAGCCGTGGGCAACGGTTTTAAACCAGCATCAACAAACCCCAGTGGTGGTGTTTTCAGCAATGGAGCACTGCCTTTTGGAGGCTGCTGAAGCACAGGGGGAGAGCCCTGCAACTCCGTTGGTGACACAACTGACTGGTTAGCACAAGAAGCAAGGCCGAGTGCCAGACATAGCAATCCAACAGAACGCCTCAGGCCAGAATTAGCCGTCAACTTCAACCAAATCACGAAAACGGTCAAGGTTGGCCTGAAGCTCCTTTGTGATGATTCCCCCCAAGATGGTGGGCTCCATCAACGGTGCCAAGACCCTGGGCAATTCGTAACTGACAGTGAGTTTCACGACGGTGCGATCCGGCGCTTGGGGATAAAAACGAACAGCCCCTGTGGTGGGCAGCCCACCAACGGAAGCCCAGTGCAGTTGTTGCTGTTCCACCCGCTGGGTAATCCGCGCTTTCCAGGTGAAACGAAATCCCTGGGCAGCAAGAATCCAGTCGGTGAGATCCGGGTCATCAGCCTGGGTCTTCACCGATTCAATCCAGCGCATCCATTTCGGCATGGCCTCGAGATCGCTCCAGATCTCCCAGGTTTTGTCCGCAGAAGCCTGTACTTCAGTCGTGACAGTGTTTTCGAGCCATCGTCCCATCTAAGCCACCGCTGCATTTGTCGCCAACTTGACGGGCTGATTCAGGATGGCAGCTGCCGCCAAATGGCCACTCATCGTGGCTCCTTCCATCGAATCGATGTAGTCCTGTTTGGTGTAGCTCCCTGCCAAAAAGAAGTTCCCAATTGGAGTGCTCTGATCGGGGCGGTAAGGCTCCATCCCCGGCGCCTCTCGATACAACGACTGAGCCAATTTCACCACGTTGCTCCAGGTGAGTTTGAGGTTGTGAGCGGAAGGGAAAAGAGCGCGCACCTGGCGGTCTGTATGAGCAACGATTTCGTCCACCGACTTGGGGATCCAAGGGTCACCCGGCGTTAGCACACATTGCAGAAGCGAACCTTCACCCTCTTTGCGGTAATCCTCCGGACTCGCCAATGCGAGATCAGCAAAGCAACTGAAATCTGCATCAGCTGTGTACAGCAAATTGTTCAATCCAGTGGGCGTCGACACATCCCGACGTTGAGCTTCTTTCTCATCACTCAGTTCGGTCACCCAGCCGTCGTACCTCAACTGAACCGTGGCCACCGGCACAGCCTCAAGCTGGTGAATGGCCTCAATCTGAGGAAATTTGCGCCATGCCTCAGGCAAGAGCCTTTGAATGCCGGGCACATCACACGCCGCTAGATACACATCGGCTTCCACAGTGGTGTCGCCGTCCGGTGTTCCCAAATGAAGACCGGTCACAACAGGGGTCTCGCCATCCGTGAACTGAACGTCTTTCACCCGATGGCGTAGGTGTAATTTCGCGCCACGCGCCTGGATGTAATCGAGGATTGGGCCGGTGAGCCAGCGATGCGGTGATCCCTTCAGCAAGTTCAGCTTCGACGCTTCTGTTTTCGAAGCAAACATCATGAAAATGGTGAGCATGCAGCGAGCCGAAATCGCTTCGCAATCGATGAATCCCAACGCATACGCGATTGGATTCCACATGCGACGGATGCTCTCTGGACTGCCGCCATGGCCCACAAACCAATCCTGAAAACTGACGGAATCGAGGGCGCGAATCGTACGCATCGCTCCTTCGTAATCCACCAAGCCGCGAACAATCGGACTAGTACCGAGCGCAAGGGCATTGCGCAGCTTGTCGATCCAACCCAGCTGTGGCGTGGTGAAAAAGGCCTTGAGGCCGTTAAACGGTGCACCGATCGGGAAGCGGAAATCCAGCTCACGCAAATCACCCCCTTCGTTCACGAACAGATGGGTGTGATCTTTGGGCAATAAATTTTCGAAGGCTCCCACCTTCTTCATCAAGGCAAAGAGGTTGGCGTAGTTGAAAAAGAAGACATGCAGACCCATTTCGATGTGATTGCCATCGGGGTCTTCCCAACTGCCCACCTTGCCGCCCATAAACGGACGTGCTTCGTAGAGGTTCACCTCATGACCCGCATCGACAAGATCGACTGCGGCGGTGAGGCCCGCGAGACCGGAACCGACAATCGCGACCCGCACCATGAGACGTGCAACTGACTCGACTCTATGTATGAACCTCCATAGAGTGGGGGTCGAGCACGCGGTAAAGATGACGACCACCACCACAACGGTGCCTGCCCACACCGCAAAAGACGGCAAAGGCATCCTGATTACAGAACCAGCCATGCAACAGCTCGCCAGGCTCTGCGGAGAGCAAGGCACGAACCAGGTGCTCCGCGTCGGTGTGCGCTCCGGTGGCTGCAGCGGCATGAGCTACACGATGGATTTCGTTCCGGCTTCCGACACCCTCGACGACGATGAAACCTATGACTACGAATCATCAGACGGGCAAGGATTCCGAGTGATCTGCGACCCCAAAAGCCTGCTTTACATCTACGGAATGCAGCTCGACTTCAGCACCGCCCTGATCGGTGGTGGCTTCAACTTCACCAATCCGAATGCAACCCAAACCTGCGGCTGTGGCAGCTCCTTTGCGGTTTAGGACGCACGTGGAAGCTACATGGGAATCTGAGTAGAGATCACGCACCTTGACGATCGATGGAGACCTCCACGAACAACAAGTTCGACGAAGCAATGGCTCGTTATCAAGCTGGAGCTGCTGCTGCTGACGTCTTACCTGATTTCCTCCAAATCACCGAAACGGAACCCGGGCAATCGGCTGGGTGGACCTGCCTCTCTTGGTTGCAATTGCTCTGCGACCAGCCGCAAGAGGCCCTGCGCTCGGCACGTTTTGCGGTGAAACTCAATGGCCAAGATCCCCAAGCACGCATCAACCTGAGCCTGGCGTTGCTGGAAACCCAATCGAAAGGGGTTCGGGATCACATCCAAGTCGTCCAAAAAATCATGACCTTTGCACCGGAGATGTGCAACGATCTCAAAACCTCCATCGCCGATGGCTTACAACGCAAACCAGACTGGAAAGCCCTAATCAAAGTGAAACAGTGGCTTGAACTCTAGGGCTTTAACTAAAACAAATACGTCGATCATTTAGCCATCAACAATTCCATAAAAAGATTCAGAGCAACGACCGATTCGAAATCTGTTTTGCTTCTGATCTCAAACCGATGTCAATCGGGATCCTCCCTGGCACTCATCCTTTCGATCGGCCTTAGCAATCTTGACGCACAAAATAGTTAACCATTGATCATCGAAAGCAGCCAAAAGGCTGACCCATGGCTGGATGCAAGTGCCAATACAGCGCCCTGCCACTCGATCCAAGCCTGACACTATCAACAAGCCCTGAAATGTCATCCCAACAAGTTATTGAATCACAAGCTCTTAAATACCCACAAAGCAGCACATGGATTAAGACGACATCTCAAGATAATATTTTAATTGCAGTCCTCGGGAAAAGTGAGCTCAAAGACTAGGCAAGTGCTGATTCATTTTGATTTCAAAATTGTGAACTATTTGGCCGCAGGCATGCGAACACAATAAAAGACTTCCATTCCAAACAAGATGATCAAACCCGACTCGAGACAAGACGATTCAAAGAATGATTTGCCGCCATCCATGGAAATCTGAACAATAAAAATCAAATCATTGAGCCCGAAGACAACCAACCCGATCTAGAGGCAATCAAATAATCTCCTGCTCCTTTGATTTTATTTAAACTCACAGGTAAACTCGTTGATAACAGCAAAAATAATGCGCAAGTGAAGATCATTGACCAGTCTCGATGGACCTCCAGAGCTCACGGCTGATTCCATCAACGCGATCGAACCAGCTCAGGCAAACCTTTCACCAAAAGAACCATGACCATTCAAACCAGATTGATCAAGTTCAAGGGAAAGGAACTTAAAGGCCTTCTTCAATTTTTTCCTAAAAGTTCGAAAGGGAAGCACCTAGTTTCGTACAACCTAGTGGCAGCAGGCAAGGAGACACGACCATTATTTAACAACGACTTTCGCAGCACGACAACCATTGCTTTTAGCGACAAAGAAGCATCACTTATCCGATCTATTTTTACTCGACTAAGCAAAAAATAGCCATCTTTCCGAATGAAGTCAACACCTTTGACGGTCCAAAACAGCTGAACATCGCATCTGTACAGCGAATTCCAGGAGATCAATCGACAGACGGCATCGTTGATACCTGGGTTCCGATCAACAACAAAAACGGTTCTCTCAAGGTAGAGAAGTCTTACATTGTGAGCCAACTCGAATTAAACAATCAACGAGGACTCAGCAATTACGAAGAGCATGTCATTGTTCATGAGATCGGCCACATGCTCGGACTTGATCATCCTGGCGGAAAGCCCTATTCACGCAAATACGATGATCGCGACACGATCATGTCGTACAACAGGGGAGGTAAAAGCTATGCCACCTGGTTTAGCGAAGCAGATTTCAACGCCTTAGGTGAGATCTGGGGTTTTGCGGAGGACAGCACCAGTGAAATCATGACTCCTTTGCCTAACAGTGCTAAAAATCCATATCAAATTGATGCTCTAATCGATGGAGGCATCAACCTTCCAAACTTCGATCCGGAGTCTGGTGATCAGTTGCTGATCAACGCAGACTTTCTACCGAAAGCATCTACAAAACTCAAAATCGTGAATTCAGCTCGCGGCCTTACAAAGGCGGAAAAAACCACGAAAGTTTTTGTTTTTGACGATCGAACACATTCTCTTTATCTCAATCAAAACCTCAAAGAATCTGGCTGGGGATTTGAAGGGGGTTTACTTGCCAACTTCTCGGAAGACACCTTTCTAATCAAGCAAGACATCAAGCTCATGTAACGCGGCACTGATGTCTTCAAGCAGTTGGCAGAATGGTTGGGATGTGGACGATCACCCGACTTCCTTCCGAGGCCAGCCGCCACGCAGCCAAGGAACGGACCAATCAACGTCGTGACGAACATTTGGCCCGGGAAACCCAGCGACTCAAAATGACGAGGGAATCCAACGGCATTCCTGATCCTTCCACCTGGATGTGGTGAATGGGGCGCATTCTCTTACTCAGTAATGGCCATGGCGAAGATCTCTCGGGATCGTTGCTGGCCAATGCACTCCGTGATCTAGGCCATGAGGTAAGTGCACTGCCCTTAGCCGGACTGGGGCGCCCTTACCGACAAGCCAAGATCCCATTACTGGGCAGCAGCCATGAATTCAGCACCGGCGGACTTGGATACACGAGTCTGCAGGGACGGCTCACGGAACTGCTCCAAGGACAAATTCTCTATCTGCTTCGGCGGCTCATCCGCCTTCTGCGCAACGCCCATCGGTTTGATCTGATCGTGGTCGTGGGCGATGTCATTCCCGTGATTGCTGCCTGGCTCACCCGTCGACCAGTTGCCACCTATCTCGTGGCGTACTCCAGCCATTACGAAGGCCGACTTCGGCTCCCATGGCCCTGTGGCCCGATGCTGTCTGGCAACCTTTTTCAAGCCGTCTACAGCCGCGATCAGCTCACTGCAGATGACCTGAGTGAACAACTGGCACGACCCGTGCAGTTTCTCGGCAATCCATTTATGGATCCGGTGTTAACACCGATGCAGCCCATGGCCAACGTCCGTCATCGGATCGGCCTTGTGCCCGGTAGCCGTCGCCCTGAACTGGAAGCGAACCTCCTGTTGCTTTTAGCCATGAGCGCTCAACTGCCCGAAAACATGCAGATCTCGCTCGAACTAGCCCTCGTGTCCAGCCTCGATGACGCAGGCTTAAACCGTTGCGCCAACAGCGTGGGTTGGCAGCTTCGGAATGGACAACTGGTGCACAAGGGAGCCCCTTCCATTCGGGTGCGTCGCGGCGCTTTTCAAGCCGTTTTGCAGCAAAGTGATCTCGTGATCAGCATGGCCGGCACCGCAGCAGAACAGGCCGTTGGCCTGGCCAAACCAGTGCTCCAACTTCCAGGGCAGGGCCCCCAATTCACACCATCATTTGCTGAAGCCCAGCGGCGCCTCCTCGGACCCACCGTGTTCTGCGCTCCTGGCGGCAGCGGCAGCGCTGAAAATCTTTCAGCTTCCGCACAACTTGCCCTGCAGTTGCTAGAGCGAATCCATGATGACCTCGACTTCCAGCGGCAGTGCCACACCGAGGCAAAGCGCAGGTTGGGCAGCAGCGGAGGTGGTCTGAGAATGGCTTCAGCCATTGGCGGCCTTTGTCCATCAACAGCACCATGACGGCAGGAACGGAACCAACTTGGAAACGCTGGCTGGATCGGCTGTTGATGCTGAATGTGCTGGTGGTGTTTCTTGGCGCCGGATTTTTTGTGACCGCAGTGCTTGCCCAAAGCCAGGGTCAGTCAGCTCCGATGGATCTGTTTCAACAGCTATGGCAACCGTTATTCACCCCAGCGATCAGCCTGCTCATCATGGCTGCTGTTTTGAGCGGAATCCTTAGCTGGTGGCAGCGGCGAGGGCTGAAGCCAGGGTCGGGTAGCGGAAGCTAAATCCCAAGGAGTCCAGCCGCTCAGAGGCCACCTGCTGGCCCTCAAGAACAACCTTGGCACCATCTCCGAGAAGGAGCCGCAACACGGGGCCAGGCACTGGCAAGAGGCTCGGGCGATTGAGGCTTCGCCCCAACTGCTTCGAGAAAACTGACATCGATACAGGTTCTGGTGCGACCGCGTTCATCACCCCAGACCAAGACGCATCAGTCAGGGCCATCTGAATCAGAGCACAAAGATCACTGCGATGAATCCAGCTCATCCATTGCTTGCCACTGCCAATCGGCCCTCCGAAACCAGTGCGAAAAATTGGCAACATTTTGCCGAGTGCACCACCACCAGGAGCCAAAACGATGCCAATCCGAACACTCACCTGACGCACGGAATCGGGGACCGCTGCAGCGGCCATTTCCCAGCGCTGACACAACGAGGCAAGGAAGTCGTCACCTGCCGGACTGGACTCCACAAATCGGGCCGTGAGACTCGTTCCGAAGAAGCCAACCGCTGATGCATTGACCAGCACAGACGGTGCTGACGCTGAAGCCGCCATCGCATCGACTAACAAGCGCGTTGTCTCCAAGCGGCTGTCCTCCAACACCTGGAGATGGGCAGCCGTCCAACGTTTTTCGGCGATGGGCTCACCGGCCAGATTCACCACGGCATCAGTGGCAGATAGGGCCTCAACCAACTCAGGGGTTTGCCAGGACACAGCCTTGGCGGGGTCCAGCTGCAACCACTTGAGTCGTCCATCGGCGCGTTCTGCCTCGTAGCCCCGAGCCAAGCGTCTGCTCACCAACGTGAGCTGATGATTCGCCTCCAACAAAGCAGGAACCAGCTCACGGCCAACAAAGCCAGTGCAGCCAAGCAGCAACAGACGCATGGGGCAGGGATTGCACAGGCCGCAAGGCTAAGTGGGTTCCACTTCTTCCGACGGCAACACCAGACCTAAACGATGCGCGATCGGCACCAACGCAAATCCCTGAAGCAGCAAGCCAAACAAAACCACGGCCAAGGCGAGGGGTGGCATCCACTTCCCCCAAGGAACGGGCGAAGCCCATGCCTGAATCGCCATGGCAATGGGAACAGCACCGCGTAAGCCCGTCCAACAAACGAAGCGCTTTTCACTGCTTTGAAAATCAGCTCGCAGCAACAGCAGCTGCACCATCACCCAGCGAACAAGCTGCATCGCCAGCACCAACAAGAACGCCCAACCGGCGGCTTCGACAACACTTTGAGGGGCCACCACCAAGCCCAAGCAAAGAAAAAGCATCAGCTCAGCCATTTTTGCGAAGCTGGAATGGGCTTCTTCAAGCACCTCTTGCTCTGCAGCACGGCTATTGCCCAGCACAAGGCCCGCCACATAAGCAGCTAAGAGAGGGCTTCCCCCCATCAACGTGGTGCCTCCTGACAACACCAATAGGAGAGCCAAACTCACCACCGGCAGCATTGAGCCCCGGGTGAGCGATTGACTCCCCATCAGCAGCTGCGAAATCATGCTGCCGCCAATGAATCCGAGCAGTCCACCCAGGAGGAATTGCCGGATCACGTCCGTCACCACATCGGCTGTGGCTAAACCCGTGCCACCGGCTAGAGCCAAAGCCACATTCGCCAAAACCACCGCCATTGGATCGTTGATGGTGGATTCCATCTCGATCAAATCCAACACCCGCTGCGGCAAGCGACCGGCAAGGGGCCGCAACAGTGAAAGAGCTGCTGAAGCATCCGTACTGCTCAACATCGCCCCAACAAACAACACCTGGGCCAGCCGTCCCACTTGCCATGTCCCCTGCGCCAAGAGCGCCCCCACGCCAATCAGCGTGAGCAACCCGGCCGTCAGCAACACCCCGAGGCTGGCGAGCCGAGCTGCGGGTCGGATCACAGATTTCATCCGCGTCCAATTGGTGGTGAGCCCACCAAAAAAGAGAACCAGAACCAACGCCGATTGGGTGATTCGATCCGCCCGGACGAGTGACAGCAATGGCTCACTGGTCGAGCGCAGGTCGTTGTCGACCAGCAATCCCAAAGCCAACACCAGAAGAATTCCTGGCAATTTGACGCGATCGGCTAGGTCATCCAGCAGCACTGCCGCCAACAGCAGACCGCCAAATGCCATTAAGTAGAGGGCTAAGTGATCGTGCACAGGGTTGGTTGCTGTATCCCGTTGGTTTTAGCCTGCTGATGTCTTCTGGACCTGAAATGGCCGACTCCGACACCAGCGCACCCGCCAAAGCCAAACCGGCAGCCCTACGAAAAGGTGCACTGGTGAAAGTGAACCGGAAGGCCTATTCCGCCAGCATCGAAGCTGCTGCCAGTGATCCCACACCACCGGACTACATCTTTGAAGGTCCTGGTGAACTGCTGGTCGTAAAGGGTGACTACGGCCAAGTGCGTTGGAATCGCCCCGTCCCAGACGTCTGGCTGCGCATGGATCAGTTGGAGGGTTGCTCCTAATCGGAACTGTCCAAGGCCGCTTCGACGGATGTGACAGCAGCAGGGACACTGTTCAGAGCTGAGGGAAGTCGCCAAACAGCTCCAGCCAACACACCGCTGAGATCGCCAAGCGCCCGAAGCACGGGGTCCTGATGCTGTTTGGCGGCCCTGTCCGCAACCACCATGGCCGCCCATGGATTCCACCCGGCAAGATTCACAATGCTGCGGTAAGCCGATGGCCAGGGGGTATCAGGAATGAGCTTTTGCAGCTGAGCAAATTGCTCTGAAGCCTCATTCGGCCGGTTCGCCAACACAGCCAGCAACGCCAAGGTCCATCGGGCTTGTTGATCCTTTGGGTTGATCTGTAAACGCCGGGTCGCTTCGAGAGACACCGGCTGTCGATAACTGAAATGGCCATCCAGCATGTGTTCCAGCGCAACGGCGCTAAAAACAGGATCGAGGCCGGCAGGCCCCTGGGCCAAGCCAAGGGCTAGCAATGGAAAACGTTCGGCAAAACTTGGCCCCTGCACAGGCTGATCGCCGCGCCGACGCCATAGGGAATAACTCCCTCCTTGGGGGCGCTGAAATTGCTCCACCGGATCGAAGACGCCACTGCGACGGACGGCGCGATCGAGACGACGGGCGGCCTTGCGCACCGAACCCTGATCGCCTTCGGCGAGGACGACCCAATCCGCCCGTTCCAACACGGGGTCTCGGTCTGCATCATTGCCCCCCAATTGGCGACCCACCACGTGCCCTCCATCGCGGCGGCCGTAATAAGACACGTTGTGCTGGTTTAGGTCTGGCGTACTCGGCACCACAATCAAGGTGCGCGATGGCACGGATGGGTCCGCACCACCAGCGGCATCCACCAGAGCTTGCAGAGGACCTCGAGGGCGATCCCCCAAGCGCTCCAGCTGGCTTGAACATCCGGCTGGACTACACGCCAACAAACCTGCCGCAAGCAACGGACGTATCCAGCGCAGACCCTGGTGTTGCCACCAAAGTCCCCACTGCCACCAACCACGGGACAACAACAGCACCAGCATTGGCAACAGGGGAGCGATGTAGCGGTCTCCTTTGTTCGGACTCAACGTGGTGAGAATCCAAGCTGCCAAGAGATTGATCAGCAGCCAGCGCCAGGACCAAGCTCGGTCTGGGCTGGGCTCGTGTCGGTGGAGCCACCAAAGCATTAGTCCGGAACATCCAATGGCGAGGAGTACCGCCCCGAGCTGCTCAGGCAACAAGCGGGGATACCAAAACCAACTCGCCCAACTGAGAACGCCGGGATCCCCCTCCCGCGCGGCCGATTCGAACACAGCTCGATTGGTACCTCCAAGGCTCGTAATCCAGTTGTGACGCAACCACGGTCCAAGCAGAGCCGCACCCATCAACGGCAAGAGCAGGGATTGACGCAACCAATGGCCCCGGCGGTAGAACACGATCCATAACGCCCAAAGTCCGGCAGGGGTGAGCACCAGAAAAGCGCTTTGCTTCACCAACAACGCCGCCAAGGCGGCAAGCGTGCAACCCCAAGCCTGGTGCCATCGCCCCCCGCCGGAGGCGTCACACCACACATCCAGCCGCCAGAGCGCAAGGGTGCAAACCGCTGCGAGGGGCATCTCTAAGACGTAGTCGGTTCGCAGCTCCAGCAACGCTGGAACCATGGCGGTGAGACCGCAGGCCAGCCAAGCAAGACCCGGCCCAAACAAACGATGGCCCCAGCCCGCAACAGCGAACAGCAGAAGGCCATGCCAGAGGCTGAGACTCCAAGCCGCTTGTTCTGGCGCTCCGCCACTCACCGCCATCACGCTGCCGTTCACCAAGGAGGCGAGGGGGGGGATTTTTGGCGACAGATCCAACAGCGCATCCCACCCTTGCCAGACACCTCCTGGGAGCAGTCCGAGCGCTCGCCCATGGTCGAGGGCGCTGTTGAGATAGTCAGCCTGATCCCAGGCGGGAACACCAGCCTGCAAGGTCCACCACAGCCGATCCGCCAAGGTGGCGAAGAGCCAAATCAGGGCAACACCTCCCCAAAAACGGCAACGCTGGCTCACAGAATTTCAAGTCGCCGACGTTCATCCTGCAGCCGTTTTCGGCGTTGTTTCGCTTCCCTCAGCATCTCGCGACCATCGTGGAGGTAATTGTCCACATACCCCATCGTGTAGCGCTCCAGTTCAGCCAGGGCATCCTCCACCTCCGATAAGCAGTGATAAACACTCAAACCGAAGCCACGCGCTGAAGCGGGGGTTGGTAGCGACTGAAATAACGTCTTGACCCGTTCCATCTTGCGCACACTGGTTTCTAGATAACGGCAAAACACCTCCATCAGCTCGTCGTCATAGGGGTCTGCCGATAAGGCCTTGAACTGTCCAGGGAAGGGATTGATCACTTCTCCAAGCATGCGATCAATCGGGGCATACACCCGACGCAGCCATTCCACCAAGGCATCATCGGCCGCAACGGCTTGCTTGTGTACCGATCTCGCACGGCGAAGGTCAGGTTGTCGGGATGCAGCGGGTGGGGAGATCCGAGTGCGATCAAAATTGCGGCGACGGTCTTGATCGCCCAAGACCTCCCAAGCAGCATTCAACGCCAACATCCGTTGATCATCCCCACCCGCATCGGGGTGATGCTGCTTCACCAAACGTCGGTAAGCGGCCTTAATTTCGGCCGCTGAAGCATGGCTGCTGACTTCGAGCACGGTGTAGGGATCATTCATCGTTCAGGCCTCACAACTGCCCATCGCGTCGCGCCGGTAATGCAGAGCCACGACTAAACATCGGCGTCGACAAATATCGCTCGCCATAACTGGCCAAGATCACCACCATGCGCTTGTTGGCCATCGCTGGCTGTTGCGCCAACCGGAGTGCGGCGGCGATGGCGGCACCACTGCTAATCCCGCAAAGCAAACCTTCCTCTCTCGCTAAACGTCGCCCCATCTCCATGGCGTCGTCATCGCTCACGCTGACAATTAAATCAATCAGATCAAGGTCCAACACCTCTGGAATAAAACCGGCGCCGATGCCCTGGATCCGATGGGCCCCAGGCAAGCCGCCCGATAAGACCGGACTCGCCTCTGGCTCCACTGCCACCACTTGCAACTGAGGGTTTCTCTGTTTCAAAACGCTGGCACACCCAGTGATGGTTCCTCCTGTACCCACACCGGCTACGAGCACATCAAGCACCCCATCACAGTCGGTCCAAATCTCCTCAGCTGTGGTGCGTTCATGCACCGCTGGGTTGGCGGGATTGTCGAACTGCTGCAACAGATAGGCCTCCGGAATTTCAGCCACCAGCTCTTTGGCTAAAGCAATCGCCCCCTTCATCCCCTCGGACCCATCGGTGAGCTGCAACTCAGCTCCATAGGCGCGAAGCATCGCTCGACGCTCGGTGCTCATGGTTTCTGGCATGGTGAGAATCAAGCGATAACCCCGCGCAGCGGCCACCATCGCCAGAGCGATCCCGGTGTTTCCACTTGTGGGCTCCACCAAAACGGTCCGACCAGGACGAATCGTGCCGGCCTGTTCCGCATCAAGAACCATGGCGCTGGCGATGCGATCTTTCACGGATGCCGACGGATTAAAACTCTCCAATTTGGCCAAGATCTCAGCTTGAGAACCGCAGGCCTGGGGCAGACGGTTCAGGCGCACCAACGGTGTCGCCCCGATCAAAGCCGTGATGTCTGCAGCGATCGGCATGGAGGCAGCTCGTGCTGGTGTTCACCATAAAAAAACCCCCCAGAATGGGGGGTTTGGAACAACGTGTTGGCAACCGAAGTTGCCCAACAGGAGTTGATCAGAACTTGAAGGTGGTTTTGACCAAGCCGCTCATCGCGTTGAACTTGTTGTCGCCACTCTGCATGTTCAGGAAAGGAGCGCTGAGGTAGGTCACAGAAGGAGTCACTGTGATGTTGTCGGTGACCTGGAACTTGTAGAAGAATTCCCAGGCGTAGCCGCCACCTTTCAGGAAGTCGCTCTCGTTCTTGCCGCCCTTCACATCGATGTCGGTGATGAAGGTGGGCTGACCGACGGCCATACCGAAGGAGTTGCCTTCCAGGAAGACGTCGTCCCACTCAAGGCCGACATACCAGGACTGAGTCGTGGCGCTGCTGACGTTAAGACGGTCGCTGTTGCCGACGTCTGTCAGGCCCCAACCGGTGGAGATCGAAGGAATCCAGCCGGACTCTTCAGGGGTCCACCATGCGCTCAAGCCGTAGCTGTTGCTGTTGGAGGAAGAGGACAGGATGGCAGCACCAAGGTTGGAGTTGCCGATGTACTCAGAACGGTTGCCTTTACCACCGGAGAAGTAGGTGTAAGCAGCCGCAATACCCCAGTTCTCAGGCGCATAAGCGATCTGAGTGGTGGCACTTGCCTGAGCAGCGTCGGTCATCACACCGCCGCCGTCATTGCCCCGCTTGTTGGGGTTGCTGAGGTTGCCGTTGGTGGAGATGTAGCTGGTGGAGATGCTGAAACCACCTTCGGTCTGCCAGTAGATACCTGCACCACCACCAAGGGCGAAGTTGTAGGCACCAGGTGCACCGGCGTAGGTGAAGAAGTCGTAGGTCGCATCGGACGGATAGGCGCTAGGCCATACCGCAAGCATGTCGTCCATACGAACGACAGGGCCGCCGACAACGGTGAATTCCTTACCGATGGGGAAGCTGTAGTACAGACGGTTCACTTCAACAGCGCCGTCGGAGTCGTAGCCGTACTCCTGGGCGAACAAGCTGCCGAAGCCTTCTCCGTTCTCACCCTTGCCAGGGCCATAGATGTTGTCCATGTTGCCGGCACGCAGACGCGTGTACAGCAGATCCTTACCGGTGAAGCTGGTTTCCAGGTTCAGCTCAAGGTTGTAGCTGAAGGAGGTACCGCCGTGATACTTCTCAAACCGGTCGCTGCCTTGGCCGTGGGCCTTCGCTGCACCCAGGGTCCAGTTGGTGACACCCTTGAGCTTGGTGGTGGTGGAGAACTGAGTTGCTTCCAGTTCGCCAACACGGGCTTCGAGGCCATCAACGCGGCCACGGAGGACGGCGAGTTCGGTTTCGAATTCTTTGATCAGACGACGCAGTTCGTCGGTGATTTCAGTGATG
>JBDQPG010000012.1:0-45254 GCA_040260695.1 Synechococcus sp. SFB_27S_18OctNov_coas_78 | reverse complement strand
GCAATCGCCCTGGTCATGCTCTGACGAATCCACCAAAAGGCATAGGTGGAAAATTTGTATCCCCTGGTGGGGTCAAATTTTTCAACAGCCCGTTCCAGTCCAAGGGACCCTTCCTGAATCAAATCGAGAAGCTCGAGACCTTTGCCTTGATATTTCTTGGCGACGCTGACGACGAGACGAAGGTTGGCCTTCATCATCCGCTCTTTTGCTCGTCGACCAATCCGGAGCATTCGACGCTCCTGGGTCGTTAAATCATCAACCTTGAAATCCTTTGAACCATCTTCGGTGAAAGCCATCATGGCTTGCACTTGGTTGCCTAATTCAATTTCCTCTGCTGGCGTCAACAGAGGAATCCTTCCAATGGTGGCGAGATACCAACTGACAGGGTCGCTGCTGCGGCGACGCTGCGTCTCGAGCGGCTTAGAAGCTGTGGACACCATGGAGGCAGCCCGAATGTGCAAAGACTTTCTTACGAAGAAACAAAAGCAGGGCTCTTTTTCAGCAACCCTTCAGATTCCAGCTAGGAAATCGAAACATTTGGCCTTAACAAATATTCCCTAATTCAAAAAAAACGGCCCGATTTCGACAAATCCAAACGGGAGAAAATTCATCACTCCGCGGGCAAATTTGTATTCATTTGACACCTTTATGTGAGGATCTTCATACAGCAAAACTCATAATCGTTGGGTCGCGAAGCGTTTGAGAATCAGTCCAAGAAGCCATTCAAAGCCCAGTCTCAGCAACGGATTTTGAAGAATCAGTCCAGACAACACGCCCGCACAACGCCCATCGCCCCAGAACAAGCCCAGCGTGCCAATGGCCTCGCCGAGCGTCCATTCATCGCAAGGCAGCGCCTGCAAAAGCAACGTTTCAGCCTGGGATTTGCAGTGTCTTGATGCGCTGCTGGCAGCAGGAGTTAAAGCATCCCCAAAAAACCGCAGTCCCAGCAATCTCGTTATCGCTCTGAGCAGCGGGACTCCATCCCATGGCGGAGTTGGTTGCCGGAAGATCACTATGGAGTGATCTCCCTGCGCCGCCCATGGCCCTTGGAACAAGCATGACGGAGGCCGGCGCAGCGGCCCTAACGCGGCTGCGCCAGTGGCCGGGAGAGCATCGCGTCGCCGTGGGCTTGTCGGGTGGGGTGGATAGTTCGTTAACCGCTGCCCTGCTGGTGGAGGCCGGCTGGGAGGTTGAGGGATTGACGCTGTGGTTAATGAGCGGGAAAGGAGCCTGCTGTGCGGAAGGGCTGGTAGACGCCGCAGGGATTTGTGATCAATTGGGCATCCCTCACCACGTGGTCGATACCCGCGACACCTTTCAAAAAGAGATCGTTCAACGACTCGTCGATGGCTACAACGACGGCATCACACCGCTGCCCTGTTCTCAGTGCAACCGCTCTGTGAAATTTGGCCCCATGCTCGATTGGGCAGCGCAGCAGCGCAATCTTCCAAGGATTGCCACAGGGCACTACGCCCGCATCCGTCATGGCGGTGATCGTGGTCGCCATCAGCTGTTGCGAGGGATGGATTCCCGCAAAGACCAGAGCTATTTCCTCTACGACCTGCCGCAAAACGCCCTTGGCAGGATCGTCTTTCCCCTTGGCGAACTCACCAAACCGGATACGCGCATCGAAGCCGGCCGCCATGGCCTGCGCACGGCTGAAAAGCCCGAAAGCCAAGACCTATGCCTGGCGGACCATCACGGATCCATGCGGGCCTTTCTCGATACGTACCTGCCGCCCCGCCAAGGGGACATCGTGCTGAAGGACGGCACCGTGGTGGGCGAACACGATGGCATCGAACACTTCACCATTGGTCAGCGCAAGGGCCTTGGCGTGGCTTGGCGAGAGCCGTTGCACGTGGTGAAGCTCGACCCAGCGATGAATCGCGTTGTGGTGGCCCCACGCGCGGAAGCCGGCCGTCAGGAAGCTGTTGTGGGAGCGATCAACTGGGTCTCCATCGATCCGCCCGTACAGCCCATGGACCTCGAGGTGCAAGTGCGATATCGCAGTGCTCCCGTCACCGCCCGGTTCACCCCGCTGCCCCCAACCGATGACGACCATCAACGCCAGCGGCCCCACCGTTGCCAACTGGTGTTTGAGGATGAGCAGTTTTCCATCGCCCCAGGGCAAGCAGCCGTGTTTTATGAGGGCGACAGAGTGCTGGGGGGTGGATTGCTTCAGCGGGACTTCGAAACCAACCAGGGATAAAAGCCCGTTTCTTCGCGAAGCTGAATGGTCACCGTGGCGATTCCGGCCTGCATCGACGGCACCAGGCGCTCCACACGGCCATCGGCGGAGATGAGCGCCGTTGGCCCCGTATTCGCAACGCTGAGCAGGTCACGACCCGATTCAATCGCCCGCAGCTGCGCCATCGCCAAAAACTGTCGCTGCAACTGCAAGGGATACGGATCGAGATTGGCGATCGAGAGCAGCCATTCCGCCCCTTCGGCTGTGGCCAGAGCCAGGGCGCTCCCATCGGCAATTTCGTAGCAAATAGCCCCAGCAGCAGGGGTGTCGAAGACGGAAAACAGCCGCGATGCATCCCCTGGATGCAGTCCCCCCACCGCCGACAATCCGGCGGTCAATCCCCCCGGAAGCGGCGGCATCCATTCCCCAATGGGCACCAGCCGATGTTTATCGAGGAGAGGATCTGGGCGTTCAGCGCCTGGTGAGACAAGCAGCAATGCGCTGCGCTGCTGCCCCCGTACCCAGCGAAATCCACCACTGATCAAAGGCACGGCTGGTGCCCCCTGGGGCATGCGCCAACGGGACGGGAGCAGACCCTCCGGCGCCACCAAAGCATCGACTTGCTCGCCTTCCGCCCCTTGCAACGCCGCAAGCAAAGCCTGAGGAAGCTGACGCTGCTGCTCCAGATCCAACTTCTCACGGGTTGGCACGGCTGGCTGCCACACCGCCAGAGTCAGGGCGCCGCTTGCCGGAGGTGTTGTCGCCAACAACACAGCGCCGAGGCCATGGGCGAACACAAGGCTGCCAAAACCGATCCATAGGCCTCGACGGTTTGCGGCACGACGGTTGTCGGCTCGATGCTCCACCAACCTCCAAATCCACCAAGCCCACATCAGTTGCACCACGACCAACCCCCCGGAGCCAAACCAGCGGGACAGCCCAGCGAGCGGCAGGTCCCAGGGCAGGGCGCTGCTGCCAACCCCGATCCAAAACAAGGGTGAACCCGACAACACCAGTTCAGCCCAGGCCCACATCAACGCCAACAGAGCAGCAAGCTGCCAGGGGGCCCATCGCGGACACCAACGACGACAGCGCTGCAGCACAAACGACCACAACGCCAACAACCCCGCCGCACAAAGGCCGCAGATCAGCCAAAGGGTGATCGCCACCGGAAGGCTTAAAAAAGCAGGCACCCCCATCCAGGTGAGTGGATGCAGGGATAGCAACCAGGCGTGGCTCACCAGTACGGCGAACAGCCCCCAAGCCGCACACCAACGGGTGCGTTCAGCGAACGACCACAACAACGCCAGCGCAGGCAGCATCAGTAGCGGGCCGCCCAACGAAGGAGCCAACCCCGCCAACACACCCCCCAAAACGGTGCGCCAGCCAGCTGCCAGTCGGTGATCGCCCATGGTCAGGGGGGGCAGGACCAGGCCATCCTGAACGCCAGCCCTTTGCTGCCTCCCATGGACGCCAACCCGCTTCAGCAGCTTTTGCTCCGTGGACTCGGTACCACAACCCTTGTGGCCGACCGGCTACGTGGGGTGACCCAAGCATGGGTGAGCAACGGTCAGCTGGATCCCAACCAGGCATCAGCCTTGGTGGACGACGTGCTGAAGGCTTTGCGGGGAGAGACCCCAGAGCTTGAACAACAAATGGGACGGAACCTCGAACGCAACCGAGACAATCTCCTTCAAGACCTCGGCGTGCCGAGCCAAAAAGAAGTCGACGAACTTCGAGGACGGCTCGATCGGCTGGAACAACACTTTCGTCAACTCAACCGGCCTGAATAGATCCTCCCGGACCTGTGAGAGGCCACAATTGCAACCATCCGAATCGGGTTCTGTGCGCGACATCTTGATCTCCACATCGGTGTGTGTGGCTTGCCTACTTCTGGCTTTTGTCAGTCAGCTGATCTCTCCTTCCACGGTGACGGCAGCTCCTCAAGCGGAGACCGCTGTCGTGCGTCCCGAATCCAAAGCCACTGCTGCATCCAGTTTCGAACTGGACCCCGAAAACCCCAACCCAACACTTTTCGCCATGGCCCCAGACAGCAATCAAGCCGATGCATCCGCCCTTGGCGGCCCCATGGATGCCCCCGACACCCGTCTTCTTCCCAGTGGATTGAAAATCACGGAAGTCGAGGTGGGAACAGGAGAGGAAGCCACTGCGGGCCAAACGGTGATCGTGAATTACAGAGGCACCCTGGAAAACGGCAAAGAGTTCGACAGCAGCTATGGCCGCGGACCGTTCAGCTTCCCGCTTGGCGCTGGACGGGTAATCAAGGGATGGGACGAGGGTGTCGCCGGGATGAAGGTGGGCGGTAAGCGAAATCTGGTGATCCCCCCAGACCTGGCCTATGGCAAACGTGGCGCCGGCGGCGTCATTCCCCCAAACGCCACCTTGCTGTTTGAGGTCGAATTACTCGACGTCAAGAAGTGAGTGGAAGCTAGGCTCATTGAAAGCCAATTTCGATCCTAAAAACGATGTTGCGTTCGGCCCTCAACGCCATTGTCTGCGCTCTGCCTGCTCCCGTCGTGGAAGCACACTGCGATGGACCGTGTGGTGTCTACGACCCTGCTTCTGCCCGGGTGGCAGCTGAGGCAGTCCTTTCCATGACCAAAAAGCTGAAGGCGCTCGAAGCGCCTGCTGCTGGCAATGCTGCAGCCCTAGCGACCTACAACAACACCTTCAGCCGGTTTGTGGCAATCAAGGAGGAGGAAGCTCAGAAAACCAAGAAAGAGCTGCTGATCCTTTGGACGGACTACTTCAAGCCTGATCACCTCGCCACCTTCCCTGATCTGCACGACACATTCTGGAAAGCAGCCAAGCTTTGCAGCGCTTGCAAGGTGCATATCGATCAAGGCAAAGCGGAAGAACTGATGGCAGCCGTTGAAAAAATTCATGGCATGTTCTGGCAATCCAAAGGCCGCAATGACACCTGGGTCACTGCATCCTGAGCCAAATTTGCTCATCAATTCCATTCATCGCAGCAGCAGGTCTTCAGGATCTGTTGCTGCTTTTTTGTGGACGTCGCTTGCTTCTCAAGGTGGAAGGGAACTCGATGGTTCCCACGCTGAACCCTGATGATCGCGTGCTGGTTCGACGCCTTGCAGGCCACACAGAACCGCCACCTTTGGGCGCAGTGGTGGTGGCGTGGCATCCCTTCCGACCAGGACTTCGCTTGATCAAACGACTGCAGAGCCTGGAGAGCGACGGGATGATTCTGTTGGGGGACAACCCTGCATCGAGCACCGACAGTCGGCAACTGGGACGCATCCCTCGATCAGCCTTGATCGGCATCGTCGTATCTCGCGTCAGCCCTAAGCCTTTGCCTTCCAGGCACCATCATCCCTAAAGCCGCAATCCAACAGATCCAAATCAAGCATGGTCATGACGCATAAAGCTTGATTGCAAAACAGCATGGCAAAAATCAAAAAAATAAAATAAATCGCTTCGGCATTCAACTCGGATAATAAAAGAAAGCCGCACCAAAGATTGAAAACATTCCCAAAAGAAGAACTCCTTCAAGCCAATTTGACTTTGCATCCATGTTCACGAAGTTAACAATAACAACGCTAAAGAAAAGTGCGATCACTTCAAATGCCGTGAAATCGAGATCCATCGGTTGACCAATAATCGATCCAATAATGATGAGCGCCGGGGCAATCAGTAGTGCCACAAGCAAGCTGGATCCCATTGCCAATGAGATCGGCAAATCCATTTGATTTTTCAAGGCACCCTTGACTGCAGGCACATACTCTGAAAAGCCTCCAATAATTGGAATAATGATGATCCCTGTAAACAACGCACTAAACCCAAGCTGCTCTGTTGCTGGCTCAAGAAAGTGAACGAAGCTTTCCGATTGAACGGCCAAACAAGCGGTACTCAGAATCAATTGCACAACCCAAGGCGTTAAACCCACTGATGCTGTTGGTGGTGAAACCAAACTCCCCTCATCATTCTCAACATGCAGGGGGTCAAACAGATGACTATGAGTAGCCAGCGAAAAGATCAATGTTAGGAAATAAATAACAATGAGAACAACCGCAACATTCATGGACAGACCATGAATGGCGACAGGATCATCAATCCCAGATGTGCTGATCAATGCAGCAGGAAGTGCCATGGCCATAACAGCCAAGGTCATCGCCGCTCCATTTGTACGCACCATGGTGGGCTGAAAGCTTTGTTCGCTGTATCTCAGCCCTCCGATCAACATGGCTAAACCAGTAACAAGCAATAGATCAGACAGAATCGCCCCAGTAATACTGGCCTTAACAACATCGATCAGCCCAAGCCTTAGGGCTGAAAAAGCAATAATGAATTCCGCGCAATTTCCAAAGACCGCAGTGCAAATAGCCCCAATTGTTGGTCCACTATGCTCTGAGATTTCTTCTGTCGCATCACTCAGCAGAAGGGCGATTGGAATGATTCCGATGGCCGAGATAATGAAGCAAAGGAGAATTGGCCAGCCCTGCATTGAGGCCAGTTGCGTTAGGCCTAGCATGATCAACGCCGGGATCAGCTTCCAGCGTCCAGACTCCACAAAAGCATGAGACGAAGTCATTTTCAGGCTGCCACTCGGATTATCAATTTAGGCATCATCAATATGACTCAACTGAATTCACGACAGTCAACTTAAACCGCTTTGGATTGATGATTGCCTTGAACCAAACATGCCAAAAGATCAGGATTAAACGTCATCAGAACACAACGGCAGATGTTTTTTGCAACCAAACTGCACCGGTGGCAATGGACAGTGCACCCGTGCATCCCACCAACAACGGCAGCATGCGTGCACCACTCCGCAGGGTGAGAAACGACAGGGTGCTGACAACAGCCGCCATCGCCGCAATCGATCCGCCGAGATAGGCGAGTAGGTAGGCAAAGGCCCCCATGGGAGGAAGCGCCAAAGCAGGAATCACAGCCAGGAGATGACTCGCACCCGCCAAACCATGCAACAGACCAAGGCCTGAAGCGGCATGAGCATGGCGTCGATGGTTGCTCTGACCACGGACGTGCAGATGCAGATGCCGATGAATCGACGCACCGTTGTGATGGTGCTCGTGGCTATGCAGCTTGAGCCCAAAAGCGGTACGCACCGCCAAGCCACCCACCACCAACAGAGCAATACCCACGAAGAATTCAGCCCATGCCGACATCGCTTCGATGTGAACGAGGTCTTTAAAGCCGATCGCCACGAGGGCAAGAGCCACCACACCGATCGAATGCCCCGCCCCCCAAGCCAAACCGGAGCGGAGGGCTGCGACAGGCTGTCGCATGGAAAAAGGCGTCATCGCAACGAGATGGTCAGCACCACCCACGACATGGACGGCACCAGCGGCGAACCCCGTCAGGAGGCTGATCAGCAAAAGCTCGAGGCGATAGAAAACAATTCTGCAGGACTGAGCGACATCACGCCCCCACAAGTGCATGGAGGGCCGATTCCACATCCTCTTGACGCATTAAAGCCTCACCAACCAAAACGGCCTCCGCACCAGCAGCCTGAACCCGATCGAGATCGGAACGCACAAACAACCCCGACTCGCTGACCAGAACCGTGGTGTCCAAATGCAAACGATCACGGAATTGATTCACCAACACCTCTGTGGTGGCTAAATCAGTTTCAAATGTGGCTAAATCGCGATTGTTGATGCCAATCAACGAAAAACCTCCAATCGCGAGCACCCGCTCCAACTCCGAGGCGTCATGCACCTCCACCAACACATCCAAACCAAGGGATTGAGCCACTTTGTTGAGATAGCGAAGATCCTGATCCGTGAGGATCGCGGCGATCAACAGCACCGCATCCGCACCAGCAGCTCGTGCCTGAAAAAGCTGATACGGGCTCAGAACAAATTCTTTGCAGAGCAAGGGCAGATCAACGGTTTCACGCACCTGAACCAACACGTCAAAACCACCCTGAAAAAATTGCTTATCGGTGAGTACGGATAAGCAACTTGCCCCCCCTGCGGCATAGGCCTTCGCAATGGCCACAGGGTCGAAATCATCACGGATGACCCCCTTGCTGGGGCTGGCCTTTTTCACCTCAGCAATCACCGCCGGCTTCACCTGAGCCCGCTTCAGGGCGGCAATAAAATCCTTCGTGGGTGGCAGCAAGCCAATCTTTTTTTTGAGCTGATCTAAGGGCACTTTTTCCCGTGCCAACTCCACTTCCCGGTCCTTCTCCCAAACAATTTTTTCGAGAATATTGCGCGGCTCCTCATTATCGAGGGGAACGCCGTACTCAAGGTATGAGACCCGAATCTTGGGACTAGGCGAACGACGACGAATCTCCATAACCATGAATGAAAAAGAGTGAGATAACGCTGGTTAAAAAAGGAATCAAAGCCCGAATCAAGCCACCAGTTGAGAGGCCGCTTGCTTGTAAGCCACCTCCACTACCTCACTCAACGTGGGATGGGTATGCACCTCCTGCGAGAGCTGTATCACGCTCTGGCGTCGTGCCACGGCATTCGCCACTTCTTGAATTAAATCAGCAGCATGCAAACCATAAATATGAGCACCAAGCACCTCCCCGCTCGACTTATTGAAGAGCAGCTTCATCACGCCATCGCTATCGAGTTCTGCCAAGGCTTTCGAATTCGCCTTGAAATAGCTGCGTACTGCACCCAAGGGGAAATTGTCCTTCTCTGCAAGAGCCTTGGCATCAGCTTCCGTTAATCCAACAGAACTGATCTCTGGATGCGTAAACGTGGCCGCTGGAATGCTGCGGTAATCAATCGTTCGCGCGTGGCCAAGGATGTTGTCAACAGCCACTGTTCCCTGAGCAGCAGCCGTATGCGCCAACATCAGCTTTCCGGTGACGTCACCAACAGCCCAAAGATGGGGGATTGGTGAATCATTCACCAACACACGCATGGCATCATCAATCGGCACGAAACCACGGTTGGTTTCGATGTTTAAGCATTGGAGATTGAGCCCTTTGCTCGTGGGCACACGGCCGGTGGCCACCAACACAGCATCCACCTCCAAGGTCTCGACAAACTCACGGCTATTGAAATCGGCGAGTTCAATCTGGACCGGACACCCGGGGGTCACTTTGCGCGCCAAAACACCAGAGCGTGCATCAATGTCGCGGCCTTCAATCAGGTTGCGGCGAGCAATCTTCGCGATGTCGGGATCAAACGTTGGCATCACACGGTCGAGGGCCTCAATCATCGTGACTTCACAGCCCAGGGCGGTGTAAACATCGGCAAATTCCAAGCCGATATAACCGCTGCCGATGATGGCAATCCAGCGAGGAAGCCACTCAAGGTTGATGGCTTCGTCGCTTGTGAACACCGTCCGACCGTCGGTTTCAATGCCAGGCGGAACAAAGGGATCAGAGCCGGTGGCCAGGATCACGTCTTTCGCCGTGATGACACGGTCCACACCACTGGGTTCCCGCAAACCAACCCTCTGGGAGCCTTCAAGACGACCATGGCCGCGAAGAATGGTGACGCCGGAGTGTTCAAGCGTCTTCGTCAGGTTCGTGCGAATCGCTTGCACCAACTGATTGGCGTGATCAGCAATTTTTTGGCGCTCAAAACGCACGGGTGCTGCGTGGATTCCGAAGCTCGACAAGTGCTTGTCATCGGCAAGCTCACGCACCTTTCCACTGGCGGCCAGGAGTGCTTTCGACGGCACACAGCCTCGGTTCACGCAGGTGCCTCCCATGTCGCGCGATTCAATGATCGCCGTCTTCAATCCATGGTCGGCAGCATGCTTGGCAGCATCAAAGCCTCCATACCCGGCACCGATCACAATGACGTCGAAGTCGAAGCTGGCGTCGCTCACCCGAACTACTGCTGCGTACCCGCCATTCTCGCTCTTCGTCGCTCTAAAAGAAGCGGAACCGCCGCAGCCGCCACATTTAACGACTCAACCCTTTGACTATGCGGGAGGGTCACCGCATGGGTGCAGCAGGCCTGAAGGCGCGGATGAAGACCAGCACCCTCATTGCCAAGGACCAGTGCGGTCGGCCGAGTCCAATCCAAATCCCAATACGGCATCGGAGGGAGAGGGCCTGCCGCATCCGGCACCAGGGTGGCCACCACCTGAACGCCTTGCGCAGAAAGCAGTTGCAAGGCCTGTTCGAGATCCTGAATTGCCTGTTCCTCCCCAGGCCCAAAGCGTCGATGGGGCAATTGCAACAGCGCTCCGGCTGATGCCCTCAAGGCTTTTCCTCCCAACGGATCCACCCCAGACCCCATCCAAACGCTTTGCACATCAGCGGCCAAGGCCGTGCGAAGCAACGTTCCGAGATTGCCAGGATCCTGAATTCGGTCCAAAACCAACCAAAAATCACAGGTTTCGGGTGGCCCGGGCAGCAGTGTTAACGGGCAGAGACATGCCACACCGTCAGGAGTCACGGTGGTGAGGGCTGCTGCCAAGACCTCCTCGGTCACCGTGCGCCCAACAACAGATGCATCCAATGCCTGGATCAAATCGGCGTGGCGGTCCAACCAAGACTCGGTGGCGATCAGCTCGGTGGGCTGTCCACCCATCGCCAACACTTCTTGAAGCAGATGCGTGCCTTCGAGAAGAAGCAACCCCGCTTCAAGGCGTCCAGTTCGCGACGACAGCGATCGAAGCCTCCTCACCAACGGATTACGCCGGCTGCTGATCAACGGTTCCGACAAAATTCTCGGAAACTCACCGTTAAAAGGTGCTGTGCTTCCGAACTTTGAGGCCTTTGTGCACATTCAAATCTTCGCCCTGAAGCTCAAGACCATGAATGGCTGCAACTTCACCCTTTAATCCCTCAGCCGCCAGGTTTTCGATCAATTTTTTAATCACTTGATCCTCCACCGTCGTCTGGTCGATGGAATCGGGGGTGAGGCGCTCCAAGAAACGGCCAACTTTTGAAGCCACAACCTCCGAAGCATTTGAGATCTTCAGGACAATCATGGTTGGTGAATTGTTGATCGTGTCATCAAGTTAGTGCGGATGGGGAGACTTGAACTCCCACGATGTTGCCACCACTAGTACCTGAAACTAGCGCGTCTACCAATTCCGCCACATCCGCAGTCGTGTCGCATCAGCGACCGGACGACCATACGGCATTGACTCACCCAAAAGAGCCCCTGAAGACCACGACCAACAATCCAGTTTGAACGCCGGCCTTCTAGACGGTCTGATCGACAATTGCGAATATGCGCAAATCGTTAGGGATAGGAAACATGGCGTTGGGTGCAATTACGTCGAAAGAGAGTGTCACCCAGCACCTGAACGTCAAGGGTGGTCAACCTCTTGCAGGCACCTTGAAAGTCAGTGGAGCGAAGAATTCAGCTCTCGTGCTGATGACAGCAAGTTTATTGACTGATGAAACAGTCGAATTAGTCAATGTTCCTGCTCTAACCGACATCCAAGGGATGGGGGACATCCTTGGATCCCTTGGAGTCGATGTCCAGCGCAGTACCGGCCGCGTCTGTTTAACCGCCGCACACCTCACCAGCGCAGAACCTCCCTACGAGCTGGTCAATAGCCTTCGAGCCAGTTTTTTCAGCATTGGCTCCCTCCTCGGTCGGATGGGTCACGCCAAAGTCCCGCTGCCCGGTGGATGCAGGATTGGAGCAAGGCCTGTCGTCGAACACATCCGTGGCCTCAAAGCATTGGGTGCCGTTGTCAGCGTTCAACACGGCATCGTGACGGCCTCGGCCAAGGGAGCCAACCAGCGTCTGAAGGGAGCTGCGATCGTGTTGGATTGCCCCAGCGTTGGCGCGACAGAGACGATTCTGATGGCAGCTGTGCTGGCAGAAGGCACCACCACGATTGAAAACGCCGCCCAAGAACCCGAGGTTCAAGACCTTGCAAATCTTCTGAATGTGATGGGAGCCAAGGTCACTGGTGCCGGTGGCCCAGTGATCACAATTGAAGGGGTGTCGTCACTGCATGGCTGCCGCGGTTACTCCGTCATCCCCGATCGCATCGAAGCCGGCACTTTTCTGATCGCTGCGGCGATTACCCGCTCCAAAATGTGTGTGGAGCCGGTTCTTCCTGAGCACATGAACGCCGTGCTTCAAAAACTGCGCGATTGCGGTTGTCACCTCGAGATCAAGGACACAAGCATCCAGATCACCCCCGGTGAAATCGTCGCAACAGACATCACCACCCAACCGTTCCCAGGCTTCCCCACCGACCTCCAGGCTCCGTTTATGGCCCTGATGTCGACAGCAAAAGGCACCAGCGTGATTAGTGAAAAAATTTATGAGAATCGACTGCAGCATGTTGCTGAGCTGCAACGGATGGGCGCTGCGATTCGCGTTGATGGCAGCACTGCCATCGTGGAAGGGGTGTCTTCATTGAGTGGAGCTCCTGTCACGGGTAGTGACCTCCGCGCAGCAGCTGCGATGGTGCTAGCGGGGTTAACGGCAACGGGCACCACTCAAGTGTCTGGCCTAACCCACCTAGACCGTGGCTACGACAACATTGAAGCAAAGCTCCGGGGCGTAGGAGCCAGCGTGGAACGCGACGGTTTCTAAACCAGTCCGTTGGATTCCTGAAATGGGGACGTCAGTCCATACAATTGTTCCGCGGGAGCATGGCGGAATTGGTAGACGCAGTGCACTCAAAATGCACCGACCTCGGTCATCTCGGTTCAAGTCCGAGTGCTCCCACTGCAATCATGGGTACCTACAACCGGTATCCACTGACATTGGTTAAAGGTCGCGGCTGTTGGGTCCGCGACCATCAGGGTTGTCGTTACTTGGATGCTGTGGCTGGAATTGCCACCTGCACCCTTGGCCACAGCGACAGAATCATGCGTCGTGCGCTGAACGACCAGCTCAATCGACTGCAGCACGTTTCCAATCTGTATCAAATCCCCGAGCAAGAACAGCTGGCCCGCTGGCTCGTCAACAACAGCTGTACCGATAGCGTTTTTTTCTGCAATTCCGGTGCTGAAGCCAATGAAGCAGCGATCAAGCTGGCTCGTAAGCATGGCCATCAACGCCGCGGCATCGAACGGCCCGTCATCCTCACGGCAGCAGCCAGTTTTCATGGTCGGACCTTGGCCGCCGTCAGTGCCACCGGTCAACCGAGATATCACAAGGGTTTTGAACCCATGGTTGAAGGGTTTGAAACCTTCAAATACAACGACCTCGCCAGCTTCGAATCTCTGCTCACACGCCTTGAGGCCTACGGCCCAAAAGTTTCGGCCGTCTTAGTCGAACCGCTTCAGGGTGAGGGGGGAGTGATCCCTGGCGATCCTGTCGTCTTTCAAGCCATCCGACGCCACTGCAGCGAGAAGGGAATCTTGCTGATTTTCGATGAAGTGCAAGTGGGAATGGGACGTAGCGGAGAGCTTTGGGGTTATGAACACCTTGGTGTTACCCCCGATGCCATCACGTTGGCGAAGGGACTCGGCGGTGGACACGCCATCGGTGCATTGCTGGTCACCGAGGAAGCCGACCTCTTTGAACCCGGCGATCACGCCAGTACCTTTGGCGGCAATCCTTTTGCCTGTCGAGCCGGTCTCACCGTTGCCAAGGAACTCGAACGCCGCCATCTGCTCCGCAATGTGCGAGAGCGCGGTGAGCAACTTCGCCAGGGCCTCGATGCCCTGATCGAACGTTTTCCCATGGTGCTGCAACAGGCCCGTGGATGGGGTCTCCTGCAAGGTCTCGTTCTTCGTGATGATTGCGACCTCAATGCCGGAACTGTTGTCAAAGCCGCTCTCGAGCAAAAACTGCTGCTGGTTCCAGCGGGTACCAAAGTTGTGCGCATGGTGCCTGCACTTGTGATCTCCCGTCGAGAGGTCGCTGAACTCCTTGCTCGCTTGGAGCGCACACTCCACCTGCTTCAGGCGTGATGGAAGCCCAGGACGCTGCGCTGCACCGTCTGATTCAACGCCTTCTGCCACCGTTCGAACAGCGGGGCATGGATTTATCCCTGGATCGAATGCATCGCGTTCTTTCGGCTTTGGGGGATCCATGCAGCGATAGACCCGCGGTCCAGGTGGTGGGAACCAACGGAAAAGGATCGATCGCTTGCATGATCCACAGCGGTTTATCCGCCGCAGGTGTTCGTTCTGGCCTCACCACCTCACCTCACCTGGTGAGTTGGTGCGAGCGAATTTGCATCAATCAAGACCCCATCACTCTGATGGAGCTAGTCCAGCGATTGGAAGCGCTGGAACCGTTGGCGCGCCAGCACCGCCTCACCACCTTTGAGCGCTTAATCACCGCCGCTTTTCTGCACTTCGAGGCCCACAACGTGGATTGGCTGGTGCTTGAGGCCGGACTCGGTGGCCGCCTCGATGCCACCACAGCCCACCCCAAACGACTGTTAATTGCAGTTGGCGCGATTGGCATGGATCACCGCGAGCATCTCGGAGACACGCTCACGGCCATCAGTCGGGAAAAAGCTGCTGCCATTCGCACCGGTGCCCATGTGATTAGTGCCGCGCAAGTGGATCCTGTGCGTGCTGTTCTCGAGGAGCGAACGCATCAGGTGGGAGCAACCCTCGAGTGGGTCGAGCCGCTCCCTGACGATTGGGATCTTGGCCTCCCCGGAACCCTGCAGCGCCGCAACGGAGCCGTGGCCCTTGGTGCACTTCGACGGATGCGCCAGTTGGGCACCAAGATTTCCGAGCCATCCATCCGCCAAGGACTCGCCAAGGCCCATTGGCCCGGCCGATTACAAACCGTGTTCTGGAAGGAGCGACCGGTCCGCCTGGACGGAGCGCACAATCCTGATGCCGCGGCCCACCTAGCCCAAGAGCGTCAGTCCTGGTGTGATCGCCAACAGTCTCAGCTTTGGATCTTGGGCATCCAATCCCACAAGCAGGCTCCCGAAATGCTGCAGCACCTCCTGGGCCCCAACGACTTCGCCTGGATCGTGCCCGTTCCAGGACACAACAGTTGGTCCGTCGATCGTCTCTCGAAAGCATGTCCCAATCACGCCCATCAGATCGCCAAAGCCAATGACGTGGTGGAAGTCCTGGATGGACTGGCTGCACCCCCTGGGGCATGGCCCAATCCATCTCCCCTCATCGCCGGATCTCTTTATCTCCTTGGAGATTTGATGGCCCAACAGATCATTCAGGCAAAGTGAATCCGGTTATGGACCGATCCGTGATGCGCCATTCGTTTCTCCATGCTGCGGTGGTGATATCGCTGATGCTGTGTCTTGGGTTTTGGCCCAGCGCCTCCATCGCCCTCGATACCTCCGACGGTTTCGGCTTACAAGACCGTGCCCTTTTTCAGGAAACGGTCGATTACACCCTCACCAACCAAAGCAACGGTGATTTCCATGGCCAAAATCTGGCCAACACATCCTTTGCGGGAGCCACAGGCCGAGGCGCTAATTTTCGCGGCGCCAATCTGCGTGGGGCGATTCTCACGCAGGGGGCTTTCGCCGAAGCGGATTTTCGTGGAGCCGATCTTTCCGATGCCCTGATGGATCGCGCCGATTTCGTGGCGACTGATCTACGCGATGCCGTGCTCCATGGGGTGATCGCCTCCGGCAGCAGTTTCAGCAAAGCTCTGATTGATGGGGCCGATTTCAGCGATGCCTTATTGGATCGCGATGACCAACGACGTCTATGCCGAGATGCTGAAGGCGTCAATCCAACCACTGGTGTTTCGACCTTCGACAGTTTGGGCTGTTGAATTCACTTCAGTGGGGATCCGGGCGCTCGAGCCAACCACGCAGTTTTCCTGGGTTCATCAACCCCTTGGGATCAAAGCGCCGTTTTGCGGCCACTTGATCGCCATCAATCACACCAAGCCCCCCGTCTTCCACAGTGATCACATGGGGGTTAAACACAACAGCCCCATGACCACGACAGTCGTCGATGAGCTGCTCCAACAAGGCAGCTCCACGCCAACGCACGAGGGGTAAAGCAGCCACACGCACGGAACCCTGCTGCTTCACAAGCTCCAGATGCCAACGCAGATCGTCACCCCAACGATTCCGAAGTGTCTGCATGACGGGGAGTTCAGGCTGGGGCAACAGCATCTGCAGGTACGTCCAACCCGGCTCAGAGGCCCGCATATGCAATGTGGTGTGGTTCCAACTCAGTTCCCGTAAGCCATTACCTCCATTGAGATCCTCCGCTCCGAGGTCATGCAGCTCGGCCCCGGCATCCGCGGCCAACCGCTGCAGGCTCCCGATGCCATCAGGTGCCACCAACAACAGCAACCTGTGTCGACCATCGGCCGGTCCGCTCCAGTCAGGCAATCTGTCTAAGACAGAAGCCTCCAGCGCTGTGGCGAGCTGAAGCGACACAGCAGACCGGCCACAGGCCAACAACAACGCCACGGCATCCTCCCAATCGGCGCAGTCGAGACAGACCTGATGCCAATTCACAGCAGGTGCTGTCGACAGCGTTAATGCCGTGATCACCCCATTGGTGCCATAGGAATGATTCAGAGCTTCCGCCTCGATTTCATCCAATCGATGGGCCTTGGCATTCGTCGTGATCGGTACGACCTCAAGACCCAACAAATGGCCTGGATCCCGTAAAAATCCCCAGCGAATCGAACCAATCCCACCCGAACCTCCGGCAACAAATCCACCCACCGTTGCGCTACGCCAAGTACTGGGAAGCAGACGAAGCTGACGTCCATGGCGGCGCAGCTCCTGATCCAAGTGACTCATCAGGCAACCCGGTTCCACCGTGACGACACCCGTGGAGGGATCAAGCCTGCGAATGCGCCGCAAGCCAGTGGTGAGCATCACCACCCCACCCTCGAGGGGGACGCATTGCCCGTAGTTCCCGGTGCCAGCACCCCGCACCGTGAGAGGCACCCCGTGCTTGGCACACGCTGCTGCCAACTGCTCAACGGCGGCAACGGACTGAGGCCGAGACACCAACTGCGCTCGGCACGCCTCGAGCATGGAACTCAGGACAGGCGAGTAGTCGTAAGCATCGCGCGAACAACGCAGCAACTGGCCAGGGTCGTCCTGAAGATCCAGCCCACCAACACTGGCTAAATCCTGTCTTAGAGCGAGAAGCGCATCGGAGCGAGTCATGGCTGCAGACAGTTCACTTCAACGGGTCTAACTGTTACGTGGTGGAGGCAGGCAACGGCAACCACTCGCCCTGAACAAGAACACGCCGGGACGACGACCCTCGCAAGACATCCGACCAACTCGTCCCCTTCACCGCAATGAGATCAGCAGGCGCACCCCGACGCAGCACACCATCCCAAGACAGCCCGAGAACCCCAGCAGCAGCCGTCGTGAAGGGCGCCAAACCAAGACGCTCCCATGGCAACAGCTGAGTGAGCGGAATGGCAGTAGCCATCAACGACAGAGGATCGAAATCACCACAGGGAAACCAGGGGTCGGCGACGTTATCGCCAGCAACCGCCACCCGGACACCCGACCGTTGGAGTTGGCGGATCGGTGCCTGAGGTCGCTTCAGTGGGGTGATGTCGCGCCGTCGTTCCAGCAACCAGGCATTGGTCAGCGGTAATGCAATCACCTGGAGATTGGCCGTCATCATGCGCTCGCCGAGCCGTTGCAACGCTATTGGGGGCAACAGCGCAAGGCTGCTGGCATGACTGCAGGTGATCGGCACCGTCACAGGAGTGATCTGCAATGCCCGAAGCAACTGTTCAACCCCTTGTGCCGGGGCTTTATCGGCTTCATCAATGTGCAAATCCACCGCAAGGCCATGACGATCAGCCAGATGAAGCAAGGCTTTCAACTGCTCAGCGACAAATGGCCCAAGCATCGATGGATCCAACACACCGCCCAGCACCCCCCCACACCTCACGAGACGCCTGGCCATGGATTCCGCCTCAGCACTCGTCCAAAAGGCGAGAGGTGCAAGGGCAACCAGTTGAAGGTCGACGCGACCATGCCAACGACGTTGGAGGGTTTCAAGCCCCTCCCAACTCAACTCAGCGGCAGGGCCACCACTATCAATATGACTACGTAGGGCCCGCAACCCTTGCCTAAACGCCTGCTGCACAGCCCGTTCGCCGCGGAGCAACACCCCCTGGCTCGATCGAGATTGGTGCTCCACCAGATTGGCGTTCAACGCTCCCTCATAGGTGCCAAGAAGATTGGGATGCTCGTGCCAAGTGAAGGCTTTATCCAGATGCACATGGGCATCCACCAACCGCGGCAGCACCACATGCCCAGGGGGAGATTGATCCGCATCCAGAGGCCGAAGGTCCTCTAAGACGCCGTCACACCAGTGGATCTGGATCGGGGTGAGACCTTCCCGCGTGCAAGTCGGCACTGGATGCTGAGCCGGAAGCTCAAGCAAACCCCGCGGAATCCAGGCTTGAAGAGAGTTGGATCGATTGGAGTGTTGGCTCACTCCGCGCCACCCTGATTCGCTTCAGCTCGCAAGATCACAAAACGACCCGCGAACCCCAGGCTGACAACCTCAACGTCGGGAAGGCTCAAGCCAGGGAGCAGGGCCTCGGCCCCAATTTCAGTGACATAGACGCTGCCCATTCCAAAGTTCCAACGTGTTGTGAATCGACCAGCCAAATCAGACAGAGCCCCCCGCTGCGATTCCACAAGAGCGGAGCAATCCTTGACCCACAACCGCAGCAACATCGACAACGCGTTTTCATCGCAAAGCTCTTCGGCCGTAAGGCGCACCAGCTGATCACCGGCATGGGCCTTGTAATCGTCAAAGGACGGGTTGGTCACAATGAGTGCTAGAGCCCCTGCGGTGCCAAAGCTCGCCGCCAGCAATGCCGTTATCGGCAAACGCTGACGGGTGAAAAAACGGAACACCTGGTGGGCCGAGGCATGAATTGGTAGATTCTTACCGACACGGCGGGTGTCGCCAAGTGGTTAAGGCAGCGGCTTGTGGTGCCGCCATCCGGGGGTTCGAATCCCCTCATCCGCCCTCAACTTTTTTGTTCAGGACCTCGGTGGCCTCAACCCGTTTGGTTGGCAGGCACTCACGGTTCAAGTCCAAAATGAACACATCAATGCGGACCAGATCAGAGGATGGGGGCAGGATGTGATCTTGCTTCCATCGTTGACGCAACCCTCTAAAAAAACGGGGGGGAGTCACTCATGACCATGGTCGCTATGAGGGCAATATTTTTGAAATCAATTGATGACGTGGAGGGTTAATCACTCCCATCAATTCAAACAACGAAGAATTCCTAATCCGATCAAAAGACGTCAATATTAAATATTCATATACTTTCGTACCTGAGAACGGCCGCTCCGATCAGTATTGTTTCGTATAAAAACTTGGCAACATGGGTTCGCTTAATTTTGGCATTCTTGGCGATCACGGTGATTACCGCATTAATGGATCACGTTTCTATTACAATCCCGGAGCAGGTTGGTCTGGAATTAACAGGAATTACAGCACTGGACCAGCTTTAACCACCGTTGCCAACATGGTTAAAACCATGGGAAGCGAGATCGTTTCACTTGGAGATAATTCATACGTATCAGGAGCAAGTAGCTTAATTGATGAAATCAATGGTCGACATTTCAATGAATTCATGGCTCCATATCCGTCGCCAAAATTGACGGACAAAAATGGGGCCTATCGCAACGACGCTGGCGTCAAAGTATGGCCCTATGACCTTTACAATTATCCCAACGGTTTTCGCAATCCTTCCACCGGTGGTCCCGGGGGAAGCAGCGACTCAATCAATCATTTTTGGCCAACAATCGGAAATCACGACTATGGCCTGAGAATTGGCTATGGAGAAGTGAATACATCAATCGGGGTGATTCCTCGAGGGGCACCTGCGGCCCAAAGTTCAACCCCAGTACCACAACCCTATCTCGATTATCACCCCTGGCTCGCAGATTCAAACCTTGCCGGCACAGGGAAGGACGCGCCAACAATCAAAACCGGAAAAGCCGATGGATCAGCCAACTCGGGAATCTTTTATTCCGTTGAACTTGGCACACAAGAAAACGGATCACCATTAATTGAAGTCTTTGCTCTCGACACCCCGAGACTATTTCTTAATGCAGCGATCTACAACGTCTTCACCGATGGCTATGGCCCCAACAACACAGCTCTAGAGACAAAAATAAAAGACAATTATAATTACGACCCAAGCAAACCTTTTATATCAGACAGTTCGACTGCAGCAGTTTTAACCTCAGATGCTGCCAATGGTCAGGCACAATTTAATTGGTTAAAACAAGGTCTTGCTGATTCTCAGGCGAAGTGGAAGATCATTACGGGACATCATCCAGCTTATTCATCCGGAGAATTTGGAAAATCAAGAATCGATGACCATGCCAGCACTCCGCTCATCCAAAAGCTCCTCAATGGCCTACCTGAGGGATCATTCGATGCTTACATTAACGGTCACTCTCATTACTATCAGCGTGTTCTAGAGGGAAATCAAAAAGGGATTGGCCAGGGAATTCCATTTATTACAATTGGAAACTCTGGTCGTCATCTCTATCCAATCAACGAATCACGATACGGCGACAACGTTTATTACCCATTAAACCAAACATTCCTGTCATCCACGGACAGCAACAAACGGGACAACAAACGCTTTAATCGCTTTGCTAACAAATACCTACTTCGCTCAAATCCAGAAACCGTAGGCATCTCAGGAGGCAACCTAACGCTCAACGAGGATGGAGATGTCACAGGTTTCAATACAGGAAGCTATGGATATGGCTTTGGTGCAATGGCATCAGAGGTTGAGGATGGAATGATTTTCTTTAATTACAAGCAACCCGATGACATTCTAGACCCAGCAATTGCAGAGAATCTCAAAAAATCAACACGAAATGCATCGCTAAAAGGTTGGGAAACTCTCACCAAAAAGGACTGGAAGCCAAGCCTTAACGAAGGAATGACGTCCCAACAAGTGCTCGACCGAACAGCGCAGATTGAAATCACACTTGGAAAAGATGGATCAATCAAACGCAGTACTATCTCCAATCCAGGGCAGGGATATATGACAAGTCAAGCAAAACAAAAACGCACAATTGTTGACTTTGAAATTCGCGGGAATGATGCCCTCGACGAAAAAAATACTGAGAACCCCAATCAATATGGAATCGTTCGCCTTACCTTCAGAAATGGTCAGCTAAAAAATACGTCCGTCATCAATGAAGGCATCGGCTACACCTTTGCCATGCAAGCAGAGCGTTTCAGCAACCAACAACCCAAAAAAAATCTCAAACTTGGCATCCCTCTTAACCTTTCATTAGCCGAAAGTTGGTACGGCCAAACGCCCAATGATTACCAAGACTGGTACTTGATTACAGACACCAAAGCCAAAGCAGCATTCAACGCAGCTGGAGATTTAGAGGTGATCATCACTCCAAAATCAACGCGTGCCAAACAGATCATTTCCAATCAACCACTGACCACCGGCTATTCCGGAAAGGGCTCTCAAAATAGCTTTTCCAAAGCGCAGGCCGGCAATGTGTCGATCGAACACGACGGGACGATTCTTGGCAGCGAAAAAATCATCGATGGAATTGCCACCTTTTCTGGTGACAATTTACCCGACGCAAAAGACAAAATAAATGTCACCTTTTCAGGCGACTCTTTGAGCTCATACCTCATCAATTACAAGCCATCGATTTCGAGCATCAACGTCAAACAATCATTTCGAAAAAACTCTTCGGATGATTCCACAAGTCCATCGCCCAGCCAACTTTTGGACTCAGTGGCAGACAACATGATGCTTGGTTCCAACAGCCATGACAGCCACCACATCATTCACCCGGCTGATCTCTAGACCAGCCGTACAACCCGACTTGATGTTTGTTGATCCGTCGTATCCGAGGATAGAGAGATGACAGCGACATCCCTCAAACCGTCGATCGCAGCGTCTGCAACGGGGCTGGATCAAAGCAAGGGCAGCTATTGGATCACCACCTTCGGCTGCCAGATGAACAAAGCGGATTCCGAGCGCATGGCCGGAATCCTCGAAGCCATGGGCTACCGGGAAGCCACAGCGGAACTCGAAGCAGATTTGGTGCTCTACAACACCTGCACGATCCGGGATAACGCTGAGCAAAAGGTTTACAGCTATCTCGGCAGGCAGGCCCAGCGCAAACGCACCAATCCCAATCTCACGCTCGTGGTGGCGGGTTGCGTGGCCCAGCAGGAGGGTGAATCGCTACTCCGCCGCGTTCCGGAACTGGACCTCGTCATGGGTCCCCAGCACGCCAATCGACTGGAGAGCCTGCTCCAACAGGTGGACAGCGGCCAACAGGTGGTGGCCACGGAAGAGCACCACATTCTTGAGGACATCACCACGGCGCGCCGTGATAGCAGCATCTGCGGCTGGGTCAACGTGATCTACGGCTGCAACGAGCGCTGCACATACTGCGTTGTTCCTTCGGTGCGCGGGGTGGAGCAATCCCGTCTTCCAGACGCAATCCGGCTGGAAATCGAAGGGCTGGCTACCCAAGGATTCAAGGAAATCACCCTCTTGGGCCAGAACATTGATGCCTACGGCCGTGATCTACCGGGCATCACTCCAGAAGGTCGGCGGCAACACACCCTGACAGACCTGTTGCATCACGTGCATGACGTGGAGGGCATCGAACGGATCCGTTTTGCCACGAGCCATCCGCGATATTTCACGGAACGGCTGATCGATGCCTGCGCCGATCTCCCCAAACTCTGCGAGCACTTTCACATCCCCTTTCAAAGCGGAGACAACGAGCTGCTGAAATCCATGGCCCGCGGTTACACCGTGGAGCGCTATCGCAGGATCATCGACCGCATCCGCGAACGGATGCCTGATGCATCCCTTAGTGCTGACGTGATTGTGGGTTTTCCAGGTGAATCCGACGCCCAATACAGACGCACCCTGGATCTCATCGAGGAGATTGCCTTTGATCAGGTGAATACAGCCGCTTATTCACCAAGGCCGAATACCCCTGCTGCCGACTGGGACAACCAGCTACCCGAAGCGGTGAAAGTGGATCGCCTGAAGGAAATCAATGCTCTCGTTGAGCGGTGTGCCAAGCAGCGCAATGCCCGTTACGCAGGACGCACGGAAGAAGTGCTCGCAGAGGGCATCAACCCCAAAGATCCCACCCAATTGATGGGGCGCACCCGCACCAACCGGTTGACCTTTTTCAGTGCCAAAGCGGCTGATGGGCATCAGCACCGGCCTGGAGATCTTGTGAGTGTCCGAATTGATGCGGTGCGTTCCTTTTCACTCAGCGGCACCCCCCTGCCCAACTGAGTGAACAAGAGCGCCTGCGCCACCAAGGGGGGAGCTACCACGGCCACGATCGGCGCCTTGGCGGAGCCTCAACCCCCGGGCATCGACTGCGGAGCGTTCACCTCACATGGGTAGCAACACATCGCCCAGCGACAGATCACCAACACCGACGAGCACCAGTGACTGATCACCAGAAATGAGTAGCAGATTCTCACCACGCTGCCGAGCAACGATCTCCACCGCTTCAGAGACCACCCGATCACCATCGGCCGGAGAAAACCCTTTCACACGATCCTTACCACCGGAAAGCTGATACCGATCGGCCCCAGATCCACCAACCAAACGATCATCACCATCTCCACCATTCAAGGTGTCATCACCTGAACGTCCGTATAAATAATCATCCCCGTCTCCTCCAGCGAGGGAATCCGCAGCCCGCCCACCAATCAAACGATCCTTCCCTGCACCACCATTTAACGAATCACTACCCCCATTTCCGCGAAGAACATCATCACCATGATCACCCCACAACACATCTGATTTCAATCCAGCAAACAAACGATCATCACCCTGTGCTCCATGAATCGTGTCCTTGGAACCCTCAGAGCCTGCATGATCGCCAGTGATGAGGTTGTCACCACGACCACCCCAACCGATCATGCCCTCAACTTTAGAATTAACCAAAACTCCGTTATCAGACCACTTAAACTGGTGATAACTATTGTCAGCGGAATCACGAATTAAGTTGTAATTGTAAATCCCATAATCTCCACCCTCGCCCATGGCAGGCTCAAGAATCAAGTTTTTTTTCAAGACAACAGACTTCTTTATCCATCCATCAGGCAACACAGCCTCTTCGAAAGCCTGAGCGATCTCATCTGCACTCTCTACACCAGAGGCATGCATGATATAACCATTGCCATTAGGATCAAATATCTTATGTCGGAGGATTGGATTACCATCCTCTTGATTATTATCAGTAGCCCAGAAATTCATCGCCTGGCACTTAAAATTATTGGTTAACTTGAAACTCCCTTCAGGAGGTGTAGTCGTGAAGGCACCAGCATAATAAGCCCCTTTCTTCGAAATGCCCGAATACTGATCAGAAGAATAAGGCCACATCGCATTCTGCGCATATGACATTGACCCCCAGGTGTACCCATCAGGATTATCTGGGTCGTCATTTGTAGAGACATACGACGTCTCCCCAATGGGCATGTTGGGAGAGGAGATCACATGACTCTGCTGAAACTGAAGAAAACGAGTCGTATTTTTGAGATACGGTTGGGGCGGCTCGTAATCACTCCACGCCTCAGAACTAATTACCGTATTGTCATCAACAGATGGGTCCTGTGCGCCCTTAAAAGTGTGCAAATAGTTCTGAATATTTCCGTCGGGCGGCAAAATACTGGAGAGATCGAGCAATTCATACGCTTCCTGAATATCAGTCCAATACGATCCAGACATAAAATAATTTCCAAAACCTAAAAATGAATACCTAGGGTATTCAGGCTTCCAACCAACTACTTTTTTTAAGATTTTTCATTCAGGAAATGAATTCCCAATCCACATTCTGAGGATGGACACAGGCAATCACCCTGCAGAAATAATCCAACAAATGGAGCGTCAACCAGGTTGAGATGGCTATCGAGATCGGGCCAACCGATCAGGGGTAGCAACTGGGCCGCCGCTCCGTTGAGCAGCGAGCTATCGGAATCACAGCTCACCATCAGCACCAGCCTGGAGATCTTGTGAGTGTTCGAATTGATGTGGTGCGTTCCTTTTCACTCAGCGGCACCCCCCTGCCCAGCAGCGCATTGCACTGATACGTTTGGCGCTCTTGTGTCACGGGGGCAACCCGAGCAATGGTGTCGCGCCCCACAACGGTTGGTCTTGTTTTTGGCGGCTACTCCGGCGAGCATGAGATCTCGATTCGGTCTGCGATCACCGTCATCGATGGTCTACGGAGCGGTGAAAACAGTCAGCGCTATCGCGTTATTCCCTTTTACATCGATCGGGAGGGTCGCTGGTGGGGGCAAGAGCTAGCCAACCAGGTTTTGGCTTCCCAAACACCAATCGATCCTCCTGATCCTGTTGATGCCAGAGGATTCAGAGGCCTCCCAGAAGGCAGCGAAACCGTTCAGGTTTGGTATCCGGTTTTGCATGGACCCAACGGAGAAGACGGAACTGTTCAGGGCTTGTTTCAGCTGATGCGTCAACCCTTCGTGGGCGCGGGGGTTCTCGGATCAGCCGTGAGCATGGACAAACTTGCGATGAAGGCAGCGTTCGCAGGCGCTGGGCTTTCCCAAGTTCCCTACGTCGGACTACACGCCTCCGATCTCAATGATGCCGCCCGTCGCGGGGGCATTTTGGATCGGATCGAAACGGAGCTGACGTACCCCTGTTTTGTGAAGCCAGCCAATCTCGGTTCTTCTGTGGGGATCAGCAAGGTCCGCAACCGTTATGAGCTTGAAACGGGCCTGGAAACAGCGGCTCTCCTCGATCCTCGCCTCGTGGTGGAGGAGGGCGTTAACGCCCGCGAACTGGAGTGCGCAGTTTTAGGGCGTGATCAACTTCAATCATCCGTCGTCGGAGAGGTGCGTTTCGATGCCGATTGGTACGACTACGACACGAAATACACCGCCGGGCTTAGTTCAACCGTCATCCCAGCTGACTTACCAAGCGCTGTGTCGGAGCTTGTGCGCAAGCAAGCCCTAGAAGCCTGTACTGCACTAGGTGTTGTCGGCATGGCCCGGGTTGATTTTTTCTACGACAACACCAGCCATCAGCTCTGGATCAATGAAATCAACACCCTTCCTGGCTTCACAAGTCAGAGCATGTACCCCATGCTCTGGGAGGCCAGTGGAGTAACACTCGACCAGCTCGTGCACAAACTGGTCCAAACAGCAGGAGAATGAACGCCGCGTCCCCACCTTGTCGATGAGTCACGGACTGCTCTGGCTTCCACTGCTGTTTGCCTTCGTCCTACTGGCCTCTCTTGGATGGTTGGAACGGCGACGTCAGACCATGTTCCGCAGCTGGGCTAAGGGCTCAGAGCTCGCCAAACTCGACGGAAGCGGCGGAGCTCAACTCAGAAATGGCGAGCTCCACTGGAGCAGCTTTGAAGCCGGTCGGTTTCAAGATCAGGGCAGCTTCGATGTTTGCAAGCTCGAATTGGTTGAACTCATGGCACTCGCTTCGGGCGATGCACCGCTCACCGAGGAATCCCAGGGACCCTGTCGGCTTCGGCTTGTTGGAAAGGACGTGCAAATGGATGTGCCGTTTGCCGATGCCGAGCGGGCCAGGAGCTGGGGAGCACAACTGATGGCCCGCTCCCGTTGCGACCTTTGAACCGTGCGTCATCCAGCACCGTGACACCGGAACGTTCTCTCTCACCGCAACTCTCGAGACGCAGGGAACTGCGTCAACGCCAACGCAAGGAACTTTCCGTTCAAATTTGGCGTGTCTTCGTTTGCCTGCTGCTTGGCAGCGGCCTTGGATGGTTGCTCCTGCGCCATGGATGGACCATGGACGGCGTCGACAGGATTTTGATCAGCGGAAATTCAGGGCTTAGTGCTGAACAGGTGGCCCGAACCGGCGAACTGTCGTTTCCCCAGCCACTGTTTGAAATCAGCCCCATCGCATTAGAGCGCCAGCTCCTGCGCGACCTTCCCGTGCAATCAGCCAGCGTGGAGCGGCGCCTCCATCCGGCCCGAATCGAAGTGCATCTGCTGAGACAAACGCCTGTCGCAAGAGCCACACGGCAAAAGGCTGGAACAACAGAGCGGGGGATGGTTGATGCAGACGGCCGCTGGATCCCATTACGCACAAGCGCAACGATGCCAAAGCCCTTAACCAGCATCACAGTGCATGGCTGGAGACTCTCCCAACGGAGCGCCATCGTCCAACTCATTCAAGAGCGGAACCGCTTCAAAGGAACGCTCAAATCCATCACGGTGCATCCAGATGGGGGAATCAGCCTAAAAACCAGCAACACTGGTCGAATCGAATTAGGCCAAGATCGCGGGCGATTGGATGAACAAATTGACGCAATCGTTCAGCTCAGCGCCACCCTGCCAGCCCATTTGGTGAATCCCAATGAGGGATTCCTCGACCTCACAAATCCAGACCGTCCCGAGGTTCAGCTTCGCGTGAAATCAGTTCCCTCCGTAACAGCGCCAAAACCTTGAATGAGAGATGCTTCACGGTGTTGGCCGGGGATCAACCTGTCTTAATTGAGGCAAATTCAAGCCAATAACTCTTCTCAGAGACATAATGCAGCCACACATCAATGAATCTGCCTCAACGATGGAGATGGCGAGCGGTCAGACGTCCCTAGAGAGTGTTGGGATTCAACCCAGTCAGTCGGCTCGCATCGAGGTGATCGGCGTCGGTGGCGGAGGAAGCAACGCCGTGAACCGCATGATCATGAGTGATCTTGACGGCGTTGCCTATCGCGTTCTCAACACGGATGCTCAGGCCCTGATTCAGTCTCAAGCCAAGCACCGCCTCCAACTCGGCCAAACCCTGACCCGTGGCCTCGGAGCGGGTGGCAATCCCACCATTGGTCAGAAAGCAGCGGAAGAATCTCGCACCGAACTGCACGACTCCCTGCAGGGATCAGATCTGGTCTTTATCGCCGCCGGCATGGGTGGTGGAACTGGAACTGGAGCAGCCCCCGTTGTCGCTGAGGTGGCCCGTGAAATCGGTGCCCTGACCGTCGGCATCGTGACAAAGCCCTTCAGCTTTGAAGGACGTCGGCGCATGCGCCAAGCCGATGAAGGCATTGCTCGACTTGCGGAGCACGTCGACACATTGATTGTGATTCCCAACGATCGCTTACGCGATGCCATCGCAGGGTCACCGCTCCAAGAGGCCTTCCGCAGTGCCGATGACGTCCTGCGAATGGGCGTGAAAGGAATCAGTGACATCATCACGTGTCCAGGCCTCGTGAACGTTGATTTCGCCGATGTTCGTTCGGTGATGACTGAAGCAGGAACAGCCCTTCTGGGGATTGGCATCGGCTCCGGTCGTTCCAGAGCAATCGAGGCAGCTCAAGCCGCCATCGCTAGTCCTCTTCTGGAAACAGAGCGCATTGATGGTGCAAAAGGCTGCGTCATCAACATCAGCGGCGGGAAAGACATGACCCTTGAGGACATGACCACAGCCTCAGAAGTGATCTATGACGTTGTCGACCCAGAGGCCAACATCATCGTTGGTGCTGTTGTTGATGAAGCCCTTGAAGGAGAGATCCATGTGACCGTGATTGCCACTGGATTTGAAAACAATCAGGCTTATCACAGCGAACGAAAGACGCGCCTTGCAACCTCTGAACCGTCTCCACAAACGATCGAAGAGAATGGTGCCCGTATTCCTGAATTTTTGAGACGTCGGCAGCAGGAGTCAGATCATCAGAGCTGACGTCACCCATTGTTTGGTGACCCGGAGTCCACGCCTGTCCTGAGCATCCCGTGTGGCTGCTACCTTCCGGTCCTGACCAGATTTGGGCGTCAGAACCGCATGGGTCCGAGTCGCTGCAATGCTAGCAATCCGACGTGGGGTGGAACGAAAGATTGATGCGTCCCTTCGACCTGATTCAGTTCAAGCAGAGCGGACGGCTCATCACCATGCTCACAGCATGGGATTGCCTTTCAGCTGCCCTCGTGGAGGCCGCGGGAGCCGATGTGGTTTTGGTGGGTGATTCATTGGGAATGGTGGCATTGGGCCACGCCACCACACTTCCAGTCACCCTCGATCAAATGCTTCATCACACCCAGGCTGTAGCCCGTGGCTTTACGGCACGACCTGGTCAGCAGCCCCTACTCATTTGTGACATGCCCTTTCTGAGCTACCAATGTGGTTCTGATCTGGCCGTGGCCGCCGCAGGAAAACTCATCAAAGAGTCCACCGCTGCTGGCGTGAAATTGGAGGGTGCTGATCCTGAGGTGCTGGGAGTGGTCGATCGCCTCGTTCGCATGGGTATCCCTGTGATGGGTCACCTGGGCCTCACGCCTCAAGCCGTGCACCGCTTGGGGTACCGGCGTCAAGCCCTTGATCCGGTCAGTCAAGACCGTCTGATGGAACAGGCGATCTCCCTAGAAAAAAATGGCTGTTTTGCCATCGTTCTGGAGCATGTCCCAGCCGAACTAGCGGCGAGGGCTCAACGGGAGCTACATATTCCTGTGATTGGCATCGGTGCCGGAGATCGCTGCGACGGACAAGTGCGTGTCACAGCTGACTTACTCGGCCTGACCCCACAGCAGCCTCCCTTCAGTCCCCCTTTGTTGGACGGTCGCCAACTTTGCATTGATGCCCTGAGCGGCTGGATTCAGCAGCAGCAACAGACTCAAGCCTCTCCCACCACAGCACCACCTCCAGCAGAATCCGATTGCTAAGGGCCATCCCCTCCGGATCTTTCAAACACCAACGACCAGCGCGACGCTGCATCAAACCCTCTAGCAAAAATGGAGCCCAGCGCTGTTCCAAGGCTTCGATCTGAGCAGGGCGCAACTTGAACGTACGCAAATCCACCCCCTCCTCTCGCCGCAGCCCCACCAGCAGCAGCTCATCGAGGGGGACACCGAAACCAGACTCCGATTCACGGGGCTCGTCCACCCACGCGGCATAGCCCTCACGGGTTCGTGGCCGCGCGATGCGCTCTCCCCAAGGGGCCGATGTTGCCCCCATACCAAACCCCCACCAACCGGCTCCACTCCAATACACACGGTTATGACGAGACGCATGGCCAGGCCGGGCATGGTTTGAGATCTCGTAGCGGCGAAGGCCAGCTCTCGACAAGCGATCTGATGTAACAGCCATCAGATCGCAAGAAACATCCTCGTCGGGCAAGCTCAAGTCACCGCGGTTCAACTGGTGATGGAACACGGTTCCCGGCTCAATAGAGAGGTCGTAGATCGAGATGTGAGGCGAGTCGCAAGAGATGGCCTGGTCCAATTGATGGCTCCAGCCCTGAACCGTTTGCCCAGGGAGGCTTTGAATCAAATCCAAGCTCCAAGACCGCAGTTCACCTGAGCGATAGGCCTCGTTCATCCATTCACAGGCCTCCAAAAGGTCCTTGGAGCGATGACGGCGTCCTAGCTGCTCGAGCACCCCATCGTCGAAGCTTTGCCCGCCAAGGCTGATCCGATTCACCCCGAGGGATAAAACCTTTATCAGTTGATGTCGATCAAAACTGGCTGGATCCATCTCGAGGGTGATTTCCGCACCTTCTTGCAGGCCGTATCGCAAGCGAAGTTGATCGAGCAATGCTGCGATCTGAGCTGGCGTTAACAGCGATGGTGTGCCACCACCGAAATACACCGTGGAAAGCGGCGGTCCCTTTGGCGCAGAAGCGATCTCACGGTGCAACACCTGGAGATAACTTTGAATTGAGGCACTGCCTGGCCCCTGAGCGCCACGGGCCCGATCACCGAGCGGAACTACAGCAAAGTCGCAGTAGTAACAGCGACGGTGGCAGAAGGGAATGTGGAGGTAGGCGCTGCGAGGTGGACCGTAATAAGGCATGCTTCGATCATTCGGACTGAGCTGCCACGACCTGAGCCCATGGTGGATCCGCTCATCCTGCTGCTATTCATTCTGTCCGGCTCAGCCGCCGGATGGATGGGAATTCATCTCCTCCCGATCGGAGTGGTGAACGAAACGACCGATGCCGAACAACTTCGCTTGATCCTGAGTGCCTCAGGCGGTGGTATCGGATTGATCGCTGGTTTGGTGTTTAAAAGGCTGCGAGTGAGCCTGATGCAGCAGGTCCGCACGATGCCGACCGACCTGCTTGTCAGCCGAGCCTTGGGATTAATCCTGGGCCTTCTCGTTGCCAATCTGTTGCTGCTTCCGGTGTTGCTGCTGCCCTTCTCCGGCGGTGTCGCGCTCCTCAAGCCCCTCTTGGCGGTGGTGAGCAATGTGTTTTTCGGGATTTTGGGCAGCAATCTTGCCGAAGTGCATGGCCGCACCCTCCTGCGTCTGTTCAACCCAGCCAGTACAGAAGCTTTGTTGGTGGCCGATGGAGTGCTCACCCCCGCCACGGCAAAAATTCTCGACACGAGTGTGATTATCGATGGCCGAATCCGGGGAATGCTGGCCTGCGGCCTCCTGGAAGGCCAGGTGATCGTTGCGGAATCTGTGATTGATGAAATGCAGCAACTTTCGGACTCCACCAACATTGAAAAACGCGCTAAGGGCCGACGTGGACTCAAATTATTGAGAGATTTGCGCGAAACCTATGGGCGCAGACTGGTGATTAACAGCACGCGTTACGACGGGCAAGGCACCGACGACCGATTGCTGCAGCTCGCAGGAGACACCGGTGGAACACTGGTTACTGCCGACTTCAACTTGGCCCAAGTGGCCCAAGTGAAATCCCTCAAGGTGATGAACCTGAGTGAGTTGGTCATCGCGCTGCGTCCAGAAGTTCAACCCGGAGATGAACTCAATCTCAAAATCGTGCGGGAGGGCAAAGAAGCCAGCCAAGGGGTCGGCTATCTCGAAGATGGAACGATGGTGGTCGTCAACGAAGCCCGGGAGCTCATTGGTCAGCGGCGTCCTGTTGTTGTCACCGGTGCCCTACAAACGCCAACGGGACGGATGGTTTTTGGACGTCTTGATACCAAGAAAGCGGGCAAGTCCACCGACAAAGGGAAGAATCAGAGCAAGTCAGAGTCCAAGACTGACAAAACCACTGCTCAACGACCCATCGACCCCCGCTAAGCTCAATTCACACGAGACGATGCGAGGAAAATGACCACGTCAGCTCCTTATTACGGCGACGGCGCCGCAATGAGAACTCCTCCACCGGATCTTCCCTCTTTGCTTCTCAAAGAACGGATCGTTTATTTGGGTTTACCGCTGTTTTCAGACGACGATGCCAAACGTCAAATGGGCATCGATGTTACAGAATTGATTATTGCCCAATTGCTTTTTTTGGAGTTCGACAATCCAGAAAAGCCAATTTATTTCTACATCAACTCCACCGGAACGAGTTGGTATTCGGGAGATGCGATTGGGTTTGAAACAGAAGCTTTTGCAATCTGCGACACCCTCCGCTACGTCAAACCTCCTGTTCACACGATTTGTATTGGCCAGGCCATGGGAACAGCGGCAGTGATCTTGTCTGCCGGTACGAAAGGTCAACGCGCTGCGTTACCCCATTCCTCCATCGTCCTGCATCAGCCCCGCAGCGGTGCTCAAGGGCAAGCCACCGACATACAAATCAGAGCCAAAGAGGTTTTGCACAACAAGCAAGCCATGCTCGAGATTCTTTCCAGCAACACGGGTCGCTCCGTCGAGGAGTTGAGCAAAAACTCCGACAGAATGAGTTATCTCACTCCCCATGAAGCCGTTGAATTCGGCCTCATCGACCGAGTCCTGAGTAGCCGCAAAGACCTTCCTGGCTCCCCAGCCAACTGATCGATTCCGTTTCTCAATTTTTCACCACTTTCTTCACCTGAGCCATGCCGATCGGTACCCCTAGCGTTCCTTATCGCCTTCCCGGCAGCCAAATGGAGCGCTGGGTCGACATCTACACCCGCCTTGGCGTTGAACGCATTCTTTTCCTTGGATCCGAGGTGAACGATGGCATCGCCAACAGCCTCGTTGCACAAATGCTGTACCTCGATTCCGACGACAGCAGCAAACCGATTTACCTGTACATCAACTCTCCAGGTGGATCGGTTACCGCCGGGCTGGCGATTTACGACACCATCCAGTACGTCAAAAGCGAGGTCGTCACCATTTGTGTTGGTCTTGCGGCATCGATGGGCGCCTTTTTGCTGGCGGCTGGAACCAAAGGCAAGCGTGTGGCACTACCCCACAGTCGGATCATGATCCACCAACCGTTGGGTGGAACCAGTCGTCGTCAGGCGAGTGACATTGAAATTGAGGCCCGTGAAATCCTTCGGATGAAGGACATGCTCAATCATTCCCTGGCCGATATGAGCGGTCAGTCCTTCGAAAAGATCGAAAAGGACACGGACCGCGACTACTTTTTGAGCGCACAAGAAGCCAAGGAGTACGGCCTGATCGACCGTGTGATCTCTCACCCGAACGAAGCCTGATCCAAATGAGACGGGCCACTGCGTAAGCTTTTTGCACTGCTCCGCTCTGCAAACCCGCCCCGGATGGCCCAGCTCTTTTACGACTCCGACGCCGACCTTGGTCTGCTGAACGGCAAGACCGTTGCGATCATTGGCTATGGCTCCCAAGGCCATGCCCACGCCCTCAACCTCAAGGACAGCGGCGTCAACGTCGTTGTTGGTCTCTATGAGGGCAGCCGCTCTGCTGAGAAAGCCAAAGCCGATGGGCTTGAAGTTTTAACTGTGGCCGATGCCTCCGCCAAAGCGGATTGGATCATGGTCCTGCTTCCGGATGAATTCCAGAAAGACGTTTACGAGCAAGAAATTGCCCCCCATCTCAAGAGCGGCAAGGTTCTGAGCTTCGCCCACGGGTTCAACATCCGGTTTGAGCTGATCAAGCCCCCCGCCGATGTCGACGTGGTGATGATCGCCCCCAAGGGGCCAGGCCACACCGTGCGCTGGGAATATCAGAACGGTCAGGGCGTTCCAGCACTTTTTGCGATCGAACAGGACGCCTCCGGCAACGCTCGAGGCCTGGCGATGGCCTACGCCAAGGGAATTGGTGGAACCCGTGCCGGCATTCTGGAAACCAACTTCAAAGAAGAGACAGAAACAGACCTCTTCGGTGAGCAAGCCGTGCTCTGTGGAGGTCTTTCAGAGCTCGTGAAGGCTGGCTTCGAAACGTTGGTCGAAGCGGGTTACCAGCCTGAATTGGCTTACTTCGAGTGCATGCACGAAGTGAAGTTGATTGTGGATCTCATGGTGAAAGGCGGTCTCACATCCATGAGGGATTCCATTTCCAACACTGCGGAATATGGCGACTACGTGAGCGGACCCCGCCTGATCACGGCTGACACCAAAGCCGAGATGAAGCGTGTGTTGGCGGACATCCAAGACGGCACCTTCGCAAGGAACTTCGTCGCGGAATGTGAAGCCGGAAAACCAGAAATGAAAAAAGTGCGTGATCGCGATGCCCAGCATCCGATCGAACAGGTTGGCAAAGGACTGCGTTCGATGTTCAGCTGGCTGAAAGACACCTGATTTGAGGCGTCGCCATGACTGGAATCCTCAAGCAGTTTCGTTGGGGGAGTGCTCAGGCCGGAGTCAGCCTGAGCCTCGCTGCCAGTGCATGGTTGTTGAGTGGACTGACCGATTCACCCCTTCTGAATAGTCTGCTTCCAGCACTGACAACTCTTCCGGCTCTTCTGCATTTACAGCGGAGAGCAACTGGGTTTGTTCTGGAATTGTCCAGCGTCTTGCTGTTAGTCGTCCTTTGCAGTCCACTCGCCAACAACATTCCACCGACTCTGACCATCGCCAGTGTGTTGTTGGCGGGCTTGGTGATTGCCCTTGGTCAAGATCTCAGCCAACTGCCGATTCAACGGGAGTTGCTCAGCAACACACGGGTGAGCTTCAGGCAATTGCGTCAGGGAACTGAACTCGGGGCGCTCGCTGGTTTTGCGCTTACAGGTCTGATCAAGCCGGGCTGGCATCAGTTCATGCCTGCAGCACTCCTCTTAATTCCCCTACTACCCACCGTGGTTGAAGCTGGTGCATCCAGTCTGACCAAGATCCCAGTTCCAAGATTCAACCCCCGGGCGGCTTTGCAAGGATTGATCTTCGGTGGATTTTTTGCTCTCTTGCCCCTCTGGGTCCGAAGCATTGCCGAAGGGAACTGCTTCAACTTTGGCCTTGTTCTCGTGGCCTACGGAATCGGTCGAAGTGTCATTAACACCACTCCAAATCAACCTGCTTGGCGGCTTTACAGCCTCATTGCCATCCTGCTCTTTGTCGGGCCATGGCTTCCAGGCTGGATGACCACTGTTCTGTTCTTACCAGTTGGGGTCTTGGCGGCAGGAACAGATCGCCTCATTGTTGAACACATCGCTCCGAACGATCCTGCAACTGGCTGGCAAATGCTTCAGAGATCAGGGGCCATCGGGGGGTTAGTGGGTGTCTTAACCATGGGGATTGTGGCGCAGTTGATTGGTCTTCCATTCACTCTTTTGATTCAACTCGCACTCTTTGCCGCTGCTCCCCTGTTGTTCAAAACAACGTTATGAACCCCGGCGCCCTTGCAGGGGGAGCGGTTTTATCAGCAGCCATTCTTGATTGGATCATCGGTGATCCGCGTCGAATCCTGCATCCTGTGGTCGTTATGGGCTGGGTGATTCAGGCCCTGCGTCCCCCCATCGAACGTTGGGCGAGAGATAGGCCTTGGCGTCTACGCCTTGGAGGGGGGGCAATCACAAGTTTGCTCGTCATTGGAAGCGGTCTGACGGGTTGGGCCATCGAACGATTGCTATGGACAGCCACGCCAATCGCCTGGGTTGGTTGGCTGATGATGGTGATCGGATTAGCAAGTGCCCTGGCTGGCCGAAGTCTTCACCACAGCGTGATGCAGGTGATTCGGGCTGTTCCATCCACGCCTGAAGGCAATCTCAACGATGCTCGCAACAAACTCAGCTGGATTGTTGGACGAGATGTAGAAAGCCTCGATCAGACTGGCATTTTGCGCGCAGCAACGGAAAGTGCTGCGGAAAATGCTGTCGATGGCTTATTCGCACCCCTGTTCTGGATGTGTGTCGGAACATCGCTCTGGCACATCAATCCAATCTGTCCAGGCCCCTTGGCCTTGGCTTGGGCGTTCAAGGCAAGTAGCACGCTCGATTCAATGCTTGGCTACAAAACAGGCAATTTGCAGTGGCTTGGAACAGCCGGCGCCCGACTCGACGACCTACTGACTTGGCTGCCCTGCAGGCTTGTGATGCTGACGCTCCCCCTTGTGAGTCGAGACTGGAGCAAGTGGCTGACGTTAGTTCGAGCAGCTGAACGGGACGGTGCAAACGATCCCTCTCCGAACGCAGGTCGATCTGAAGCGATCTACGCCCATTGTGTGGGCGTGAAATTGGGAGGTGAGAACCGTTATGGCCAACGCTGGATCAAAAAGCCCACCCTTGCCCAATCCGAACCAGATCCTGATCCCGTGGCCGTGTCGCGAGTTCTCGATCTAACAATCCGATTGGAAATGCTATGGCTCGTCGGATTGATCGCTATGTATTAATAAGCGCCGCGATCCATCGGCAACAACAACACCCCAAAGGTGCGAAGAATAATGGCGAAATCAAGGACAAATGAACGACCTCGGGCGTAAGCCAAATCGAGTTTGACGCGCTTTTTATAGCTGAGATTGTTGCGACCACTCACCTGCCAGAGGCCAGTCAATCCGGGACGCACAGCCGCAACTTCATCCATATAAGGTCCGTATCGAGCCAACTCTTTATCGACAATCGGTCGAGGGCCCACAACACTCATCTCACCACGCAACACGTTGATGAACTGCGGTAACTCGTCGAGGCTTGAACGTCTGAGAAACTTTCCAACCCAAGTAATTCGAGGGTCGCTCTTGAGCTTGAAATCGCGTTCGTATTCAGCTCTCAGCTCAGGATCCTCAGACAAAACCTTCGCAAGCACCACATCGGCATCAGGCCGCATGGTGCGGAACTTGATGCAACCAAACCGTTGATAGTCCCGACCCACACGCCGCTGAACGTAAAAAACAGGGCCAGGGGAGCTGAGTTTGATCAAACAGGCCAAGAGAAGGAGCACCGGCGAACCCAAGCCCAAGACGGCTAAGGAAAACACCACATCTCCGGTGCGCTTCAGTCCCCGTCCTGTTCGGCTCTGCAGGCGAATCAATGTTCCAGCCGTGAGCGTGGAGGGCGGGGCCGAAATCACAGCCAAATGGGGCCGATAAGCCCCCCGCCCGATCCCCAAACCGGTGGTTTTGCACAGAGAGGGCCGGGGGGCCGTCGTCAAAGGCTCAGTTTGCGTATCAACACACTCAACGTCAGGACAACAGCCCTGGCACCTCGGCGGGGTCACTCGCCGCAACGGCACAGCGCCTTTGGTGCTCTGCCCATGACCGTCGCATGGACGCTTCAAAACGCGCTGCAAACGCCTCTGGACGAAACCGTTCGGCCCACGACCGGATGCTCTCTGAGTTGAACACCTCAAACCGTTGCTGCTGCTGAAACCAGCGAACGGCCTGAACCAAAGAGTCCACCGATTGGTCGGGGAAGAGCACGCCCGTGGGCTGTGAACAGCCTGCGGCAGCGCAGCGCACCGTATCGAGCAAACCACCACGACCAAGGCCGATGACTGGAGCGCCTGCTGCCATGGCTTCGACCGGGGCAATCCCAAAGTCTTCGAGCCCTGCGTACACAAAGGCGCGACAGCGCGACATCAAAGCTTCCACCTGGTCCTGGGATTGACGCCCTAAGAGGGTGACGTTGGCCCCTGCAAGGGCCTCCAGGCGCTTGCGCTCTGGGCCATCGCCAACGACCAATAAAGGGAGACCAAGCCGATTGAACGCTTCAACAACCAGATCGACCCGCTTGTAAGGAACCAATCGACAGACACAGAGAAAGGTGTCGTCGCGGCTGGACTGCCAACGAAAGCGCGCCACATCGACGGGGGGATGAATCACTTCCGCCTCACGTCCCCAAAACTTGCGTATTCGTCGAGCGGTAAAGCGTGAGTTAGCAATGAGGTAATCAACGCGCTGAGCACTGAGCTGATCCCATTGCCTCAGTGCATGCAGTTGCCAACGAATCAGAGGCCCGAGTCCACGTCGCGCCAAAGCTGAGCGGCTGAGATAGGCATGCATCTGATCCCAGGCATAACGAACCGGCGTATGGACATAGCTGATGTGCAGTTGGTCTGGCGCAGTGAGCACCCCTTTGCCAACCAGATGGCTACTGCTAATCACGAGATCGGCATCACCAAGGTCGATCTGCTCGATGGCCATGGGAAGCAGCGGCAGGTATTGCTGCACATGACTCACACCCCATGGGAAATGCTGTATCGGACTGGTGAGAACCGAACGGCCCGACAACCAACTCCCCTTTCTGCCACTTTCACCATCAACAAGGGCCGCCAAGCAGGGTTTCCGATCGAGATCGCATAGCAAGCGATCCAAGGCCTCCACGACAAGCTCAGCCCCCCCGATCGAGCGCGGGGTGAACCATTCATGAACCAGAGCAATGCGCCGAGGCAACGCATCGGAGGCCGGCGGCATGATCTTTGACGAAGTATCGATACAAAGTCTCTCAGCTCGTTGCAGGCTGCCAACGAGGTCACGATGCTAGTGACCATGTACAGCTCGAACCTAACGATCAACACTCTTCTCGAGGAGGCGTTGAATGAACCGGACATCGGCACGACCAGCCGATTCCGATGGCATGCCACCGCCATTGGAATCGCTGCCTTATGGACGGAAACAAACACACCCAGCACACCACCCTTTGAGGATGCCCTCCAAGAAGGGTTGAAAGTGGGCTTGGACCTCAGCCGGGAAGAACGCGAGTTCCATCAAGTGGAACAGGGACTTGTTCTTCTTTTTCATTCTTGAGCTGGCCCATGCGAGCCCATGGTCCATGAACGGCGATTGTTGGGGCGACCACGCAATCGCATCGGCGACCTATACCGCAGCCTCAGACTCCAGAATCCCAGCATTCACGCCATTCCACTAAAAGTTCAGCAGGAGTTAAGGAGTTATAAAAACCTCTCCACTTGATTTCAGAATTCGCGTCGAAAGCCACAAGAGACACCAGTAGTGCAATGGCTTGCTCACGATCGAGGCATTGATTGGATTCAGTCATGAAGTCCATCACTGCCCTGGCAAAAGATTCCCTTGAGCGAGCTTTAAAGCCTCCTCACAGGCCTTGCGATCATCCGAATCAATGTCCCCCTGACTTCCATTGAGTCGTGCCTCAAGGAAGGCGATTTCATCCATCCAATACTCCTTGGACTTCGCTGATTCTGCAGACATCCAACAAGAACAATCGAAATATCATCCTAACAAATAACTCTCTAGAACATAATTATTCAACTGCTTAACAACATTGAACGAGAGGCCTATTCTTATCACAACCAACGTCACGCATCAAAGGGACCTTAATCCATGCCGTTAAGCATCCCACGGGCCCTGACACCCTCCACCAACCTAAATCCATTTAACAATGCAAAGCAACCACGAGTCATATGATTCAATCGGCCCACAAAGGCAGATTTCTCGAACAAATTCCAGTCGATCATGACTCAACTCAATTAAACTTCAGACGGAGCATTGCCATGGGAAAACATCTTTCAATTGTCGCTAAATTTTGGCTAGGAGGATTCACGTCTCTGATGCTACTTTTCTACATCATTATCTATTTCAAATGAATCCTAATGAGGCAAAAAGAAACCCATCAATAAGCCACTTACCCGCGCAAGGACTCTCCACCAACCGATCCATTCCAAGCTGGAGCCGACAGAAGTTTGTTGAGACTTCGAAGCAACTCAAGCCCCTGAGGACAACGTGCTTTATTTCGAATATGCATGAGATATTCGTGCTGAATGCCACGACCACGCGGCCGAGAACAGATGACCGCTACATCATCATATTGAATTGAAAATTGACTTGTAAACTGGGTTTTTAAAACGCCCTCAGAAATAAAGAGAAGAAAATCACAGATCACCTGATTGAAATATTCTTCACCGACTCGCAAGTCTCCACAACGAATCATCTGCTCTTGCGTTTGCGGAGTATAGGTTACAAAGGAAAAGTGCAGCAAAGACTCTGTGGGCTGCAGGTACAAACCCTTAAAGATTTTTCTTCCCATACAAAGCCCCCATCAATAACATCAATACAAGATTCAGCCAGCTAGATATTCACAACATAATTGACCAAACAAATAAGTTTTAAGAACTAGATCTTGTTTTAAGATCAAGCCACGCTTTTCCATAGGAATCTATAAACCAAGAATCATTATACTTTCGAAGTCCAAAAGCGGAGTAGGCCGTACCGATGCCTTCTCCAAGGCGTTTAGAAAACATCTCACTCTGAACTTCCTTCGACGTGAACTCTGCAGAGACAGCTTCCATCACCCTTTGCTCAAAATCTACTTTGCCAAGCAAAAAACGCTCGGACTCAACACACACCTTAAGTTGTCGCAGGGCCTCATCAATCGCCAAAATACGAACAGGGTGACCTCGTTCAAAACGACGATAATTGATCGAGACTGTTTTGGTCTTATTTTTATATTTATATTTCTTTTTTGCCTTATCAGAGTCTTTCTTAAGCTGCTTAAATTCTCTGTGGAACTCTTCAAGATCCTCCAAACCAGGCTTGATACGATAGGAAGGATCAAGCAGGTCCTGCTTAATCGAGTTCACCACAGCATCTTTATCTGGATCGCCTGCCATTGCCTCAGCGACAAACAAAATCAGTTCTTCGCGTCTAAACTCTAAGTGCGATGTGTAACGATTTTTTTGCAGAACACCCACCCTAGATCTGTAACTACTGGTGGTGACCTTGATATCTCCAATTGCTTGTTCAACGATGCTTGCCACCGCCTGCCGTTGTTCCATTGGCAATGTTTGAAGAAGTGATAATGCCTTTGGTTTCCCCATCACCCAACGAACCAAGGCTCGCTTTTTAGCTCCCTGAACAAACCTCTTGCCATAGTTCTTATGGGCCGAGGATTTCATCAAAGAATTAACTGCGATGGGGATTTCCAATGAACAATGGTTAATCACCTGATGAGCAATATTTCCCGGATCAGACAATGAGGATGTTTTAAGACGCCCCAATAAATCAGTCACTAATTCCTGATTCAAAGCATCCCGACAAGACTGAATTCGAGAACTGACAAACGCTTTATACTCTTTACGAAGAGAGCACCACGCTCTTAAGACTAAAATACAATCATCATATTCATAGACTTCTTCGACACGAATCACCCGAGTGGATAGTTCACCCGACTTACCAATATAGTCAATTAAAAGATTGTCGTTTGCAAGAAATTTGTTGCAGTAGATCAATTCGTTTGATGTTGGAGCAAGCCGAGATGGCAGGGATGGAGACGACTGCTCATGCGGTGGATCCCCCTTGTCTCGAATGAAACGTGACAATTTAGGCGCAGATTGGCTAGCAGGAGCCTGGGAGACCGCATTGCCTTCTCCTTCTCCAAACCCACTGCCTCGTAAGGCATGCCTCAGTGCACCATAGGAAGGCTCACCAAGCACACGCTTCAACAAGTGACGAGCAGACGACCTAAACCCCATCTCAGATCAACAACTTTTCTCAAGTTTAGACCGCTGAAAATGAATCGGCCTGCTATGCAAGAAGACGTAAAATCGGATTATCCGGAATCAAACCCATCAATCATTATTTCGTTCAAAGCCTCAAAGGGACGCCTGCAAACGAAATCAAACATCTACATCATTCAACATCCAAAACAAAGTTTCTCAAAAACCTAAATCCAAATAATTCTCTATTGACACAGCTAAAATGAAAACAGACGCAACCTACAATAGAAGAGCCCGAATCGAATCCCATTTCGAACGATTGCTGTGGCGCTTTCGTCTCATCAGCATCATTCCGGTGATCATGAGCCTGCTAGGGAGCATAAGTTGTTTTATCCTCGGAACTCAGGAAGAACTATCAGCACTCAATAAACTCTTTAGCGGTCATTTCAACTCTGACAAAAGTATTCTACTGCTCGGAAAAGTTGTCGGAGGGATTGATTACTATGTGATTGGAATAGCTTTGCTGATCTTTGGCTATGGAGTATACGAATTAATCATTTCTGATATCGACCCACGCTTACAAGACCTTACTGAAGAAAGAAGAAATATTCTCAGCATCAATTCCCTCGAAGGACTAAAGCAGAAACTGACGAATGTTATTATTGTCGCCTTGATTGTTACAGCATTCAAACTGATGATCAGCTTTGAAGTTGATTCAATCGTAGAACTCATTCAGTATTGCGGTTGTGTATTAATGCTTTCATTTAGCGCCTGGCTCGTCGGCCAGAACAACAATCACTAAAAGGCTTGATATTCACAAAAATTTCTAAAACCATCAATCAAAAAGCTTGTAATCCTCAAGCATTCAACCAGTGCTGGACAAATTCAATCTTCTTGTTGACCCACATAGTGCATTCATCTTGCGACAACTCAATCAATGATTGAGACCAAAATCATCAGCCAAGCCCTCACGCGTCTCGACGCCAAACCACACCCGCTTGGCCATACACGAAGCCCTATAAGTTTCAAAGCCAAAAATTAATCGCCACCGGCCTCTCAATACTTAATGAATCAATACTTAAATATTGTCAAATAAACTTTTATTGTGCTTTGTGCATCCCGACTAGATCATGCCCAAGATTATAGACATAGAGCGCATATCAAATTGAAAACCCCTGAAATCCCTGAAAATGAATCAGAACGACTGAGGGCACTCAGTGAATACAGAATTCTCGGGACGAAACCAGAGCAAAACTATGACGACATCACAAGGATAGCTTCTCTTACTTGCGAAGCCCCTATAGCCCTTCTCAGCCTGGTTGATACCAATCGGCAATGGTTTAAATCAAAGGTCGGCGTTGACGTTGAGGAAACCGTTCGGGACTGGTCATTCTGCGCTCATGCGATTCACTCCTCAGAGCCACTCATCATTGAAGACGCCTTAAGGGATGAGAGGTTTGTTGATAATCCTCTTGTTCAAGGAGACCCTCAAATCAGACTCTACGCAGGTTTTCCCTTACAAAATGACGCAAATCATCGCATTGGGACCCTATGCGTTATTGACCGCAAACCGCATGGCCTGACTGACGTTCAGTGCAATGTTATGGAATCACTCGCAAGACAAGCCGTATCTTTCCTCGAATTAAGAAAAAGATCAATCAAACTGATCGAATCATTCTGCTCTCTAAGAGACGCCGCTGGCATTATCACTGCCTGCTCTTATTGCAGAAAGGCAAAAGACGACAATGGACATTGGATGCATCTTGATAAATATCTATCGACACGGACAAACTTAAACTTTAGCCATGGAATATGCGATACATGCATTGAGGAACATTTTCCTGATGTACTCGATGCTTGGAGAACAGAAGCACAGAGCAAAGCTCAAAAAACAACAACAAAATAAAATCAATCGCCTCAGAAGTGATCTCACAACCTCAGGCTTTTGCTGCGAGCAATTAAACATTTAAAGCTCGCTCCAACAACTCTCACAGGATTTAAATACCCAGTGAATTATTAAAAACGGAGAGGGTATTTGTCGATTTCATGCCCTGAAGAACCACTGTTGTTTCATGCTGGAATCAGCATTCATACTTTAAGCCACGGACAGAGTTTCGCACCTTCCGGAATAGATCTTGCTAAAACGAAAAATCGCATTAGAGTTTATTTTTGACTTCTACAAACTTGCACACATGAATCAAACCGTCCGATTTATTGATTTTTGGGAGGGTTTTATCCCTGAATCAGAAAAAGAGATACTCTTTTCTAGAATTATACAAAAGTTTCAACTAGTCTTGACGGAAGAGGGCATTCCAGATGTAATTATTTTTTCGATTTTTGGCGAAAAGCATAAAGATCCATGCTTTAAGCATTCCAGGAAAATCTTTTACAGTGGAGAATCACCACTGAATCCAAGGACTCCTTCCTTTGATTGGCTTATTGCAAACAATGCAGTTGTTTTATCAATGACAAAAAATAATCATCCAAATTTTTATCGCCTACCGAATATTGTAAGAGCCAATTGGCATGGAACGAATGGAATTTATGATTTAGAGCGTGCTTCATTGATGATGCCAAATCATACCAAGCACGCGATTTTTATTGCAAGAAATTCAAAAGCACCTGAGAGAATTAAATTTGCAAAAAAATTTATGGAGAGAATGCCACTTGACTGCCCTGGAGCAGTTTTGAATAACATGAAGATTCCAGGCGACCAGAGAATGAAGAACAACCATCTTATTGCCTCTGAATATAAATTCTTTTTAGCCTATGAAAACGAATCCGTTCCAGGTTATTGCACAGAAAAAATTTGGTGGGCATTCCTTGGAAGATCAATGCCTATCTATTGGGGAGATCCTGAAATATATGATGATTTTTATCAGGGTTCATTCATAAACAGACAAGATTTTTCAAGCGATAAAGAATGCTTAGACTACGTCGAATATCTTAGCAATGATGATGATGAATACCTGAAGATTCTGAACAATCCTAAAGTGAAGAACCATTCGCTTTTCTCGCTTTCAGAGCCCATTGCGTTTCTGAACAAATTTCTAAACTAGTTCCCATTTAAAACAAAGGCTGGTATCAAAAATGGCAACGTTTCCAGGGATTTGAGTTGGCGAGACAGTGGAGCATCTGGACGAGGCAATATATTAATCAAGGTCGTGCAACTTACATCTACTCAAGACTTTAATTTAATCTAGCATCAAATGTCTTGTGGATAATATTCCCTCATCGCAGAGGGGGCGAAGAAGATCTACAAAGGCATTGGCTCTGTGGGACATATGAGGTCATAGGTTCTTACTCATAGGCGTTAATCCATAAAAATATTATGGGTACAACTCACTCCAATAGTCGTAGTCCTGAACAATCTCATACAATGCGTTAGCAAATAGATCAGAAGCACAATCATCGTTGATCAGACATGCATCTTCAGCAGTATTCAGACCGACCTGAACTCACAAAGGGCATCGATGGTTTGTTGAGTGATAGCCATAGTTAAAGGATTAATAAAAAGAGTTTTCTGTCCTTTGGCGACAGGCCAGTACATGCAATCCCCTCAGACCCAGCGAGGGTCTTGTCGATGGAAGGCAGTTGGGAAATGAGGTCGTTGAACTCAGACACCTCCTTGGCAACCTCAACGGGTTTCTTCCAAGTCGCGACTCTCCTATTCGATCCAAACACTGAAACAAGCAGCGCGACGGTGAGTAGGAGCCCCTTAGAGAACTGTTAAAACGGAGAGGGAGAACTTCCAGTTAGGGTCCAAATAGGACTAATGGAGACCATTTG
>JBDQPG010000003.1:0-69963 GCA_040260695.1 Synechococcus sp. SFB_27S_18OctNov_coas_78 | reverse complement strand
AGGCTCGCGGATGCCATCGATGTCAACCGGAGGAGCGGCGACGAAAGCGATGACGAAGCAGATGGTGGCAGCCAACAGAGTTGGGATCATCAGCACACCGAACCAACCGACATAAAGACGGTTGTTGGTGGAGGTGACCCAATCACAAAAGGATGCCCAATTGCTCTGGCGTCCGCTGCGAATTGCGGTGGACATGGGAGATAAAAAGACGGAAACACCGTTCTCCAAATTGGAGAATGGCGATTTAATCCTATGGACATGACCGTCAATGTCTTCTAGTTTCAATATTCCGAATTAGCTCTAAATGCAACTTCATGAAGCTCTTCATGAAGGCTTCATGAAGTTGCATTTAGCGCCCACTGTCGTGATTGCTGAAGGAAGCCAGACCAATCAAGCCGCTCTTCCTCAGCAGCGCGCGCAACCAAAAGTGGTGCTTCACGCTTGAGGGATGCCAGATCAGGTTCGGAAACACCTGCATTCATTGCCAACCAATCCGCCATCGAACGACCCACGACGCGGGTGAGGTAGGCCGCACTTAGGGATTGCATGACTCCAGCAGCCAACCAGGTGCCGGCTTCAAGCTTTGCCAGGCCAAGCAACGTCTGGCTTGTCCACTCCACCACTCCTTGCGCCAAAGCAGCGCGGGCCAACAGTGTTGCCGCCTCCCGCAGCACATCCGACTTCACATCCGCCCCCCATATTTCTCCCATTTCCTTGAGCATCAAGCCGTTGGCAACAGCAACGGCCAGAAGATCCAAACTGGGGATCGGCGACACGAAAACAGAGCCCGCCACGATCCATTGGGTGCGTTGTTGAAGTTGCTGAAAGCGGGAGCGCCGCAGATGCTCCAGATCTGCTTGCCAACGGCGATGCAGAGCTTCGAGCAGCCGCTGCCGGGCATCAGGAAGACCCTGCGACAGAGACCTTCGCAGCGGAGAGAGCGAGGTGCGGAGAGACCCAGCATCCCCGATCACAACAACACGATCACGCCAACGCTCTGGCAAAACGGTGGCCACGCTGGCGATGGTCATTTCGTCTGATTCGTCGTGGGAGGAATGCAGCAGCAGCCAGGTGGGCTGAGACGTTGGAACTTGCTGAAGCCACAACAATTCATCAGCCATCAGAGGATTGGACAAGCTGAACAAGATCGCATCGTGATCTTGCAAAACATCAGGCCACTGCCGATGGCCATCAGCACACACCAAAGGATGGCAAAAAGACAGTTGGAGAGATCTTGATCCCGACAGACTTTCCTGGAGCTCCAGGGAGTTTGGTGCACTTAATGGATCAACACTGACCAGAGCCATCCGGTGTGGTCCAGAACGCTCAACAATGGCCTGCAGTGATTGGCGACGACGCTCATCAGCAACCGCATCAGCTTCGAACGACTCAAATTGATCGAGAACTGTGTTGCAACGTTCCAGCCAACCATCCACAGACGTTGGCGCTGTGAAGCGAGGTTGAGAAGAGCGCCCAAACCACAACACAATCCCACCGACCACCAGGAAACCCAAACCGCCGCCGGGGACATGCATCACATCACTGAGCAACCACTGCCCGGCCATAACCGCGCCGGCTGCTAGCACCAAAGGCCGAATGAATGACTTAGGCACCGAGAAGATCTGCGGTAGCGCAGCCGGGAGTTTCAACGCAACGCGTAAGAGAGCAGAACCTCTCTTAGCTCAACCCACTGTCCCAGACCAGCAAAAACGGTCAGACGGCGGACTTCTCCATACCGTGGGTGAATCCATTGACGTGATGCATGAGTGCCACTCAGGCCAAGAATCCTGTTGATCATCGTCAAGAAGTCCGTCGGGTACTGGCTGTAGCTCTGGTTATCAACATCGCGATGTCTCTGCTGAAGCTGGCCGTCGGGGTTGTGAGCGGCTCTTTAGCAGTGATTGCTGATGCAATGCACAGCGCGACCGATGCGTTGTCGAGCCTCACAGGCCTGATCACCAACAGCCTTTCCGATCCACGTCCCGATCGTGACCATCCCTACGGACATCACAAATATGAGGCCGTTGGTGCCTTGGGGATCGCCGGATTCATTTTGTTCACCGCTCTTGAAATTCTGCTCCGATCAAGCGAGCGAATGCTTGAAGGCTTTCCACCAATTCGAGTAACGGCTCAGGAATTGGTACTTCTAGGAGTGGTTTTGGGATTCAATCTTTTACTTGCTGGCTATGAATACAGCGAAGGGCAACGACTCAATAACAGCTTGCTGAAGGCTGATGCACAACATTCAGCAAGTGACGTCTGGACCACCGTTGTGGTTCTTGCTGGTATGGCAGGGGCAATGATTTTTAGGGTGAATTGGCTCGATATCGCCCTGGCCATTCCGTTGGCATTGCTGTTGATCAAAGTGTGCTGGCAAGTCTTGCGTCAAACGCTTCCGTGGCTGGTTGATCACATCGCCATCGCACCTGAATCCATTCATGCCGAATCCATGGCGATTCCGGGGGTTCTGAATTGCCACGACATCGCCAGCCGGGGCGTCCTCGGTCAGCAGGTTTTTATCGATATGCACCTCATCGTCGATGCGGAAGATCTAACAAGCGCCCACAAGATCACCGAACGCGTTGAAGCGCGACTCGATCAAAAATTTGGCCCTGTTCGCTGCACGATCCACCTCGAACCAAGGGACTATGTGGAAGACGGCATTACCTACACGGGAGCCCATGGATGAGTCCAAGTGGGACCTAGACCCATTGGCGGGGTTAACCGACATCCAGCGATTCGGTCTCGAGGCCGTTTTTAAGGATGTGAGTGCAGCAGAGGGATGGTCATGGCAACGCCCAGTCCTGCTTCGCAATCGCTGTTGGATGCAACTCAATCGAATCCAACTGGATCAACTGCACCGATTCCTTCCTCCGGATGGTCACGCCGAAGCCCCAGAACTTGTGCACTATCAAACGCTTGTGCAGGACGGTATTGATCCGATCGTCGCCCAACAAACGTGTTGGGACGAGTTCGGAATGGATGATTGTCAACGCGCACTTCAAACCTTTTGGGCGAGCAAAGAACGCCCGAATCACGGCTGGACCGCACGGCGATATCGAACGCTCGTCAGTCTTTATCGGGACTGCATCGAGCGTGGCATCGATACCGTTCCAATGCTGGTGTTAGCCCGCCAAGGGAGTTCAGAGCCCCATCAACTGCACTGGCTTACTGCCAGGCCACCGATGATGCGTCACACTTGCGCCTAACGACAGGCCATGGGCCATGACTGATTCTTACAGCGATCCACAGCAGCAGGGTGGACAGGGCGAGGGTCGCCGCGAAGCGCAGCGCGGTCGCGGGAGCCGGGGAGGCAATCGCGACGCCGGCGGCTTCCGCATTCGTTTGAGTGACAACGAAATGAGTGCGGCCAAGGCCCTGCAAGATGCTTTCAACCTGCGGTCCCCCGTTGCCGTCCTTGGTTTTGCTGTGCGCACGCTGGGTCAAATGCTCGCGGATGGGAAACTCAGCGAATTGATCGAGCAACAACGGAATCAAGCCCCCAGCGGTGGACGACGCGACTCCCGCAACCGTCGTTCCGACGACGACCGAGGAAGCCGCAGCTCCAAGCCAGATCCCTTCGCCCGACCCAGCAAGCCCAAGGCAGAGCCGGAGGCGGCTCCTGAATCGGACGCGCCTCCTGAACAGGATGCAACTTCACAGGACAAGCCCGAAGCCGTGGCGACGGAAAGCAGCGAAGAGCCCACTTCAACCGGTTCGTCCTCAGAAGAGAGCAACACCCCAACACCTGCTGCAGAGGCTTGATCCATGCCGCGGCCAAGGGTCCTCTCCGGTGTTCAGCCAACGGGAGCACTGCATCTCGGTAATTGGCTTGGGGCCATTCGCAACTGGGTTGATCTACAAGACACCCACGACACCTTTGTTTGTGTCGTTGATTTGCACGCGATCACCGTTCCGCATGATCCAGGCCAACTCGCCGCCGACACCCGCTCTACGGCCGCGCTGTATCTGGCATGCGGGATGGACCCTAAACGCTGCTCGATTTTCATCCAAAGCCAAGTCGCAGCCCACAGCGAGCTTTGTTGGCTCCTGAACTGCGTCACCCCCCTGAATTGGCTGGAACGGATGATCCAGTTCAAGGAAAAATCAGTCAAGCAAGGGGACAACGTCTCCGTTGGACTGCTGGATTACCCCGTACTGATGGCGGCAGACATCCTTTTATATGACGCTGATTTAGTTCCGGTGGGAGAAGACCAAAAGCAGCACCTAGAGCTCGCTCGCGACATCGCTCAGCAACGCATCAACGCACGGTTTGGTTCCAAGGAGAACCCTGTTTTAAACGTTCCAAAACCGCTCATTCTTAAAGAAGGCGCCAGGGTGATGAGCCTGACGGATGGCCGCAACAAGATGAGCAAGAGCGACCCAAATGAGGGCAGTCGAATCACGTTGCTGGATCCTCCCGAACTGATCACAAAGAAGATCAAGCGGGCGAAGACTGACCCCGAGCGGGGCCTTGAATTCGGCAACCCTGATCGTCCTGAGACCGACAACCTCCTGGGTTTGTACGCAATCCTCAGTGGACTAGGACGCGAGGCTGTCGCCAAAGAATGCGCAGACATGGGCTGGGGGCAATTCAAACCTCTGTTAGCAGAGGCGGCTGTGGCTGCATTGGAGCCGATTCAAGGCCGATACAAGGAACTGATGGACAACCCCGAGGAATTGGATCTCGTCCTTGACCAAGGCCATCAAAAGGCTGAAGCCGTTGCCAATGCAACGCTGAATCGCGTTCGGGAAGCTCTGGGATTTGCCAGCAGGGCTTAATTGATACCTACTTCATTGATTAACGGGACTAATCAATCAGTTCCACCACGAGCAGCACCAAAGACCATCGAGGCCAACACCAGAGAAACCAAGTGAAGCCAAAGAGTCTCGCGAGACTCTCATTGCTTTCTCATCTGCCTACACATAGTTCAGAATGAAAGTCAACCCCACTTCGGCTGAACACTCCACATAACGCAACATGCCTGCAATGTGGACGGACTTTGAACGCCCTGAGTGTTTCAACTGTTTCCAACCGTTGCATTGCTGTCCACTCGCACATTGATGGCATCCACCTTCTTCAGTGGTTTGCTGCTTTGCGGCAGTGGTTCGTCATTCTCGATCGCCACATCAACGCCGGAAACTCCTAACCGTTCACCCCATGGCCTCACACGGGCTTCGTTGGTTGAGGGATCTGAACAGGGCCCCTACGAGCTCACCCCCGAGCGCCGTGCACTACTGAACACCATCCGATACGCCGAAGGCACCTGGAAAGACGGACAAGATCATGGGTACACCGTGATGTACGGGGGAGGAATGTTTCATGACCTCTCACGCCATCCTGAACGCGTTGTCGTGAAGCGATATTCCAGCGCCGCCGCCGGTGCTTACCAATTTTTACCTGGCACCTGGAAGGGCGTTGCTCGCGAACTGAAACTCGCCAGTTTCGAACCTCATCATCAGGATCAAGCTGCATTGCATCTCGCCAAACGTCGAGGTGCTCTCAAGGAAATTGACCAACGCGGTTTGACCAAGGCTGCGATGGCAAAACTGGCGCCAGAATGGGCTTCATTCCCAACAACGACTGGCCTCTCGGCCTATGGTCAACCAGTCAAGAGCCACCAAGAACTGGCAAGTTTTTACAGCAACAACTTGAACAGCTTGAAGCGTCAAGTCAACGTTTGATCGCGTCGATAAAGGGCCAACTTCGCTGCCAACCCCCAGACCTCTGTGACGAGACCGTGCCATGGACTCATGGCGCCCATAGAGACCGCCATGGGCTGAGTTGAAGCTTTAACGAGGGAACGGGTGGCGATGATCGCCTTCTGTCCTTCCGATAAACGTGCGGCCAGCCGATCGCGCTCAACCTTCGCCATAACGGCATCTGGGCAGCAGCCCAGGAGCTCATCTCCACGTTGAAACCAATGATCAAAATCAGCCAACAGCGATTCCAGAAGTTGATCGAGCAGTGCGCCCGCCTCGGAATTGTTCGACGGATCCATTCAGGAAACTTGTAGCCACGCCCATAGGATGGCGGGCCTTGTTCAGGTTCCGGTGAGCAGCGCTGCAGTAACCACATCCGCCCCACTCGCGCCCGTGGTTCTGCCGAAGACCAGCGAGAGCGAGCAGCTCCTCAAAATTCGTCATTCCATGAGCCATGTGATGGCCATGGCCGTGCAGAAGCTGTTTCCCAAGGCTCAGGTCACGATTGGACCTTGGACTGAGACTGGCTTTTACTACGACTTCGATAACCCCGAGCCCTTCACGGAAGACGATCTCAAGGCCATCAAGAAAGAGATGGGCAAAATCATCGGCCGCAAGCTGCCCTTAGAGCGCATCGAAGTGAGCCGGGATGAGGCGCAACAACGCATCAAGGCCCAGAACGAACCGTACAAACTCGAAATCTTGGAGCGGCTCCAGGAGCCAATCACCCTCTATACGTTGGGCGACCAATGGTGGGACCTTTGTGCCGGTCCTCATGTTGAAAACACCAAAGAGCTCCATCCCAAAGCGTTCGAACTCGAAAGTGTCGCTGGCGCCTATTGGCGTGGCGATGAAACCAAAGCGCAACTTCAGCGCATCTACGGCACAGCCTGGGAGACGCCTGAGCAACTTGCGGAGCACAAGCGCCGTAAAGCGGAGGCTCTACGCCGCGATCATCGGCGGCTCGGCAAAGACCTCGACTTGTTCTCCATCGAAGATGAAGCGGGTGCAGGTCTGGTGTTCTGGCATCCAAGGGGTGCACGCATGCGCCTACTGATCGAAGATTTTTGGCGGCAAGCCCATTTTGAAGGCGGCTACGAATTGCTGTACACACCGCATGTGGCAGACATCAGCCTCTGGAAAACCTCAGGCCACCTCGATTTTTACGCCGAAAGCATGTTCGGCCCGATGCAGGTGGATGAACGGGAATATCAGCTGAAACCGATGAACTGTCCGTTTCATGTGCTCACCTATGCCAGCAAATTAAGGAGCTATCGCGAACTACCGATTCGTTGGGCCGAGCTGGGGACGGTTTATCGCTACGAACGTCCTGGGGTGATGCATGGCCTAATGCGAGTTCGAGGCTTCACGCAAGACGATGCGCATGTGTTCTGTTTGCCAGACCAAATCAGCGATGAGATTTTGCGAATCCTTGATCTCACCGAGCGCATCCTCTCCACATTTGATTTCAACAATTACGAAATCAACCTGTCCACCCGCCCAGAAAAATCCATTGGTAGCGAAGCCGTTTGGGATCTAGCCACAAAGGGGCTCACAGAAGCCCTCGAGCGCAAAGGTTGGAACTACAAAATCGATGAAGGGGGCGGTGCTTTTTATGGCCCCAAGATTGATTTAAAAATCGAGGATGCCATCGGCCGCATGTGGCAGTGCTCCACCATCCAATTGGACTTCAACCTGCCCGAGCGTTTCGGCTTGGATTACGTGGCCGCTGATGGCTCAAAGCAGCAGCCGATCATGATTCACAGGGCGATCTTTGGATCGCTGGAACGGTTTTTCGGAATCATGACTGAAAACTATGCCGGTGATTTCCCGTTCTGGCTTGCCCCCGAGCAGATCCGCCTTCTACCCGTGACCGATGACGTTCAGCCCTATGCAGAACAGCTCCTCGGCCAGCTCAAAATGGCAGGACTACGCGCCACGATCGATCAAAGCGGGGATCGCCTTGGCAAGATCATCCGTACAGGAGAACAAATGAAGATTCCTGTTCTGGCGGTGATTGGTGCCAAAGAAGCCGACCAAAATGCCGTCAGCCTGCGCAGTCGCCGTGATGGTGATCTCGGGGTCACGTCCGTCGAGGCGTTGCTTAAAGCCGCACAGCGGGCCAACGCCGAACGGCAACCAGGCCTCGAACTCAACCCATGAGCTCCCCAAGCATTCAGTCCCTCAACGACCTGAGTCGACTGCGGGAGGCACCAACCCTCGATCAGAGCACTGCCGATCAACTTCGCAAGAAGCTTCAGGTAGCACTCTCCCAATCCAGCTGGTTCACCATTGGGGTGATGGCCCCCTCCGCCGATCAGGCTTTATCAAGCCTTCGAACCCTGGAGGCAAGTCAACAGTGGCCATCGCTCGAGGTTGTTGAGACCACAACCGATGAGGGGCCCGTTTTTCTGAAGGCCAACCAACGTGGCGGCACTGTTCGGATCAGGATCGAACATGGCCTGGGTTCAGGGATCTTGATCAGCGGCCATGGGGACGAGGACGCTCAGCCAGCCACAACATGGGGGCCATTACCCCTCGATTTCTTTAACTAATTGCTTCACACCAAGCGATAGGTTGCCTCTCTTGGGAGATGTATTCAGGGTGGAGTGAATTCCTCCAGACCTCTTGCATGGCCTTCTCAACACTGTTGGCCGGTGATATGGGAGGAACCAAAACCCTCCTAGCTCTCTACGAAATCAAGGACGGTCGGCTCCAGCAGCTTTACCAGCAGCGATTTATCTCCAGCGAATGGACGTCGCTGGAACCGATGCTGGAATTCTTTTTACAGAAGCGACCAAGCGACATCGAAGCACCTCAACACGGATGTATTGCTGTCGCCGGACCGGTGAACAACCGCAGTGCACGCATTACGAACCTTCCTTGGCAATTAAACGAAGATCAACTGGCCGCTGCCGCATCGATACGCCAACTCGAGCTCGTCAACGATTTCGGCGTCTTGATCTATGGGTTAGCGCACTTCGATAAAAGCCAGCAAGTTGTCCTCCAAGTGGCCGAAGCACGGGATGGTCCGATTGCCATTCTCGGCGCTGGAACGGGCTTAGGCATGGCTCGAGGGATCCGTACTGAAGGAGGGGTGATCGCCCTTTCAAGTGAGGGGGGGCATCGAGAATTCGCCCCGCGAACTGAAGAGGAATGGCAATTGGCCTGCTGGTTGAAAACCGATCTCGGGGTTGATCGCTTGTCTGTTGAACGCGTCGTGAGCGGAACTGGGCTGGGGCATATCGCAACCTGGTTGCTCCAGCATCCCGACACCCAACAACATCCGCTTCAACCAATCGCGGAAGCATGGAGAACCAATAAGTCCAGAGATTTGCCTGCCAGAGTGGGCATGGCTGCGGCACAAGGTGACCCATTAATGCAACGGGCCCAAACGATTTGGCTGTCTGCCTATGGCTCAGCGGCGGGGGACCTTGCACTCCAGGAACTCTGTACCGGAGGGCTTTGGGTCGGGGGAGGAACTGCGGCCAAACAACTCGCAGGATTGCAGTCCGCAGCCTTTCTCAAGGCCATGCGTCAAAAGGGTCGTTTTGAAGAGTTCTTGACAGGTTTAAAGGTCACCGCCGTCATCGACCCCGAAGCTGGTCTGTTCAGTGCAGCCTGTCGGGCAAGAATCTTGGCTGAGTCAAGTGGGACACTGTCCTGAGTGGAGGATCAGCGATGGCGCAACCGCGCATCGGCCAGAGAGTGGTTGTGGACGTACCAGCAACGACCGCAAACCTGGGTCCCGGCTTCGACTGCCTTGGAGCTGCCCTTGATCTGAACAACCGCTTTGCCATGCGGCGAATTGAAGGTGGCGGCGAACGTTTTGAGCTCATCATCGAAGGCAGCGAAGGCAGTCATCTCCGCGGTGGGCCCGAAAACTTGGTGTATCGAGCCGCTCAGAGGGTTTGGAAAGCAGCGGGCCTAGAACCAGTCGCCCTCGAAGCTCGTGTCCGGCTCGCCGTACCGCCGGCTCGGGGCTTAGGCAGTAGTGCAACGGCGATTGTTGCGGGCTTAATGGGTGCCAATGCTCTGGTGGGAGAACCCCTAAGCAAGGAAAAACTTTTAGAACTCGCAATCGATATCGAAGGACATCCCGACAATGTGGTGCCGTCCCTGCTGGGAGGTCTATGCATGACGGCAAAAGCAGCGTCTCAACGCTGGCGTGTCGTGCGATGCGAATGGACCAGCACCGTGAAGGCTGTGGTGGCAATCCCTTCCATCCGCTTGAGCACGAGCGAAGCGAGACGCGCGATGCCGAAGGCCATTCCCGTGAGTGATGCGGTGGTGAATCTTGGTGCCCTCACCCTTTTGCTGCAGGGACTTCGCACCGGCAATGGGGATCTGATTTCAGATGGCATGCACGATCGCCTCCATGAGCCCTACCGATGGCGCTTAATCAAGGGCGGCGACCAGGTGAAACAAGCCGCCATGGATGCTGGCGCTTGGGGCTGTGCGATTAGCGGAGCCGGTCCGAGCGTCTTAGCCCTCTGCTCCGAGGACAAGGGAATGGCCGTCAGTCGAGCCATGGTGAGAGCCTGGGAGGCAGCAGGCGTTGCCAGCAGGGCACCGGTGCTGAATGTTCAGACCACCGGCAGCCACTGGCAACCAGCAGATGATGAGTAGAACTACCCAGAAAACGATTTCAGCCCTGTTAGATTTGTTAAAGATTGCGGACACGGCATGGGTGATGGGATAGCTGCAATGGCCGAGACAGGGACAGCCTTTCCATGGCTGTCTTTGATTGTGCTGTTGCCAGCTGCATCAGCTCTTCTCCTGCCGTTGTTGCCTGCGGAAGACAACAAACCATCCCCATGGCCACGGAATGTCGCTTTCGGCGTTCTTCTGGTGGATTTGCTCCTGATGATGGGAGTTCTGGCCACCCAATTTGACCCAACGCTGTCTGGCCTTCAGCTGGTGGAACGCGTGAGCTGGGTCCCAGCCATCGGACTCGAATGGTCCCTTGGTGTCGATGGTCTATCAGCACCACTGGTGGTCCTCAGCGGCCTCGTCACGTTGCTTTCGGTTGGTGCGAGCTGGACCATTGAGCGCAAATCACGGCTGTATTTCGCGTTACTCCTGGTTCAAGCTTCGGCGCAAGGTCTCGTTTTTCTCTCCCAAGATTTCCTGCTCTTCTTCTTGGCCTGGGAGCTCGAACTGGTCCCCGTTTACCTGCTCATTGCGATCTGGGGAGGTCAAAACCGTCAATACGCCGCCACAAAATTCATCCTCTATACCGCTGTTGCTTCACTGCTGATTTTGATCAGTGGCCTCGCCCTAGCGCTATCAGGAGATGTGTTCACGCTGAATCTGAGTGAACTCATTTCGCGATCTGCAGGCGGCAGCTTTGGGCTGCTCTGTTATCTCGGATTCCTATTGGGGTTTGGGGTGAAGTTACCGATGTTCCCTCTTCATACCTGGCTTCCAGATGCCCATGGCGAGGCGAATGCCCCGGTGTCAATGCTCCTGGCTGGTGTGCTGCTGAAGATGGGTGGCTATGCCCTGTTGCGTTTCAACGTGCAGATGCTGCCGGAAGCGCACCAGACGTTGGCTCCAGCCCTGGTGATTTTGGGGATCGTGAACATCGTTTATGGGGCACTCAACGCGTTTGCCCAAGACAACGTGAAGCGACGCATCGCCTGTAGCTCTGTCAGCCACATGGGCTTTGTTTTGGTGGGAATTGGTGCCGTTGATGCCCTCGGTATCAGTGGAGCAATGCTCCAAATGGTGAGTCATGGCCTGATTGCAGCGGCAATGTTCTTCGTCACAGGGGTGTTTTATGAACGAACCAAAACCCTTTCCATCCCAAACATGGGAGGACTGGCCAAAGCTCTTCCAATCACCTTTGCTTTTTTCCTGGCCAGCTCCTTGGCATCCCTTGCCCTGCCAGGCATGAGTGGATTCATCAGCGAAATCACGGTGTTTCTAGGCATTACCAGCCAAGAAGCATTTACCTCCACCTTCCGTTCGATCACAGTTCTTCTCGCTGCGATCGGTTTGGTCCTCACGCCGATGTATCTGCTCTCGATGTGCCGTCGCATCTTCTTTGGTCCGCGGATTCCAGCTCTCGCCAGTGTTGAAGACATGCGTCCCCGCGAATTGGTCATCGGATTGAGCCTGCTTGTACCCACCCTTGTGATTGGTATTTGGCCCCGAATCGCCATGGACCTCTATGAAGCCTCCACGGATGCCCTCGCCCTGCCTCTCCTCATCGGTTGATTGATATGGCTCAAATCTCTTCACCCCTCCTCCAAGGACAAGGTCTCCCTGAATTCGCTGCCATCACCTCTGAACGGGTGAGTCAGGACATTCCTGTGATCTTGAAGCAGGTCGAACAAGACTTCACGGCCTACGAACGTCGTCTTGAAGCGATCCTCGACAACCAATCCAGCGTGGATTGGGCCACCGTCATGGGGCCATTACAGGAGTTCGGAGAGCGTCTTCGTTGGAGCTGGGGTGTCGTCTCTCATCTCAATGGGGTTTGCAATTCATCCGAACTCCGGGCCGCCCATGCCGAACAACAACCGGAGGTGGTGCGGCTTGGAAATCGCCTTGGGCAAAGCCAGGTGCTGCATTCGGCCCTGACGCGCCTCCAAGAGTCACCCGTCGTTGCACTCACGCCCACCCAATCTCGAATTCTTCACTCTGAGTTGCTGTCAATGCAACACCGTGGCGTGGGACTTCGCGGCGATGACAAAACCAAATTCAACGAAGCCAGCGAGAGGCTGGCGGCACTCTCCACACAATTTGGGAATCATGTGTTGGATGCCACCCAGCAATGGACCCTCAAGTTGACCCGGCCCGACGAGGTAGCTGGACTTCCTCAACGGGCCCTAGAAGCCCTTGCCTCTGCGGCACGCGATGCCGGCGACAACTCCGCAACTGCCGATGAGGGTCCCTGGTTGCTTGGCCTCGACATGCCTCGCTACATCCCCTTTTTGACCCATGCCAACAATCGAACGGTTCGAGAAACGGCCTATCGAGCCCATGTGGGACGGGCCAGCAGCGGTGACAACGACAACCGCGCATTGATCGAAGAAATCCTCTCTTTAAGAGGTCAACAGGCGGCTCGTTTGGGCTACGCCCACTGGGCGGACGTCAGCCTGGCAAGCAAGATGGCAGACGATGTGGATGCCGTGGAGGCGTTGCTCGAGGAATTGCGGGTTGCCGCCTTGCCGGCGGCGCAGCGTGAACTCGACGACCTAAAAGCCGTAGCACGACGCCACGGTGCGGCAGAGGCTGAAGAACTCGCCCCTTGGGATCTTTCGTACTGGAGCGAAAAACTACGCCAAGAACGCTTCGATTTGGATCAAGAGGCACTCCGTCCGTGGTTCCCCCTACAGCAGGTTCTTGATGGCCTGTTTGGCCTCTGCAACCGCTTGTTTGATGTCGTGATCGAAGCCGCAGACGGTGAGGCCCCGATCTGGCATCAAGACGTTCGCTACTTCCGCGTTCAGCGGCAAGACGGCACCCCACTCGCCTCGTTTTATCTCGATCCCTACAGCCGACCGGCGAGCAAACGGGGTGGGGCCTGGATGGATGAATGCCTTGGACGGAAACCAAATCCCGATGGCGGTTATGTGCTGCCCGTGGCGTATTTGATTTGCAACCAAACACCACCAGTCGGAGACACACCAAGCTTGATGAGCTTCGAGGAAGTGGAAACGCTCTTCCATGAATTCGGCCACGGTCTGCAGCACATGCTCACCACGGTTGATGAACCTGAAGCCGCTGGAATTAGCAATGTCGAGTGGGATGCCGTTGAGCTCCCAAGCCAATTCATGGAAAATTGGTGCCTTGATCGCGCCACCTTGATGGGTATGGCACGCCATTGGCAAACAAACCAACCGTTACCTGAGGCAGAGTTCCAGAAACTACGCAGAAGCCGCACGTTCAACGCTGGACTGGCAACCCTTCGTCAAGTGCACTTCGCCCTCAGCGATCTTCGCCTCCACAGCCGCTGGACGCCTGAACTTGGCATCACCCCGGATCAGTTGCGTCGGGAACTTGCAGAAACCACCACGGTGATGCCACCCATCCCAGAAGACCAATTCCTCTGTGCCTTTGGCCACATTTTTGCTGGTGGTTACTCAGCGGGGTACTACTCCTACAAATGGGCTGAGGTTTTGAGCGCTGATGCATTCGCTGCCTTTGAGGATGCCGGTCTTGACGATGAACAACAGGTTCAATCCACTGGGGCGCTCTTCCGAGACACGGTTCTCAGCCTTGGCGGAAGCCGTTCTCCCTCTGAAGTGTTCAAAGCCTTCCGCGGACGTCCTGCCAGCACCGAAGCATTAATCCGCCACTCCGGTCTGGTGAACGCTTAACACCATTCATCAGGGTTATCGCAGCGCTTGGCAAAGGATGTTCAAGGCAAGCGGATGCGTCATCAATTGTCGATGCGTCCACACAGGAATGTCTTGAATCGATCCCTGGGGGAGCACAGCCCTCCATCCGGGACACACCATGAGATCCCAACGGCAAAAAAAACTGTGACACTGCACAATCGACAACTGATCGGAATGAAGCTGCAGATGGTGCAGCAGTTGGCTCCCGATTTTCATATCAGCCGCCCCTGCTAACAGCGAACGCGGAATGGGTTGGGCGGTGATCGTGCCCTGATGTGGACTTCCCACACTGAAAAAACGGCGGGTGCGAGCAGCACCCCCCAAGTCTTGAAGCCAAATCCGGCTGATGATTCCGCCCATCGAAAAACCCAATAAGTCCAGGGTTGTCTCGGAACCAAAGCGATTGAGAATTTCCCGATCCAAGCGATGCGCCAACTGACGTAGGGGCACGCCCCCCAGGCCATGGGGAAGATGGGGCACAAACAAGTCTCGTTGCGGTTGATCCATGGACTGAATCAATCGATGAAACACCCTCGGCCGGTCCCAAAGACCATGGACCAAAACGAGGGGAATCATCGCGTTGGTGGTGTTCCACCACCACGGGATCGTTCGACAGCGACCAGACCACGAAATCCAGGCACCGGCGCCGCACACTTCATGAGGCGCAACCCGATCGGGACGGGACCGTAGAGCTCCTGCAACCGATCGAGCACCTGTTCACTGAAATGCTCAATGGTGAGACAGCGGATCTCTTGAGCCAACCTTTGCAAGGCCTGAATCGCCAGGCTGTAATCCAAGCTTGCACTCAAATCATCCGCCACTGCCGCTGAACTGAGATCCAGTTGAAATTGAATGTCCAAGCGAAACCACTGGCCATCCCGACGTTCTTGCTCAAGCACACCGACATGCGCCCAAAGCTCTAAATCACGGATTTGAATGGCATCCATCAGAGCGGCAGATCCTGATGTGTGAATGACCGACGCCCAGCGGCATAGTCCGCCGCAATGTGTCCATCCCCGCGAAGTCGATAGCGATAGGTCACCAAACCGTCCAACCCCACAGGCCCCCGCGGTGGCAATGTTTGCGTGCTGATGCCAACTTCCGCTCCAAACCCGTAGCGAAAACCATCAGCAAATCGGCTTGAACAATTGTGATAAACACCAGCACTATCAACAGCAGCCAAGAAGCGGTCAGCCGTGGCAAGGTCCTCGGTCAGGATCACCTCGGTGTGGCGAGAGCCATACCGACGAATGTGTTCCGTGGCAGCGGCTAGGTCGTCAACCACCCGCACCGACAGGGTGAGATCGAGATACTCCGTGGCCCAATCCTCCTCCTGTGCTGACTCGGCCACCCCTAAGGCTTGGCTCGCCGCATCTCCCCGGAGCGTGACCCCTGCCGCCTGAAATGCGGGAATGGCCTCCGCCAGAAAAGCAGCGGCCATGCTGCGGTGCACCAATAGGGTTTCAACTGCATTGCACGCCGCTGGATATTGGGTTTTGCTATCCACCGCAACGCGGGTGGCCTTCATCACATCAGCCGCCGCATCCACATACAAATGACAAACCCCATCGGCATGACCCAAGACGGGAATGCGGGTGTTGTCTTGGATGAAGCGCACCAACTGATTGCTTCCGCGAGGAATAATCAGATCCACAAGCCCATCGAGGCGCAGCAATCCCAAGCTTTCCTGCCGGGTCGTAAGTAGCGCGAGAGCATCTGGCGAAACATCGCTCTCCTCTTGTGCCAAGCCTGCTTTGAGAGCGTCCATCACCGCCTCGTTGGTGCAACGGGCCTCACTCCCCCCTTTGAGCAGGGCACCGTTACCGGAACGAATGGCCAAAGATGCAATTTGAACCACGGCATCGGGCCGTGCTTCAAAGATCACGCCCACAACGCCAAGGGGAACCGTGATGCGCTCTAACACCAAATCAGTATCGAGTTCCCGGTGCAGTTGGCGACGACCGAGGGGATCAGGCAGCGAGGCAACTTTGCGAACGCCATCAATCGCTGCCTGAAGTTTGGCGGCATCAAGTTTCAGGCGAGCCATCAATGCTGAGGCGAGGCCTTCAGCAGCAGAACGCTCCAAATCCTGGCCATTCGCCGCCACGATGAAGGACGATCGCTCCTGCAAAGCATCTGCCATCGCATGAAGAGCGCGAGATCTCTGACCGTTGTCGGTTTGGCCAAGCTCTACAGCGGCCAACCGAACCGCTCCCGCCCGAGCAAGCAGTTCAGCTGAAGGCTCTGGAACGGTGTTCATCGCGGCGTTCATGGGTCACGTTCCCCATCATCGTCTGCGGAGATTGAACACGATTGAGAAATCTCACATCAAGGGGTTCAACCACTGAGACGCTGCAACGCCAAACGAGCAGCTCCGAGACGCCCAGCACCATTGCCAAGAGCACAGGGCTCAATGGATAACCCTTCCCTCGATACGGACTGAACACGGACCTCCACCTCATGCCGGACGGCAGGGAGGAAATGAGCTGACGCAGCAGCCAAACCACCACCGACGAGCACGCGCTGAGGAGTGAACACGTACACCAACGACGCGATCCCTACGCCAAGGGTAGTCCCGTACTGCTGCCAGATGGCCTTTGCCTCAGGATCCCCCGCGTCTGCTCGAGCGCTCAACTCCTTGGGATCGACGTCACAAAGACGGCGCAATGCGGCAATGCTGGCGAACTGCTCCAAAGATCCCCGATTGCCACTGTTGCAAGGTGGACCATCCGGCTGAAGTCCAATCAAACCAGGCTCAGCCGCAGCACCGTTATGGCCGGTGAATAACGCTCCACCGAGAAGAACTCCCCCCCCAACGCCGGTACCAAGGGTGAGCAGCACCACATCCTCAAACCCCTGAGCGGCTCCAAGCCAGGCTTCACCCATCACGGCACAGTTCCCGTCATTCGCGAGGGTGACTTGACGTTGCAACCGAGGTTCCAACCAATCCGCTAAGGGAACATCCTCCCAACCGGACAAATTGATGCAAACGCGCGCCACCCGTGCCTTCGCATCCATCGGTCCCGGCAAGCCAACACCGACAAGCGCGGCGAGGTGATCCGGATCCAGCTGTTCGATGGCATCGCACAAGGCCATGGTTACCGCCCCAGGGACTGGGGGTTGAGGCGTCGGAATCTGCAGCTCTGCCAGCACATCTCCAGCACGGTTGAAACGCGCCAACTTGATCGCCGTCCCACCCAAATCGATACCGATGACCTGATCAGAGGACATCGTTAGAACCGGAAGAACACCTGGAATTGGCTTTGCCAAGTGCCGTTCGAATCCATCGAACCGGTCACATTTGTATTAGGAGTGAGTTGGTAGCTCACCGTTGCCTGAGGAGGGACATCGGAATTGTTCGGTGCCGCGATCACAGACAGGTCAAAACGGTCGCTGACATCAAAACCAATTTCAGTCACCACGGTGAAGGTGGGAGGGACCCTGCCAGAGGTGCGTTCCTTTTCTGATTTGACTTCAGGAGTGACGTAGGTGGGGAAGAGAGCGATCTGCATTCGTTGCCCGAAGGCATCCGTAAGTGTTCCAAGCACTGGCGACAGCAAAGACTGACCAACGACCGTGGCTAAGGCCGCGCTCCCGCCACCAGCCAAACCGGTTAGTGAGTTGCCACCAATTAATCCCAAAATCTCAGCTTCACCCATCGGGGGAGAACTACGCAGCTTGAGTTCCCCCCCCAGCAAGCGATCGGCCCGTCCTGTGGCCTCCACGGTGATGCGAACCAGATTCAATTGCCCACCACCGATTGCCGACGCTCCAAGTCCATTGGTCTCAAACACATTGGCGGTGGTTGCCCGGTCGGATTCGCCCATGCTGACGCCATCCGATACACGCGCTTTCATCGCGACATCGACGTAGGGGACGAGCCCAAGAGACGGGGTAAACACCGCCACATTCGACGCCTTTGGATCCAGAATGAACGTTGTGGTGAACAGGCTGACGCGTCCTGATCCCAGTCGAATCAAACCGCGGGCTTGCAGCGATGGATCCAACGGTCCGTTGAGTAGAAGCTGGCCACCACCGCGGAAATTAAGGAAGGGAAGCATTCTCACCTCCAAGTCCGGACCCAGGGCCAGCCTGAAATTTTGAAAACGCAAAGCGGGCAGGTTCGGCATCATCTTCTTCAGCCGCTCCTGAGAAGCAGGCAACGGTGTTCCAGGGCCCATCAACACCAGAGGCTCTTTGAAATCCCACTTCTCCTCGAGAAGACGGGGCATGGACACGACAGACACCGTGTCGTCCGACGCACCAAACTGATGAGCCGGTAGGAGCCCTGCTCTAAGGCCACCTTGTCGGGCTCGAGCCAACACCCCTGTTCGCGGTGTAATCACTCCATCGGACAGGGTGAGTTCGCCACCGATCAACGGCCGTGCCAGGGCACCCTTCACGATGAGTGTTCCGTCGGCCTGGAAACGCACGATGGTCTGACGGATCTTGGTCTTCGTCAGCGCAAACGTGAGGGGACTCTCAACCTGTTGCTCTTGAAAAAGACCAATGGAACCCTCACCTCGCAAAGTGCCTTCAGAGCCCACCCGAGCCTCAAGCCGCTGAAGCTCGACACGATCAAAATCAAACAGCATCGCGGCATTAATCCGGCTCACGCTCTGCTCACCCACCGTGATGTTGCCGTCGGATACCACCGCAAAGCCATTGGCCACTGGCTGGTTCAGCGATCCCCGCAAAATCAGACGAAGATCTGAACTACCTGACTGAATCTTGACGTTGCCTCCCGACAAGGCCGCCAGGGCGTTCAAGGCATCTCCATGGCTTTCCACCTGAAGATTGAGATCCGAAGCTGGGTCAAACGGAACAGCGCCTTTGATCACCACAAATTCATCGCTTTGACCACACCTCAGGGCCAAATCAAGGCGAAGAGCTTGATCTTCGACAACAACCGAATCACGCTCAAAACGCAGCGGCTGATCTTCAAATGTGGCGGACTCCAAAGCAAGAGACGAACGGATCAGCGGCGATTCGCCACTGAGGTCGTAGCGACCGCTGACCCCTAAAGCCCCCTTCAACATCGGCGGAACAGGAGCAATTAGCGCCAGCAAAGAGAAAGGAAGATGCAAGAAGCTGAAGGTCCCACCCCCCCCAAAGAGGGGACCCTTCACCGTTGCCACAACCGGTTCCAGCTGCAGAGCTTTCGCTTGATCATCTCCATCGGTCCAGAGATGGGCTTTGGCTTGAAGATCAGCCACAAGCGCCTTGATACCTGGCCCCTGCACCGTGGCTACCGCATCAAGCCGCCCTTCAAGACGCTCGAACTGAGGCCCTTTATCCGGATGAGCCAGGGCATACACCCTCAATGCCTGACGCGCTTCGATCAGGGCCTTCAGTTGGCCATCCAACGACCCTCCAAACGTATGAATCGCCAGAGTTCCTAGATCATCAGCACGGCCTAAAGGCCATCCATCCAGACGTTCTCGACCGCGCAATTGACGGGTCAAATCCAAGAGCCAATTCACGTCGAGTCCCTTGGCATCGACGCGACTGCGCAACGAACCATTCACGACGCCCTTGGCGTTGATAGTCAGCGATCCAACGGGAGGCGTCAGAACGGCATCCGCTTCAAATCGACTGTTCTGAAGCCCCCCCTGCAAGACCGCTTTTTGCAGCGCAATCGCCCCCATGCGAGGCGCATCGACCGCAACCATCCCGTTCAGGCTCAACGGAGCGACAGCCAGTTGACCGGAACCGGTGAGCTGCCCCCCAATGAACTCAAAACGTTGTGGCGTTGGAAACGCCACCTGGATGCCATCGAGTTTCAGTCCAGCAGCCTCCCAGCGGTATCCCTGCTGATCACCTTGCAAGCGGACAGAGCCCCCGCCGCGCTCTAGCCGGAGTGAAGAGGGCCAGCCATTGGCACCCCAATCGGCGGTGAGCGCCCCAACGGCAAGGGGACCCGCCGTTGTCATTGCCAACTTGGCTTCTTGACCAACAGTTCCCTCGAGACGCCCTTTCCAGAGTTCTGGTATGGCCACTGAGCTCACACGCGGTTGATCAAGGCTGATGGCGAGATTCGGGCGCAAAGCCTCCAGCGGTCCTTGCACTCGCCCGCGGACTGAAAGCCTGCCCCCCAGCTGCGTGTCGACTAAATCCGAGAGACGTTGAAGGTCGAAGGATTGGAGCTCAAGGCCGGCCTGCAGATCACCGGTTTGCACTGTGCCGTCAGACCAGGTCAGGGGTACGGCAGCTGAAGCGCGCAGGTACGGACTACTGAACTGATCGAGCTCCAGGAGCGAACGTGCCGCGGTCCACTGGGCTTTCAGAGACCATCGATCCAACAACGGATTCTTGACTTGGGCGAGTTTGAGTTCCACCGCAGGGGAACTGATCGCTCCCTTGATCGCGAGCTGTCCTTGAACCGGAGCCGCTGACCCCAGCGTTGCTTGGAGGGAGGGGACCTGCTTCCAAAACTCAGGCAGCATCAACAACTCAGTACTTCGAAGCTCCGTGCGTTGCCCCATTTCACCGGAGACAGCCAAACGCAACCCTGGAGACTGCAAGCGCAGGTTTTGAATCACCACACGACGCTGAGCTGATGCGTCAAAAACGGCGCTTCCCTGCCCCTGAAGAGAGACCGGGCCCTGCAACGTTGAAGTGGGATTGGGTATGAATCGCCCTGCCACACGCCAGCCGGGAGCAGCCCATGGTCCCTCGATCTGAACATCCAGCGCATCGTTGTTTGAGCGGCGACGCACTGCCAGCTCGAAATGCAGCCGTTTCTTAAATTCCACAGCCCCTGATGCCGTGGCCGTTAAATCACCGCTTCGAATCTGGACAGGAGCGAATTGAACTCGATCCTGCCGACACTCCATTCGAATCCGGCTCGAGCGCAGCTCGTTGGGGAAGGCCGTCGACTGCACCTGGAGACCCTTGAGATGCATATCCCCTTCGCATCCCAACGTTTCCCCAGACCAGCGCAAGCGCAGATCTCCATCGAGCTGACCGACAACGGCCACATCGGCCGTTGTCGGTAAAAACTGTGCCAGCTTTTCCACTTGGATCGACTGGGCACGACTGCGAACGTCGAACTGGGGGCGATCCCAACGACCGCTCCCGTCCAATCTCAAGCGTCCAGCCTGACCCAGCCAACTCAGGCTGGACGAGCTATGAAAGCTGGATTCACTGAACTGAATCGCGCCACGGCTTTGAAGCGCTAACTGATCACCACCCGGTTTGAACGTGAAGCGTGCCGGTTGATCAAAGGAATAACGAAGTTCAAGATTTGGAGCTGGAGCTTTGCTGTCTGAACGGCCAAAAGTCCAGTAGCTCCCCTGCTTGTTGCGCTGAAGCTGGGCCTCCAGTTCCCGAAATCGCAAGGCAACCACGGGTTTCCACCTCCGCAAGCTGGCCAGCGGATCCAAACTCACCGTGAAGCCAGCCATGCTGACCTGGGAAGGATCGAGCTTCGAGGCGGAGATCCGACTAGGGCCGAAAGCGATTCCCCATGGCCGAAGTCCTTGATAAGAACCAATGTGGATCGGATGGCCGACGGGAAGAGCAAGGGAACGCTCTAATTTCGGTCTCCACCGATCAACTTCAGCTGCGGCCCAGCAGTCGATCGCATGAAGTGCAACGACTCCTGAACCCATCAGGAGCAACCCACCAGCGATTGGTAGGACATTTCGCCGCGTTATCCGCATCAAGCGCGACGAAGGGTTCCAAAGCAGGCGCAATATAAGGAGACTGTCGTAAAGACACCAGACTTGATGGCCCTTGATCAGCTGCTCCTAACCGCAGCGCCATGGTTGGCCTGGACGGGCCTCGGCCTCGCTTTGCTCACAGTGGTCGCATTCATAACGCGTTGGGGCATCCGTTTCCGACTGGTCGGGGTGAGCAGTTTTACTTTTTTGTTGGCCATCAGCAGCTGGGCCTTCGGCGTTAGCTACACACCGCCGGTGGTGATTGAGGGTGCTGTTCGCGCTCCAATTGTTTTTGACAACGGCAGCGACCTGGTCGTCGCTCAAATCCCCTTGGACATTGATCCATCGGCGATCACCCCGACCCTTGATCAAATCGCAGGCAATCTGCGTGGGTCTGGACGCGGAAGCCGCAGGGTTGTTGTGCGCTTGCGGGGACTTGAGTCCGTCGGAGAGGGCGTAGGCCGACCGGTGATTCTTGGTGAAACAGTGCGCGACTTCCAAGCCACTTCAGCGGGATGACGTCGCCAACAGCGCACCCCTTCAACGATCTACCCCAGTCGTTTCGAAGGGAACAGAAGGAGTTGATCAAGGCGGGGATCACAACCTGGCCTGCTGTTCAAGCCATCGATGAGCTGCAACTCAGTCGTCTGGCCCGCAGCGGACTGGCATCGGCGCGCAACCTCAAGCGATTACGGGGAATCGCAACATTGGTCTGTGCGCTCGACCTTCCCCCTCAGGACGCAGCCCTGTTGATGCACGCTGGTATTGCTTCGATTCCTGCCTTGGCCGGCTGCACTCCAGAACGTTTGGTACGACAAACAGGCCGACTTGAACGAAGTCTGGGAACCCGTCGCCAGGCTGTTGTGGATCTCAGCGTCGCTCGCGACTGGATTTGCAGAGCTAAACAACTGATGAACTGACCCCACGCCATCCCCACCTTGGAAAAGGACTGTTTATTGAATGCATGCGTTTAGGAATCTGATGCGCAGAATTTTGATGGGCTTAGCCCTGATTGGTCTTCAAACAACGGCTGTTTTCGCCGGCTCTGAACTGCTGAAAGACGTCAAAAGAAATCCCCAACAAGCCAAAAGCATGTGCAGGGATTTCAAGAAATTGAATGAGAAAGGGAAATCGGCATATTCAAAACAATCCATCCGCTCAATTGCAGCGAGTCGCAATTTGAGCCCTGACGATGCGGAGGTTTTAGTGACTTACGTCGTTGGCATGCATTGTCCGAATGTTCGCTGACCCCTCAGCGATTCGGTCCCGAGATGATTCGTTGATCCTGGCCGATGGCGTCCGGCTGATGGCCAAGCTTTGGTGGCCGGAAGCTGGAGGTCCTTGGCCGGCTCTTTTGATGCGTCAGCCCTACGGGAGAGATATCGCTTCAACGGTGACCTATGCCCATCCCGCCTGGTGGGCCCAGCACGGATTTCTTGTTGTCGTCCAAGACGTCCGGGGCCAAGGCGATTCCACTGGATTCTTTTCAGGTTTTTCCCAAGAAGCTGATGACACAGCAGCGACGCACGCATGGGTGCGCGCCCTACCCGAGTGCAACGGAAAGCTGGGCTGCTATGGCTTCTCGTATCAAGGCCTCACACAACTTTTAGCCCCAGCCGATTCCCAAGCCCCAGATTGCCTCGCACCAGCGATGGCAGGACTCGATGAACGCGACGACTGGAGCTGTGAAGGAGGTGCCCATTGGTGGCATCTTGGCTTGGGCTGGGGCTTACAACTAGCCGCTCTTCAAGCCAAACGACGCGGCGACGATCAGGCCTGGGTCAACATTCGTCGAAGCCTTGAAGACGGGACCTATCTCAGAAACGGCCCAGAGCTGCTCCAAGACCATGATCCAAACGGTATGGCATGGACTTGGCTGCAACGCGACCCCAAAGATCGTGAGCGATGGCCGATCCATCCCGTCCAGAACAGCTGGCTAAAGCAACCCATGTTGTTGCTCGGCGGCTGGTGGGATCCCCATCTTTCGGGGATCCTCGAGCTATGGCGGCAAAGCAAAGCGGCTGGTGGATCTCCTGAACTCTGGGTGGGAGCAGCAACCCACTTGGAATGGTGGCCAGGGGTCCAAACACAGCTACTGCGCTTCTTCAGCCGACACTTGAAGGGGGACGAGAACTTGAGCTCGCCTGGAACGGCCCAATTTTGGAACATGACACGGTCACGCTGGCAAAAGCCATGCGCTCCTCCTGCGATGACGTGGTCATTGCACAGTTCGGGTCTCGCCTGCACCGATCCCAATCACGGTGTTCTCCAAGACAATGGTTCTGGGATGGGCATGGAATGGATCGTGCACGATCCTTGGCGCCCCGTCCCAGCCATCGGTGGACATCTCAGCCCAAGTGCTGGCCCTACGGATCGGGCCACGCTGGACCAACGCACCGATGTCGCGACCTTCAATAGCCTCCATCTGACGGAAGAACTTCAACTCTTTGGCCGTCCTCAACTGCATCTCAAGGCCCAAGCCGATCATCCGGGATTTGACCTCTGCGTCAGCCTTTCTCGCTGTGTTCCGGGTGGTGAGACGGCCCAGCAACTCAGCACCGGTGTGTTGAGGGTGCTGGGCGACCAAGCGCAGATCGCGACGGAGCACGTCGTGCAACTTCAACCCCTATTGGCCACCTTGGATGCCGGGGATCAACTTCGGGTCTCCATCGCAGCTGCTGCTTGGCCCGCGATCGGAGTTAATCCTGGCGATGACAGCACACCATCGGGTGCACCCTCCCCTCAACACCGTGTGGTGACACTGACATTGCATCTCACTGGCTCCAAGCTGCAGCTCAACCCGGTGAATACCGGCAAACTGGTATCCGAGTAATCCGTCCTGCCGTGAAGCTGTCCGCCGCCCTGCTGGCTCTTGTTCTGTCAGCCCCAATGGGCATGGCCGCTCCGCAAGAAGGAGAGCAATTAACGAGAACAGAATTAACCGCAGCCCAGGCCACAGCGGCCGCAGAATTGGCTCTAGAGGCTTTAAAGGATCGCGATGGAGCCGAGCTGCATGGGGCCCTTTCTGAAGCGGTTCGCTCCAGTGTGAGCAAAGCCAAAGTTCAAACGCGTCTCAACGAGCTCACCAGCATTCGCAGCACCCGCGTCGTGGGGATCTCTCCTGGCTACAACACCACAACGGTGGACGCCGTTGTGGTTACAACAACCGGAGATCAGCCTCTGCTGATGGTGCTCGATGAGGATGGGAAGTTACTGGCCTGGAAATGGAGCCAGCAAGTCCGACCAATCGAAACCACTGCCCTCGACTTCGTTCGGGCCCTTGCAGCCGAACGTTGGGTCCAAGCAAGAACAAAACTGTCCCTTCAATTACAAGAGGAGCTCTCTCCAGCGGATCTAGAACGCAAATGGTCCAAGCTCAATCGCGTCTCCGGCGGCTTCCGCAACGTGAAGGATGCCGTGATTGCGAGCCAGGGAGGAGAGCAGCAGTTGGTGCTGGTGGCTGTGGAATTCGGGAAGGCGACTTCTAACCTTTTTGTGATCTTCGACGATCAGGGACGAATCATTAACGTCGACATCTCAAGAGATTTCGTCTGACTCACATCGAACCGATCAGCAAAAGCGGCTTAACATCGCGCCACTTCTTAACTCACACATGGGTGGCGCTGCGGTCCTCGACTGGATGGTTCAGGACGGCGAACGGCTAGAGAATTGCCGTCACGACCACCCCCTTGCGGTGCTGGGCCCTCAGCCCGGTGATCAGGGTTGGACGGTGCGGGTCTGGATGCCCGAAGCCCAAACGGTGACGCTCCTGCTCGGCAGCCAAGAAATCGCTACATCCACTCCCAATCATCCATGGATTTTTGAGGCTTCAATCCCCTCAGACCCTGGCTGCAACTACAAGGTGAGGGTTGAGCGGGGAGGGATCACTCACGAACAACATGATCCTTGGGCCTTCCGCAATGAATGGATGGGAGAGATGGATCGCCATCTCTTTGCAGAAGGAAACCATCACCACATCTGGCAGCGGATGGGTGCTCACCTCACCCAGATCGATGGCATCAGTGGGGTGATGTTCTGCCTTTGGGCACCGAACGCACTCAGTGCTTCCATCCTTGGCGATCTCAACTCATGGGATGGGCGCCATCACCCGATGCAAAAACGTCTCGGGGGAATCTGGGAATTGTTCATTCCCGGATTAGACGCAGGCACCCTCTACAAGTACGAAATTCGCTCCCAGCAGGGTCACTGCTACCAAAAAGCGGATCCCTACGGTTTTCAACACGAGGTTCGACCCGACAACAGTTCTGTTGTGGCGCGGCTTGAGGGATACAGCTGGTCCGACGCCAGCTGGATGCAGGATCGAGACAGTCGCAATGCGCTCGACCAACCGATCTCTGTGTATGAGATGCACCTAGGAAGCTGGATTCATGCTTCTGCAGATGAGCCTTGGATCCAACCGGATGGTCAACCGCGGACACCCGTCCCCGCGGCGGACATGAAGCCAGGTGCTCGACTTCTCACGTACGCCGAACTCTCTGATCGCCTCATTCCCTATGTAAAGGAGCGTGGCTTCACCCACATCGAGTTGATGCCGATCACCGAGCATCCCTTTGATGGATCTTGGGGATACCAAGTCACCGGTTGGTATGCCCCCACCAGCCGTTACGGCACTCCAGACGAGTTCCGGGCCTTTGTCGATCGTTGTCACGCGGAAGGAATCGGCGTGATTATCGACTGGGTGCCTGGACACTTCCCCAAAGATGCCCATGGCTTGGCCTTCTTCGACGGCACCCATCTTTACGAGCATGGAGATCCACGCATTGGCGAACACAAAGAGTGGGGAACACTGATTTTTAACTACAGCAGAAATGAAGTTCGCAATTTTCTTGTTGCAAACCTCGTTTTTTGGTTTGAACAGTTTCACATCGACGGAATTCGTGTGGATGCCGTCGCCTCCATGCTCTACCGAGATTATTTGAGGCCTGATGGTGAATGGCTACCCAACGAAAATGGTGGAAGAGAAAATACTGAAGCTGTTCGTTTCCTACAGCAAGCTAATCATGTGCTGTTCCAGCATTACCCAGGCGCTCTTTCGATTGCAGAAGAATCGACCACATGGCCGATGGTGACCCAACCCACGGACATCGGAGGGCTTGGATTCAACCTGAAATGGAACATGGGTTGGATGCATGACATGCTCGACTATTTCGAGCTTGATCCCTGGTTCCGTCAGTTCCATCAAAACAACATCACCTTCTCCATTTGGTATACGTACACGGAGAACTTCATGTTGGCCCTCAGCCACGATGAAGTGGTCCACGGCAAGAGTCATCTTCTTCACAAGATGCCCGGTGATGATTGGCAGAAGTACGCCAATACAAGGGCTCTTTTGGCCTACATGTGGACTCACCCCGGCAAGAAAACCATTTTTATGGGGATGGAATTCGGCCAAAGGGCGGAATGGAATGTTTGGGGCGATCTCGAATGGGATCTACTGAATTACGAACCCCATAAAGGGATTCAACGCCTGGTTGATGATCTGAATGTGCTCTACAAAGCTCAACCAGCGCTGTGGCGCGATGATTTTGATCAGTTTGGTTTCCAGTGGATTGATTGCAACGACAATCGCCACTCCGTGATCAGCTTCATGAGACGCGACAGCGCCAGCGGAACCTGGCTCGTTGTTGTGGCCAATTTCACGCCACAGAGCCACGCCAACTACCGCGTTGGCGTTCCACTCGAGGGCTTCTATGAAGAGATCTTCAACACCGACGCCGCAAAATATGGGGGCAGCAACCTCGGAAACATGGGTGGCAAGCCAACCGATGCTTGCGGCATTCACGGCTATGAGCATTCCTTGGATCTTTGCTTACCACCACTGAGCCTGGTGGTGTTCCAGCACAACCCGAAGCGCACTCTGATTGAGTCCTCCGCTGCATCCTCCTAACCACCCCCCGAGCTGGGGCTCAATTCCATCAGCCATGTGACGAAGCCAGTGACAGTTGGCCGGAAACCCTGTAGGCCTTGCATGGCTTCAAGTAGGTTTCCGGCTTAATTGAACCGGCTAGATGAGCGACACCCTGCCACTGCTACTGCGCGCTGCACGCGGTGAATCGGTAGAGCGTCCTCCCGTGTGGATGATGCGACAAGCGGGTCGTTACATGAAGATCTATCGGGATCTCCGCCATAAGTACCCCAGTTTTCGGGAGCGCTCAGAGAACCCAGATCTCTCCTATGAGATTTCAATGCAGCCGTTCGAGGCGTTCCAGCCCGATGGAGTGATCTTGTTCTCCGACATCCTGACCCCTCTGCCAGGGATGGGAATCGATTTCGACATCATCGAAAGCAAAGGTCCGCAAATTGGTGATCCGATTCGGTCGATGGAGCAGGTGAAAGCCTTGCGCCCCTTGAACCCTGCCGAATCAATGCCCTTTGTTGGTGAAGTGCTGGGTCGCCTTCGTCAAACCGTTGGTAACAAAGCCGCTGTGTTGGGCTTCGTTGGGGCCCCGTGGACCCTCGCCGCCTACGTGGTGGAAGGGAAAAGCAGCAAAAACTATGCCGTGATTAAGGCCATGGCGTTCCGTGAGCCGGAACTCCTGCACACCCTGCTCAATCATTTTGCGGAATCCATCGCGAACTATCTGCGGTACCAAATCGACTCGGGTGCGCAGGTGGTTCAGATGTTCGATTCCTGGGCGGGTCAATTAAGTCCGGCGGATTACGACACCTTCGCGGCTCCGTACCAGAAAAAGGTGGTCGATCTGGTGAAACAGACCCATCCCGACACCCCATTTGTGTTGTACATCTCTGGCAGCGCTGGGGTGCTTGAACGCATGGCACGCACTGGGGTTGACATTATTTCCCTCGACTGGACGGTGGATATGGCCGAGGCCTGTGCACGCCTTCCTGAACACATCGGTGTGCAGGGCAATGTGGATCCAGGATTGCTATTTGGAACACCGGATGCGATCCAAGCCCGCATCGATGACACGGTTCGCAAAGCCCGCGGTCGCCGCCACATCTTGAATCTCGGCCACGGCATTCTTCCCGGCACCCCTGAGGAGAATGGGGCCGCGTTCTTCCGTTCTGGCAAGAGCGTGATGGACCGGATTGGGACCCTCGCTTGAACCGGATCCTGATAACGGGCGCTAGCGGTTGCGTTGGTCAATACGTGTCCCGCTGGCTCCTCGAGAATTCCGATGCAGAACTTCTGCTTTGGTTACGCGACCCAACGAAACTCACCGCTGTTTCCGCGGATCACCCCCGCATTCGTTTGCTCATCGGAGATCTACGCGAGACGGATCGCTTTGCAGACGACTTGGCATCGGTGAGCCGTGTCATCCATACCGCAACAGCTTGGGGGGACCCGGTTCGAGCCGAACAGGTGAATGTTGTTGCGGTGAAGCGATTGCTGGCGTTGCTCAACCCGACGGTTGTGGAACAGATCATCTATTTCTCCACAGCCAGCATTCTCGATCGCGATCTCAATCCCCTCCCAGAGGCTCTGGCCTACGGCACCGAATACATCCAAACCAAGGCCCGCTGCCTCCAAGACCTCGAGCAGCATCCTTTCGCCGATCGGATCATCGCTGTTTTTCCAACGTTGGTCTTTGGCGGCCGAGTCGATGGAACCAGTGTGTTTCCCACCAGTTACCTCACGGAAGGATTAGCGGAAGCCAGTCGATGGTTGTGGCTAGCGCGTTGGCTTCGGGCCGATGCAAGTTTCCACTTCATCCATGCCGAAGACATCGCACGGATTTGCGGGCAATTTGCAACGCGTCCGCATGAGCGCAACAAGGAGCCCGGGCAAGGACGTCTACGCCGTGTCGTGATGGGTCAGCCAGCGATTTCGGTGGATCAAACCGTGGTCACTCTTTGCCGTTGGCGCGGAGTGCGTCGCACCCCTGGTGTTCCAATGTGGCCTTGGCTCATCCAGGCCCTCATTCGCATCCTTCCGATTGAGATCAACGATTGGGATCGGTTCAGCATTCGTCAGCGGCACTTCATTCACTCCCCAGCAAGCACTCCGGAGCGATTCGGTGGAACCAGTCATGCACCAAACCTAGAAACAGTTCTTATCGATTCAGGGCTTCCGAATCGCGGGAAACCGAGAAGGAGTCGTAAAGTTGATTGGTTGACTTAAATCCAATGCGGTCTGTCATTCGTTCTTTTGCAGCAGCATGCTGCGCCCTCCTGATGTTGATCGGCCTCAACGTCGGTTCTGCTCAGGCTGCAACCGTCGAAGTGAAGCTCGGCACCGATGCTGGAATGCTCGCTTTCGAGCCCAGTTCCGTCACGATTAATGCGGGCGACACCGTCAAGTTTGTGAACAACAAGCTGGCTCCTCACAACGCCGTCTTCGAAGGCCACGATGAGTTGAGCCACTCCGATCTCGCGTTCAATCCTGGCGAATCCTGGGAGGAGACATTCTCCGAAGCCGGCACCTATGACTACTACTGCGAGCCCCACCGCGGAGCTGGCATGGTTGGCAAGGTGATCGTCGAATGATGCGCTGAAGCCCATCTGTTCAGATCTGTATTATCCAATCCCCGAATCGTGTTTGTTTCATTCACGATTCGGGGATCTTTCGTTTGAGCTTGCTGCTGAATAGGCTTGGGTACCGATGGCTCTTCAATGGCTTGGATCGCCGGTTTACTCCTCTTCCTATTGACCTTGGTTGGTCCAATGAGCACTCCGGAATCTGTGCTGGCCTTTGACAGCCCCCTGGAGCAGGGTGAACAAATTTTCAGTCAAAATTGCGCCGCTTGCCACATGGGAGGTGGCAACGTGATTCGTGCGAGCCGCACCCTGAATATTCGCGATCTCAATGACCATTTGGAGGCGTATCCCCAGGATCCTCTCGAAGCGATTGAGCATCAAATCGAAGATGGCAAAAACGCTATGCCGTCCTATGCCGGCAAATTAAGCGAATCAGAGATTATTGCTGTGGCGACTTACGTCGAACAGCAGGCAGAAATGGGTTGGTAAGTCGATGAGCAGAGAAGCTGTTTCTGATTTCCTTCATGCCGTCGAGCACAGCCAGCAAGTGCGTCATGCAGCAGCGTCCTGTCGCAACGATGGTGAACTCATCGCTCTTGCGAATCAACTGGGCTTTTTGGTGAATCAAGCCGACCTCAACCAAGATAGCCGCGACAGCGCGATGTGCCAATGGTTTGAAGTGAGCCGGATCGCCTCCTCCTTTCAACCTCCACGGACTTAATGGCCGTTGTCACCCTGTTGAGTGATTTTGTTGACGGCACCAGCATGGCCCTGGTGGAGGACACGGATCTTGGCAATCTCAACGACTACATGACTCAAAGCCAGGGGAGGCTCTGGGCTGGAGTGCAACAGCGCAGACGCAGACAAGGCTTGACGACGGTTCGGCGCGGTCCAGGAACTGTTTATTTCGCCCCAGACGAGACAGCATCCATGGCCGTGGAGCAATACCTGCAAACGGCTACCGGGTCGCCAGACGAAACCACAGCGTTGGAAGCCATGCACAATGCGGGGGTCTCGATTGCACCGCATGTGGGGGCTGAAGCCGAACGCATGGCACTCCTCGATGGTCAGCTTCGGGATTTAAGGCCTCAGGCCAAAGCCGAAGGCTTCAGTTAGTTAGCTCTGACGCGCCGCATCCAGGACTGCGAGATAAAGCTCTTCATCAATCTCGCGGATGTCGTACTCCGATGGGCGAACTCCGTGGTGATGCTCATGCACCACCATCCAGCAACTGCGCTCAAGCTCTCCTCCCGCACTCACGGAAAGTGCTAACCCTTTGCGCACCAAGGAATCAACAAGCTCCGGATCCGGCATAACAAGGTGTGTGTTCGGTGAACTCTAAAAAGACGATCGGATTGCACCTCTGTCGTCGTAGACCCCCAACAAAGTGCTTCGGTTTGCCACCCTCCCGATCCCAGTGTTCCCCATACGGTTGAGCCAACTTCAATGAGTCACCGATATGCAACCAACTGCAGAACAGTTCACCGAAAAGGCTTGGGCCTCAATCGTGTCAGCCCAACAGATTGCACAGACCTCTCGACACCAGCAATTAGAAACCGAACATCTCTTGCTAGCGCTGCTACAGCAAAACGGTTTAGCCGGCAGGGTTCTCACGAAAGCTGGCATTGATCTGGTGAACTTTGAAGCCACCGTTGATGCCCACCTGAAGCGTCAACCCAACATGGGTTCGCCGCCTGATTCGGTGTTTCTTGGGCGGGGATTCAATGCTGCGTTGGATCGAGCGGAGAAAGAACGCAACAGCTTTGGCGACAGCTACATCTCAATCGAACATCTGATGCTGGCCCTGGCTAGCGATGATCGCTGCGGTCGGCAGCTGCTCAGCCAAGCCGGCATCAACACAACCAAACTTCGAGAGGCCATCACAGCGGTGCGGGGGAATCAAACGGTGAACGATCAAAACCCAGAAGGAACCTACGAATCACTCGAAAAATACGGACGTGATCTCACGGCTGCAGCCAAGGAAGGACAGCTTGATCCCGTCATCGGTCGCGACGAAGAAATTCGCCGCACCATTCAGATTCTGAGCCGCCGCACCAAGAACAACCCCGTTTTAATTGGCGAGCCGGGCGTCGGCAAAACAGCCATCGTGGAAGGGTTGGCCCAACGCATCGTGAACGGTGACGTCCCCCAGGCGTTGCAGAACCGACAACTCATCGCCCTCGATATGGGGTCACTGATTGCAGGGGCCAAATACCGGGGTGAATTTGAAGAGCGGCTGAAAGCCGTTTTGAAGGAAGTCACGGCTTCAGAAGGGCAAATCGTGCTGTTCATCGACGAAATTCACACCGTGGTTGGTGCTGGTGCCGCCGGTGGTGCGATGGACGCGAGCAATTTGCTGAAGCCAATGTTGGCCCGGGGTGAATTGCGTTGCATCGGTGCCACCACCCTCGATGAACATCGGCAACACATCGAGAAGGATCCTGCCCTCGAACGCCGCTTTCAGCAGGTGCTGGTGGACCAGCCGACGGTGGAGGACAGCATCTCCATTTTGCGGGGGTTGAAGGAGCGCTATGAGGTCCATCATGGTGTGCGTATTGCCGACAGCGCTCTTGTCGCCGCTGCGGTGCTGAGTAGCCGCTACATCGCTGATCGGTTTCTTCCAGATAAAGCCATCGACCTGGTGGACGAATCAGCCGCTCGCCTCAAGATGGAAATCACCTCAAAACCTGAGCAGATCGATGAAATCGATCGCAAAATTCTGCAACTTGAGATGGAGAAACTCTCGCTTGGCCGCGAGTCGGATAGTGCCAGTCAAGAACGTCTGCAACGGATTGAACGGGAGTTGTCAGAGCTGAGCGAACAGCAAAGCAATCTGAATGCTCAGTGGCAGCAGGAAAAAGGATCCATTGACGAGATCTCTTCTCTGAAAGAAGAGATGGAGCGTGTGCAGCTCCAAGTGGAACAAGCCAAGCGCAGTTACGACCTCAACAAAGCAGCTGAGCTGGAATACGGCACGCTCGCCACTCTGCAAAGCAAGCTGCAGGAGAAAGAAGTTCAACTGGCGGCCGAAGACGGATCCGATAAAACCTTGCTCCGGGAGGAAGTGACCGAAGACGACATCGCCGAGGTGATCGCCAAGTGGACCGGGATCCCCGTGGCGCGGCTGGTGCAGAGCGAAATGGAGAAGCTGCTGCAGCTGGAGGATGACTTGCACCAACGGGTGATTGGCCAAGACCAAGCCGTTACGGCTGTCGCGGATGCCATTCAGCGATCCAGAGCTGGCCTGAGCGATCCAAATCGACCGATCGCCAGTTTTCTCTTTCTTGGCCCCACGGGCGTTGGCAAAACAGAACTCTCGAAAGCCCTTGCCAACCGTTTATTCGATAGCGACGACGCCATGGTGCGCATCGACATGTCGGAATACATGGAGAAGCACACGGTGAGCCGCTTGATCGGAGCCCCCCCTGGCTATGTGGGCTATGAGGCCGGTGGGCAGCTCACGGAAGTTGTTCGTCGTCGGCCCTACGCCGTGATCCTGTTCGACGAGGTGGAAAAAGCCCACCCAGATGTGTTCAACGTGATGCTGCAAATCCTCGATGACGGGCGCGTCACCGATGGCCAGGGACGAACGGTGGATTTCACCAACACCGTGCTGATCCTGACCAGCAACATCGGTAGCCAATCGATCCTTGAACTCGCTGGTGATCCAGACCAGCACCAAGCCATGGAAGCCAGGGTGAATGAGGCTTTAAGGGCCCACTTCCGACCAGAATTCCTGAATCGATTGGATGATCAAATCATCTTCCACAGCCTTAGGAAGGGTGAGCTCAAACAGATCGTCACCCTGCAAGTCGCGCGGCTACAACGAAGGCTCGAAGCGCGCAAGTTGGATCTACAACTGAGTCCTGAGGCCGCCGACTGGCTCGCCAACGCCGGTTATGACCCGGTTTATGGCGCCCGTCCTCTGAAACGAGCGATTCAGCGCGAACTGGAAACTCCCATCGCCAAAGCAATTTTGGCGGGTCGTTACAGCGAAGGCGATGTCATCGCCTTGGATGTTGCCGCCAACGCACTGACGTTCCGTTGAGACATCAAGCCTCAGCAGATGACACCGGCGGCGGTGAATCAACAATGAGTCAAGAACCAAAAGTCCTTGGCTCAAAACCACTGAGGGACATTGGTGTAGGTGGCAGCGTTTCGGCGGTTTTCCCGAGCTTCGACTGACCAGCAGCACGTGCGCCCGGCATCCCTCTGCTGAAGCAGTTCGTTAGCCCACTCCCACACCAAGGCGGAGGTGGCCTCCATCCCAACGTTGTCCATCACCCGCAGATCGAGGGCACCAAGCTCATCCAAACGACGCCATTCAGCGAGCAATGGATCGTCGGCATTGGCAAGAAACGTGTGATCAAATTGCCCCCGCAAGCGTTGTTCAAACGGTCGAAGACTGGAAAAATCCACCACAAACCCACAGCGATCAAGCTCTCGGGCACCAAACCAAAGGGTGAAACTCCGGCTGTAGCCGTGCACAAAACGGCAATGGCCATCATGGGACCACTGGCGGTGGCAACAGGAGTAATCCTCGAACAACTTGCTACAGCTAAATGGGGTTGGGGGAATGGTCACGACACAGATTGGAAAGGCAATGGGATGAACGCTGCGGGAGGATCAAGGCTTCGCATGCAAGTCCGAAACCTGATGCAGCCCCTCAGTCCAGCTTTCATGAACCAACTCCGTTTTAACGAAGCCGGGTTGATCCCAGCGATTGCCCAGGACTGGCTCGATGGAGCAGTACTGATGATGGCTTGGATGAATCAAGACGCAATCGAGCAGACCCTCAAGACCGGTGAAGTTCATTACTGGAGCCGATCCCGGCAGGAGCTCTGGCACAAGGGAGCCAGCAGCGGCCATACCCAAATCCTGCAAGGCCTTCGTTACGACTGTGATGCCGACGTTTTGTTGCTAACGATCGAGCAAACCGGAGACATTGCATGCCACACAGGTGCTCGCAGCTGTTTCTATGAGGACACAGATGCACGCAGCAATGGCGGTGAAGATGCTTTAGCCCCTCCAGCTGATGCCTGCACAGAACTCTTCCGCGTAATCCAGCATCGACAACGCCATCCAGAGGACGGCAGCTACACCAACAAACTATTGGAAGGGGGCGACAACAGAATTCTCAAAAAAATCGGCGAAGAAAGTGCCGAATTCGTGATGGCGTGCAAAGACAACAACGCTGGGGAGATTGCAGGCGAAGCAGCCGACATTCTTTTTCATCTACAAGTGGCCATGGCCCATCACGGAGTGAATTGGCGAGACGTGCAAGAGGTGCTTGCATCCCGCCGTGGTGCTCCTCGACGCCATTAACGAAGGCAAGGGGAATCCGAGCTAATCACCACCTCATCGCCAAGCTGAACTGTGTTCAGAAGGGTTTTCAGAGCGGCTTGATTCACATTGATGCAGCCACCGGTTATCGCCTTTCCGATACGACTGTCGTCGTTGGTGCCATGGATGGCAAAGCTGTACCAGCGAAACTTCCCGTCGTAGGTGTTAAACCGAAACGGTTGATCGGTGTTGTCGACGGGCGCAAGGCTGATGTAGCCCACGCCGTACTCACCGGTTTCTCCATCACCTTTGAAATCAATGGCATTCATATCGCGGAACAAGTTTTGGCGTAACGCGGCCTCACTTTTCCCAGATTGTTTAACCAGCGATGGATCCATCTCAAACTTGGTTGTGCTGAGAATCGCATTCACCTTGAAGGTCCCCAATGGCGTAATCCCTTCCTGAAATTTGGTCCCCGCACAGGCGATGCCATGGCGGCCAAAGCCAACTTTGAACTGAAGGGGAGTCTTGGCGTCGTAAAGCACGCCTTTACTTAAATTAGGTTGATCAGCATTGAGATGAATCCGAATCGCATCGGTTTGAGGCAACGCCTTGCTCTTGTCTGCTTCACCCTGAAACAGACCACACCCAGACAAGCCCACCAGCAAAGCTGTCAGGGCGAGAGGAGCACCAGCACCCATCACTAAAAACCGTCTAGGGAGAGCATGCCGCCTTCAACGGAATCCTGCAGAAGAAAAGTTTCTTAAAAACAAAACTAAAAAGACCTTTTGAATTTGCTTATTGCAGTTTCTTTTTAATCAATACACCGAAATCAGTGGACCTCTGATAGAGCCAATTCAGAGTGTCCGTATCTCGCTCACTAAGCTTCAAAACCGGATTTTGATTTTGATGAATCGCCATCACATCATCGGGTTGTGGGCTATGTCCCCAAATTCCAAAGGCATGTCCGAGCTCATGGACGGCTGTGGCCTCTAGCACCGAAGCCCTCAGCTCTGGAGACACCAACACCTCGACGCGAGGCTCAAGGCGCCACTGACCCTGACGCTGAACGTTCACGACCTGAAGGCGACTACGCCCATTGCTTGCTCGCCATTGTGAGCCGATGCGCTGGCGTGGTGGACGGCGCTGCAAGATCTGAATATTGGCTTGTGCTGGAGACGTCACCCGAGTGATCGGCAACACCTCCTCCCAAACCGCAAGGGCCCTCTCAAGCGCACCAATCCAGCGGCGTTCCCATCGATTGGGAGGCTGTTGATCAGAAGGCTCAAGCCACACACACCAGTGTTGGAGCACCGGGGGGCCCAAAGGCGTTGTAGCCACAACGGAGCCATACCCAGGCGCCGATTTCAAGGCCGGGCGTTTCAGACTCACCTCCACCGCGTGAATCGCCTCAACGGGCGGGCATGGGTCGAGCTGCATCAGCCCGCAGGCAAACCCACGCCACGGGCCATCAACGTTGCCATGAAAGGAATGCTGGCAAAACCAACCAATTCGATGTTGATGATCCAGCTGAGACGCGTAGCGAGTGCCTCACTGACCTTGGGCAACTCACCTTTCCGCAATGGGATCGCCCAAAGGATGTAAGTCACCGTTGGGTAAAGGGACAGCCCTCCGACGGAGAGGTAAAGACCAACCTTCCACCAGAACAAGGGGTTTTGGGTATAAAACTCACTTCCTTGGCCGAAATGAATCACCCGAAGGATGCCGCTCACCAGCAGGGCCAATGCGGCAATGCCATAAACGATGTCGGTAATCACCATGGCTGTGGCTTCACGACGATCTGGATTGGCTCGAATCAAGCGACGCTCCACGACCAACGCGGCAAAGCAGAGCATGAAACTGAGGTAGTGAACGTAAGCAACGCCGGCGCTCTTGGCGACGTCGGTGGTGAGGGCGACCGCCAGGTGCATCACACGGAAACAAAGGGAAAAGCGACCTTAGCTGCCTGCAAAACTTCCTATATCAAAAGATTCATTTCACGAATAGGAAGAAACCCTTGATTCTTACGGAAAACAATAATTCGGAACTCTTTATTACGCCCCTTAAATCAAAACACTTTGGTTCTAGCTTCAATAAAGCGATGAAGTCATGATGTCGAGCTCTCTCAGTGCCTTCCTCGGTGAAATTGGTCGGCATCAGCTGCTGACCCCTGAGCAGGAGCTGATGTTAGGGAGAAAAGTTCAAGCGATGGTTGCCATAACAGAACCATGCCTTATTGCAGGAGGAAAAGGACCATCCTGTGAATACAGCGATAATCAAAGATTTGTAATTCGTCGTGGCGAAAGAGCGAAAAATCAAATGATCACCGCCAATCTTCGCTTGGTGGTCAATTTGGCAAAGCGTTATCAGGGAAAAGGTCTTGACCTTTTAGATCTCATTCAAGAAGGCACCCTTGGACTCACCCGCGCTGTAGAAAAATATGATCCAACCCGCGGACATCGTTTTTCAACTTATGCGTATTGGTGGATTCGGCAAGGGCTTAACCGAGCCCTATCAACCCAAAGCCGAACGATTCGAATCCCCGTCAATGTCAATGAAAAACTGACAAAGCTCAGGGCCGCGAAAGCAAGGCTTATGCAAAGCAATGGACTCACCGCAACTGGAGAACAGCTGGCTGAATTCATGAATCTTCCCCTGACCGAAGTGGAAGATTTGCTGGCCTGTGAACTGCGCAGTGTCACCGTCAGTCTTCAAGGAGTGGTGAAGTCGAAATCCGACCCCTCAGAACTCGTTGACATTTTGCCTAGCGACGAAATCCCCCCCATGGAGCGGGCTGAAATTGCTGAACGGTCTGCATCTGTCTGGGCCCTCCTCGGCAAAGCCAACCTCACACCGAAAGAGCACAAAGTGGTGACGCTCCGCTTTGGCCTCGACGGCACCAATGAGTGGCGGACGTTGGCGGAAGTCGCTCGCCATATGAATTGTTCGCGGGAATACTGCCGTCAGGTAGTGCAGAGGGCGCTTCGCAAATTGCGTAAGACAGGAATCCAGAGCGGTTTGGTGGAATCCACACTCTGACGATCGCTCTGCTCACTAGCCGCCCGACGTTGGCTGGTAGATAGTCAACGATCAGCACGGTGAGCAGTCATGGTTCAAGCCCCGTTCGGGACCAACAGCGCCAGGGACCCCTTCAATGATCACGTCATTGAAGCTGAGCTTCTCGACAGTGAAGTCGTGGACGAAGGTGTGTTCATCAACCTGCTGCGACGCGCTGGTCGTCAACTCGCGGGCCCAGCTTTAGAGGCCCTGGAGCTCTTGCTGGATCAGACAACACCCACCCCAGTGAGGCTCACAATGCTTGCGGCCCTCAGCTATCTACTGATGCCAGCCGATCTCATTCCAGATTTTTTACCGGTGGCCGGATTCAGCGATGATTTGGTGGCTCTCACGACCATGGTGGGACTTTGGAGTAATCATGTAACTCCAGAGATTCGCAAACGCGCTCAACGCAAACTCGATCACTGGTTCCCCCTTTCGCACTAATCCTGCCGATCGATGCCTGGATGGTCCTCCGATTTTGAAAACGATCTCACGCAGCTGCTAAAGGATTGGTTGAAAAGCCAGGGTCGTACCCAGGCCGACCTACGGCGCAGTCTTCGAGCTGTGTCGACGCGCTTGCCCTCAATTTTGGAAGTTTTGGAGCGGGACTACAACGCCAAGGGCATCCAAGGTCTTGCGTCTCGGCTGTGCCAAGTGGAAAACGAGTGGTACGGAGAAGAACGTCCGGCTGATGCCAACACAACCATGAGTGCAGCGGATCCGTTTGGACAATTAGATCTGCTTTTGCAGGAAATTCGCCAAGATTGTTCCGAGTAAGCACCATCAACGGCACACTGGAAGCCTCGACATCTGTGCAATGAATCAGATCAACATTATTGGAGCGAGTTTCCTCCTACTTGCCTCTCTCTTGAGTGGGGCCACAACCGCCCTCGCCCAAACAGAAGGTTGGTTGAGAGGTCCAGGCGTGAAGGCTGGGAAGGAAAGCACTGTTGTTCCTACCAATTGCGTGGAAGGCAGCGATGGATCCATTAGCTGTGACACCAAAATCACGAACCCAGCCAGCAACACGCAGGCACGTCCCTACTACAACCCCTTCAACGATTGAGCTCTTTTCAAAAGACCACGCGCGGTGGACGACAGTCTTTTTTGAGCTGGGTGGACACCGGCGAACGAATCGTGGCGCGAATCCTGGCGCTGATCACCGGTGTCGTGATCATTGCAGCACTGCTGAAACTGGTTTTGTCGCTCGGCTCCAAGCTGCTGACCGGTTCAGAAGCCACTTGGCTTGGTGATGACTTGATCAAGGTGCTCGGCGATTTACTCACCGTTCTGATCGCCCTTGAAGTTCTTCAAAACATCACAAGTTACTTAAGGCGTCACGTTGTTCAGATCGAGCTTGTCCTCGTTACAGCTCTGACCGCAGTTGCTCGAAAGGTGATCGTGCTTCCTTCTGGAGCAGAAGACAAGCCACAGCTCCTGGTGGGCTTGGGCATCGCTGTTGCGGCGTTGGCTGCCGCGTATTGGCTGGTTAAGCGTGCCAATACATCGCAAGCCAAAGCGTTCCCGGATCAGGATCACTTCGCTCCACACGATGGAGGCAATTTGGCGGAATGAGGAGATGGTCTCCAGGACTGAGGTCCATAACCGCATCAGCCTCCTTAAAACTCACTTGAGCACTTCCCCGCAACACCAGGACCCATTCCATCTCTGACTGATCCATCCACGTCTCTGCGGGGGATGAAAAAGCATTGGAGCAGATCAAGTTGAGAGTCCAACCTGTTCCTGAAGCCAACTCACGTGAGGCCTCTTCGCCAATGGGGGGGCATGGTGTTTGAAATAAGTTGTCGACTTGGTCTGTCCCTGTGGCCGTTTCTCCCCAGCGCCGACCAATGTCAAACCCCCAGCTCTTGGCCAAGGAAACCACTTGATTGTGAGCGGAGCAGGATGCCAGTTGATCACGTCGCTGGGGGTCCGCCTCAAGGCTCTGCACCAGCGCCTGCAACTGCCCAACCTTGTCGATAAAACGGATCAGATCATGCTCTGCCATCCGTCATCCCATCGACGTTTGTGCTCATCCTGACAACCGACACAACACCTCTGCAAACTGTTGTCCAGTGGAGCTAACGGCGTGAACAAGTTGATCCAAGGACTGTTGATCGCGCTCTTGATGCTGCTGATGGGACCAGCGCACTGCAATGCTGCGGGTTCCACCCAGGGGGCAGAACTTTTTCAACAGCATTGCGCTGCTTGCCATCGCAATGGTGGAAATATCATTCGTCGTGGCAAAACGCTGAAGTTGAAGGCCTTGGAGCGTCAAGGAATTGCCTCAGCCGACGCCATCGCTCAAATCGCAAGGGAAGGCGTGGGCCAGATGAGCGGCTACGGCGATGTTCTCGGCCCGGAAGGGGATCGGATTGTTGCTGAATGGATTTGGGAGCAAGCTCAAAATGCCTGGATCCAGGGATAAACATCCACCGCCGTCCAGATCCCTTTCTTCCAGTACACATCTTCAGCGACAAGCTGTTGTACGACGCTGAGTGTTTCGGCTTCAAAAATCCCGAACACATGAGTACTTCCTTCTGTTGGCCCCAACGTGACGAGGACTCCATCCTGTTTGAGAGATTTCAAACGGGATAAGTGCTCTTCTCGGTATGGAGTTCGCTTTTCAAGTGCATCCGCACAATATGTACCCCAAAGAACAAAACGCGCCATAAGAATTCGTTGATCCCAAAATCTTCTGATGCAAGAATGGCATACGGAGCAATGTAATCGCTATCTTAATCACATTGATTCATTTAAAACCCATGCTCACAGGGAGTGACCTACTCAGCAAAGTCAAAGAATTGGGTGACGTCAGCAAGTCGGACCTTGTCCGCTCTTGTGGCTATGTGTCCACCAAAAAGGATGGTGGAGAACGGCTGAATTTCACATCGTTCTACGAAGCACTACTGGAGGCAAAGGGTGTCAATCTCGGCACGAATGGCGTGGGTAGTGAGGGCAAACCAGGGCGGAAGTTGAGCTATGTCGCGACGGTTCAAGGCAATGGCAACTTATTAATCGGCAAGGCTTACACAGCCCTACTCGACCTCCAAACTGGAGACGAGTTCGACATCAAGCTCGGACGTAAACAAATTCGTTTGATTCCCCTTGGTGGAACTGAAGATGACGACGATTGATCCCAATCCGATGATTCGCTGTTAATCAGCTGCCTGGCGAAGTTCAGAGCAAAACAATCCTGCCTCCGCCGCCACCGAGCTCGGTGCGGCGGAGGCCATTCTTTTCACCAAAGCACTGCCCACAATCGCTCCATCGGCGCCCCAGCTGCGCACCTGTCGCACCTGCTCAACCCCAGAAATCCCAAATCCAACGGCTACGGGCACAGGAGATGATTGCTTCAGGGCTTGAACCAACCCCTCCACACGATTTTCCATTGTGCTGCGTTCCCCTGTAACGCCAGTCACACTCACCAAATAGGTGAATCCCCGGCTGCTCTGAGCGATCCGCCCCATCCGCTCTCTGGGAGTTGTTGGCGCGACGAGAAGCACCAGATCCAGTCCCGCCCCCTCCGCAATCGGAGACAACCGTTCAGCCTCCTCCAGGGGAAGATCAGGCACTACCAAACCGGATGCACCTGCCACTGCAGCTTGCTCACAAAAATGCTCCATCCCCACATTGAGCAGGGGATTGGAATAAGTAAACAAAATCACGGGTATCGACAACTGACCACGAAGGGACGACAACATCTCCAAAACCTTTTTTGGTGTCGTGCCAGCCGCCAACGCTCGGGCTGCGGCTGCTTGGATGACGGGTCCATCCGCAAGCGGATCGCTGTACGGCATTCCAAGCTCCACCATGTCCGCCCCTGCGGCTTGGAGGCTGAGCAACACCTCTGCGGTGACGGATAAATCAGGATCCCCAGCCATCAAAAATGGCATGAGGGCCATGCGACCTTCTCGCTTCAGTTGTTCGAAACGCAGCGCAATGGACGATGACTGCTGACTCGACATCTCGAAGACTCAACCTGGACAACACCCGCCAAGCCTATGGGTCGGCAGAGGTGGGGTCGTTAACAGGGTCGGTGGAAGGGGAGGTAACAGTGGATTCGTCCCCCTCGACACCGATCCGACGGAGCAAGGCCTGCTGTTCGTCCTCTGGGAGGGCATCAAAGCGCGCTTGGATGGCGTCAGCAGCAATCTCGTCGTAAACACCGCGATAGCGGCGACGCTGCTCCATGTAGGTCATCTGACCTGTGACAACACGGAAGAGGTAAGACCCAGTCCAAATCACCACAATCAGCACCAAGAGGGTCTGAGCAGCGATGCCGGCGGAGAAGCCTTGAAAACCAGCAGCTTGAAAACCAACTTGACCGAGGCCACCAATCAGGAGAACCGCCAGGCCAATCAGCAAAACTTTTCCACGCGTCAACTCAAACCTCTCCCTGACCGCTCAGGCGGAGGTTGATAAAGGGAGCAAACACAATCATTCCTGGAAAAAACAGAAACACGAGTCCGTAAACCCCTAGCCGTTCCAACTTGCTCATCCGGTACCAGCGCAGATTCATCCAGGCGTAAAGCGCTAGAGGAACGGCAACGAGGTAAGTGCCAAGCACAGCCCCATAGGCCAGCAGCACGAACAGCGTGTCCTGGGGTAGTTGGCTTAAGAGGGCCTGAAAGTCCAAGATGCAAGGACGGGTGTCCTAAATCTAGGATGTCTGGCGAGGGGGCATGGCGGAATCGGTAGACGCACCAGACTTAAAATCTGTCGGCACGCAAGTGCTGTGGGGGTTCAAGTCCCCCTGCCCCCATCCCACCAATCAAGACGGCAAAAGATCCGAGAGCTTGGTGCGGAATTCTCCTTTCTGCATCCCACCTTTCAGCTCAGCATGGATGGTGAAATCGCCCTCAGGATCGGTCACCAACAGGTAGGTGGGCCACCCCATTCCTTCCTTATTTGGATACTGTTTCAACAAGATCTTGCGATACTTCCGATAGGCCTCCGTGTCTTGAAGCATCACAGAAACAAAGGTGCAGCCAAGTTCCTCAGCCACCTTGGCGTCGTAATGACTCATGCGGTGGCAGGTACCGCAGTCCTCAGAGCTGAACTTGATCACGTGCATGGTTGAAGCCTCCAAGGGAGCGTCTCCCCAGCATGAAAGGGAACGAGCCCATTCACCACATCTGGCACGAATTTGTCGTCCCGTTTCAAGGTCACAACATCCTCATTCACCGGCAAGCCATAGAACGCCGGTCCATACAACGACGCAAAGCCCTCAAGTTTGTCCAGTTTGTCGTCCTGGTCAAACGCCAGGGCATAGCTCTCCAAGGCGTTGGGAGCATTGAAAATACCGGCACAGCCACAGGAACTCTCTTTGCCAGGTCTGGCATGGGGAGCAGAATCAGTGCCAAGAAAAAAGCGCCGATCACCGCTCATCGCCGCCCGCCGCAGGGCCAATCGATGGCGTTCGCGTTTTGCCACGGGTAGGCAATAAAAATCACTGCGAAGGCCGCCCGCAAACATGGCGTTGCGGTTGATGTGGAGATGGTGGGGGGTAATCGTGGCCGCCAAGTTTTGATCCGCATCGCCCACAAAATCCACCGCTTGTTCGGTCGTGATGTGCTCCAACACCACTTTGAGATCGGGGTAACGCTCGCGGATTGGCTTCAGAGAACGTTCGATGAAGACCGCCTCCCGATCGAACACATCCACATCCACGTCGGTCACTTCCCCATGGATCAACAAGGGCATACCGATGCGTTCCATGGCCTGCAATACACCGTGAATGTGTGCGAGGTCCGTTACACCTGCGGCGGAATTCGTTGTGGCATTCGCGGGATAGAGCTTGGCAGCGGTAAAGACACCCTCATCAAAACCCCGCTCAATCTCGTCTGGAGCGATGTCATCCGTGAGATAAGCCGTCATTAAAGGAGTGAATCTCCACCTCGGATCACAGGCGGCAACAATGCGTTCTCGATACGCCTTGGCCGCCTCCACCGTCACCACAGGGGGGCGGAGATTCGGCATCACAATCGCCCGACGAAACATCTGAGCCGTGTAGGCCACCACGTGTTCCAACATCTCGCCATCACGCAGATGGACATGCCAATCATCTGGCGCGATGAGTTGAATTTGATCAGTCATCAAGAGGGATAGCAGCCACCGCCAGGCGCAATGCAGTGATCCGATCCGACGTGATGTTCTGGGTGGGCAAACGGTCGGTGAGTTTCAGTTTTTGAAGGCGGTTTTCAGTGCTGCCAGAAGCGCCCACAAGAAAGACTTGCCGACCCACCTCGATCGCTTCCTTCACTGCGTTTTCAAGGGCAATCGCAGCCGTCACGCCCAGATGAGACACCTCTGAAAGATCGAACACAACGGCCTGACAAGCACCGATTGCGTTGTGCTCCCTTGAAATGGCCTTGGCAACTCCAAAAATCATCGGTCCAGCAAGCTGGAACAGCAGCACCTTGCCTGAAGCCTGATCCAAGAGAGCCTCCTCCTCGGCCGTGAGCTCCACATCGTCATCAGCGGTACTGATGGTCTTCACTTTTCTGGACTGAAGCGCGCTCATCCGGTCAATCGTGAGCACATTGGCCACGAACACACCGATGCCGACGGCCGTGATCAAATCCACGAGAACCGTCAAAGCGATCACCCCGTAGGTGATCACAGCCGCCTTTACAGAGAGATGGTGCGCCCTTTGCAGAAAGTCCCAATCGATGATGTCGATCCCGACTTTGAGCGCGATCCCCGCCAAGACGGCCAAGGGAATTGTTGAAGCCAGTGGAGCAAATGCCAGCACCACAACCATCAAAATCAAGGCGCGGATAATTCCAGACAGCGCTGATCGTCCCCCCGCCTGGATGTTCACAACGGTGCCCATCGTGGCTCCGGCGCCAGGAAGACCACCAAAGACACCCGAAGCAATGTTCGCCAGACCCTGACCCACCAGTTCCTTATTGGAATCGTGCTCAGTGCGGGTGAGGCTGTCCGCCACCACTGAGGTGAGCAATGCATCGATACAGCCGAGCATCCCCAACACAGCCGCGTCGACGAACATCAAGCGCAACTGACCTCCGGAGAAGGTGGGCATGTGCAACGTTGGCAACGCCGCTTCAAACGGAGGAATCGTTTTTAAGCCTGCGTTATGAAACAGCGTCATCGACAGCAGGGTGCCGAGCACCAGGGCCAGCAGCTGTGGCGGGCAAAAGCGCTTCACGCTGGCGGGCGTGAACCAAAGAAGTGCCACCGTGATCAACGCCAGTGCGAGCTCCATCGGCTGCACTCCGGCGATCAAAGCGGGAAGGTTGGAAAGGGTTCCCATCACCCCACCCGCTGCTTTTTGCCCCAGGAAGGCCGGCAGCTGAAGGATGACCAGGATGGCGCCGATTCCCGACATGAAGCCGGAGATCACCGTGTAGGGCATCTGGGTGACGTAGCGGCCCAGACGGAACACACCGAAAAGGATCTGGAATAGTCCGGCGAGGATCACCACGGTGAAGGCCATCGCCATCGCCGTTTCTTTGTCTGGTGCCGTGGCCGTAAAGCTCAGGATCACTGAGGTGAACACCACCGTCATCGGACCTGTGGGTTCCGAGATCAAGGTGGGGGTGCCACCGAACACGGCGGCCACCAGCCCAATAATCACGGCGCCCCAAAGCCCTGGAGCCGGGTCCCCCGTGGCGGCCACACCAAAAGCCAGTGCCATTGGCAACGCGATGACAGCAGCGGTAAGACCGCCGAAGGCATCGCCCTTGAGGTTCGTGACGTTGATTCGATTCAACAAATCGTGACCCTGCCCCTTCGCTCATGACCTTAGATCGGTTCTCGGCAAAGCAGAATCCCCCCAACGTCTCGGTTGCCCATGCCTGAATTTCTACAGGCCACGATCGAAGTGCTGATTGGCATCGCTCTGCTGTTTGGCGGTGGTGAACTTTTTGTTCAGGGATCCATCGCCCTAGCCGTCATTTTCGGAATTCCGCAGTTGGTGATTGGTCTCACCGTGGTGTCACTGGGAACCAGTGCACCGGAACTCTTTGTCAGCCTCAATTCCGTGCTTCAGGGGTCCGATGCGCTTGCCCTGAGCAATGTGGTTGGCAGCAATATCTTCAACGTGATGGTCGTGCTGGGCAGCAGTGCGTTGGTGCTACCCCTGCGCGTTGAAAGTCGGCTTGTACGCCGGGATGTTCCCTTGATGATTGCCGTCTCGGCCGCCGTGTGGGGGATGGCGTCCGCCGGACGCGTGACCTGGCAAGCCGGACTCGCGCTCCTCCTAGCCCTCATCATCAACACCATTTGGGAAATCCGAACGGCAAGGGAAGAACCGGACGACAGCGAAAGTGCAGAACCAGAAATCGAAGAGAATGCCGCAGAAGGCGGATGGCAGATCGCTGTTCTGAGGCTGATTGGTGGCATCGCCGTACTCACGATTGGATCCAAAGTGCTCGTGAGTGGCGCCACCAGCGCTGCGACACTCCTCGGCGTCAGTGAAGCCGTGATCGGTTTGACCATCGTGTCGGCCGGCACCTCCATGCCAGAACTGATTACATCGCTCGTTGCGGCCCTTCGCGGTCGGACCGATTTGGCCATCGGCAACGTTGTTGGCAGCTGCCTTCTCAACCTGATGCTTGTTCTGGGAGGCACGGCATTGGTCACAGGAAGTCAGGGGCTCGATGTCACCCCCGACCTCATTCATGACGACTTGCCAGTGATGCTCCTCACCAGCCTGGCCTGCCTACCGATCTTCTGGACAAAAGGTCGAATCAGTCGACTGGAAGGCGGATTACTACTGGGCCTTTATTTCCTGTACATCGTCGACAACGTTCTGCCGCGAACAAATCTCTCCAATTGGTCTGATGAATTCAGATTGGTAATGCTTTGTTTGGTTCTTCCAGTAGTCATGATCACAATCATGACGCAAGCAGTGGCGTACTGGCGGACGAGCCGTTGAGCTTGTTTCGAGAGAGGCGGTTGGGATGAGACAAATTGAGTGGTATTTCCTGATTCGGGGATGACCATCCAAGGAACACTGTTCAAGCTTGAAGAGCGTTTGCCTTGGCTTGCTGCGGATGCTCAATCTGCTCCCTCCACTCAACGATAAAAATCTTCCTTGGCTCGACGTCATCCATCCAATCGTCGTTCACTTTGTGATCGCGATGGCACTCATCGCTGTCGTCTTCGACGTGGTTGGAGTTGTGACTCGCAAGAAGAATTTATTTGAGGTGAGTTTTTGGAATTTGGTCGTTGCCACCGTGGCGATCGTTGTTGCAATCATGTTTGGCCAAGTGGAAGCCGGTCTCGCCAACCCCTATGGAGCATCCCGAGACATTTTGAATCTCCACAGCACCATTGGCTGGTCGCTAGCTGGAGTGCTGGCGTTACTCACAGGCTGGCGCTATGTCGCGCGCCAAAAGGATCCTGCTCTGCTGCCAAAGGGATTTCTTGTTGTTGATTTTGCTCTAGCTGCACTTGTGCTTGTGCAGGTTTATCTCGGCGACACTCTGGTTTGGGTGTATGGATTGCACACCGTGCCGGTGGTGGAAGCCATCCGTGAGGGAGTGCTCTCATGAGCCTGTTTGCTGCCGTCACCTCACCACTCGATGAGATCGCGGAGTCGTTGGGCGCCAACAATCTCCCCTATGCGATCCCACTCCATCCCAATTTGGTGCACCTCACCATTGGACTGTTCGCAATCGCCATTGCCTTCGACGTCGTTGCTGCTTTTTACCCACTGGAAAAGCGTTTGTTCCGCTTCCTCGCTCTGCCGGTCACCCGCAGCGGTTTCCACGATGTGGGCTGGTACAACCTCGTGGCCTGCAGTGGCATCAGCTTCTTCACCGTGGGAGCGGGCTTCTAGGAAATGCTCCTGGCCGTGCCACTGCCCGGAGTTCGCAGCATCCTTGGGCAGACCGCCATCGCCACCATGCTTTGGCATGCCATTGGCGGGGTCGTCATTCTTTTCGTGATCGTCGCAATGACGGTTTGGCGTGGCTATCAACGCTTTATCTGGCGCAAGGATTTAGGCCGTCAGGTCAGCTGGCCTTACCTCCTCTGTGGAGTCGCCATGCTGCTGGCGATGGGTTTGCACGGCAGCCTTGGAGCATGGCTCGCCAGTGATTTCGGAGTCCACATCACCGCAGATCAGCTGCTAGCTGCCGGAGCTGATCTCAATGAGGTCTTGCCATGACCACCACGCCACGAAACAAGCGACCCAACATCGCCGCCATCGTGATCATCACGGTGGCAATAGCGATCAATCTCGTGATCGCAAAACTGATGTCGGATTGGTCTCTGAGCTGGTTCCCGCCCCAGGCTTCCAGTGCCGCTCCCTATGTCGACAATCTCTTCGCTTTGGAAACGGGAATCGGCTCGTTCATCTTCTTTGGTTGCACCGGTGTGATGGGCTGGGTGCTGATCTTCAACCGGGCCGGTAAGTACGACGAAAGCAATGGGGCGCCGATCGAGGGCAACACCAAATTGGAGATCACCTGGACGATCATTCCATTGGTGACGGTTTTCTTGATCGCCACCTATTCAATGAACGTGAACATGAAGCTTCAGACCCTTGGTCCGAAGCACAAATACACCATCGGCACAGACCCAACCCTCTTGATGGAGCCAGATCCAATGGCTGATGTGGGGCCGATCGATGTGATTGCCCGCCAGTGGAGCTGGGAGTTCATCTATCCCGACGGTATACGGAGCTCAGAACTGCATCTCCCTATTGATCAACGCGTCAATTTCCGGATGATCTCTCAAGACGTTCTGCACAGTTTCTATGTGCCGGCGTTCCGGCTCAAGCAAGACATCATTCCAGGCAGCATCATTTCCTACAGCCTCACGCCAACAAAGGAGGGACGTTTCCGCCTGCGGGACGCCATGTTTAGCGGCGCATATTTTTCGCAAAATCAGACTGACGTCATCGTCGAGACCAAGCAGGCCTACGACGACTGGCTAGAGACAACGGCGCGGCAACCACTCCAACCAGGGCTTGATCCAGGTCGCGCGCTCTCCGACCGGCGCATCGCCCGCGGGGATAAGGGCTGGGCCACGGTGCCGCCCGCACCCCCTCCGCTCGTGAACGACCCCGGTGATTCCTCTATCCCTCACGACGCCTGAGACATGCCATGACAACAAGCAGAACCTACGACCCTCGCATTCTTAAAGCAGCACATCCTGTCCCGGGAGCACCTGATAACTGGAAGCGCTTCTTCAGTTTCAACACCGACGCAAAGGTGATTGGAATTCAATACATCGCCACCTCGCTTCTTTTTCTTTTAGTTGGCGGCCTATTGGCGATGATTGTGCGAGGCGAATTGCTCACGCCTCCAGCTGATCTTGTCGACCCAACTGTCTACAACGGCCTTTACACGATGCATGGAACGGTGATGCTGTTCCTGTTTCTGTTCCCGATGCTGAACGGCTTCAACAATCTGTTGATCCCAACGATGATCGGGGCACCGGACATGGCATTTCCAAAGCTCAATGCCATCGCGTTTTGGATGGTGCCGGTGTTCGCCATCGTGTTAATGGGCAGCTTCTTTGCACCCGGCGGACCCGCCTCATCTGGATGGTGGTCCTACCCACCCATGAGTTTGCAAAATCCGCTGGGACACTTCATTAATGGCGAGTTTCTTTGGATCCTTGCAGTGGCCCTTTCCGGCATCTCCTCCATCATCGGGGCCGTCAATTTTGTAACAACCATTATCCGGATGCGAGCCCCAGGGATGGGCTTTTTCAAGATGCCAATTTTTTATTTGGACGGCATGGGCCGCCCAGACGATCCAACTTATAGGACTTCCTGCCCTGACTGGCGGAGCGGTGATGCTGCTCTTTGACCTCAGTTTTGGCACCAGCTTCTTCCGACCTGAAGGTGGCGGCGATCCAGTGCTGTTCCAACATTTTTTTTGGTTCTATTCCCATCCAGCAGTGTATGTGCTGGTGTTACCGGTATTTGGCATTTTCTCGGAACTCTTTCCGGTGTATGCGCGCAAACCCCTTTTCGGCTATCGCTTTGTAGCAATTGCCTCCTTTGGAATCACTTTTCTCAGTCTGATTGTGTGAGCCCACCACATGTTTTACACAGGCACACCGAACTGGATGCGCCACATCTTTATGTTCACCACCATGCTGATTGCAGTGCCTACTGGCGTCAAGGTGTTCGCTTGGTTAGGGACACTCTGGGCAGGAAACTTGAAACTCAATACACCAATGTTGTTCTGCCTTGGAGGCCTGTTTAATTTTATTTTTGCCGGAATTACTGGAGTGATGTTGGCCACAGTGCCGATTGATATCCATGTCGGCAATACCTACTTTGTCGTAGCCCACTTTCACTATGTAATTTTCAACACGATTGGCTTTGGCGTGTTCGCCGGGATCTACCACTGGTTCCCGAAATTCACGGGTCGGATGTATTACGAAGGCCTCGGCAAAGTGCATTTCGTTCTCACTTTCATCGGCGCCACGCTCAATTGGCTGCCTCTCCACTGGGCAGGTCTGCTCGGCATGCCCCGCCGCGTGGCCTCCTACGACCCTGAGTTCGCCATCTGGAACGTGATGGGAAGCATCGGCGCCTTCATGCTCGGCGTTGCATCCATCCCGTTCATCCTCAATATCGTGAGCTCGTGGGCTCGCGGGCCAAAGGCGCCAGCAAACCCCTGGCGAGCGATTGGATTGGAATGGCTCTTGCCATCTCCACCTCCGGCAGAAAACTTCGAAGATGACATTCCGACGGTGATCAGTGAGCCCTACGGCTACGGCCTCGGGCACCCGCTTGTTGAGGACGAGGAGTTCTACGTGCGCCGTTCCCAGAAGGCCTGACCCGATGACAAGTGTCAATCCGGACCTGGCCCTAAAACACACGCCGGGCCATGTGAAGCACGACGGTCACAACATGACCGGCTTCGTGATCTTCCTCTGCTCCGAAAGCTTCATTTTCCTTGCCTTCTTCGCCGGCTACGCGGTGCTGAAGCTCACCGCTCCCCAATGGCTACCGGAGGGCGTCGAGGGGCTTGAGGTGCGGATGCCCCTGATCAACAGCGTGGTGTTGGTGAGCTCAAGTGTCGTGGCCTATGCCGCCGAGCGTTATCTGCACAGGGGCAACCTCTGGGGCTTCCGCACGGTCTGGCTGCTGACCATGGCCATGGGCTCCTATTTCGTTTACGGGCAAGTCGTCGAATGGTCGGACCTCAGCTTCAGCCTCAGCAGCGGCGTGTTTGGTGGCCTGTTCTATCTGCTCACTGGATTTCACGGGCTGCATGTGATCACCGGCATCCTGCTGATGGGCTTGATGTTGGCGCGTTCTTTCATTCCAGGGAACTACGACAAAGGCGAGATGGGCGTCGCTGCAGTGGGCCTGTTCTGGCATTTCGTCGATGTGATCTGGATTCTTCTCTTCCTTCTGATCTACGTCTGGCAGTAATCCCATGATCATCGACGACAACCACTACGACGTCATCGTCATCGGCAGCGGTGCCGGAGGGGGAACGCTGGCCGGAGCCCTGAGCCACAAAGGCAAAAACGTGCTGGTGCTGGAGCGCGGGGGTCGGATGGACCTTGCTGACCAGAACGTCGCCGATGTGGACCTATTCCGCAAAGACCGCTACCACCCCAAAGGTGAACGATGGTTCGGCCCCGATGGCGATCCTTTCGCACCCCAGACCACCTACGCCCGAGGCGGCAATACCAAGATCTGGGGTGCCGTGCTGGAACGCATGCGTGAGCGAGATTTCGGCGAGGTCCATCTGCAGGATGGGATCTCTCCCACCTGGCCGTTCGACTACGCCGAACTGGCGCCGTACTACTCGCAGGCCGAGACCCTGTACAGGGTTCACGGCAAAGCGGGCATTGACCCCTGCGAGCCCAAGCGCCACGCGGGCTATGACCATGCACCGAAACCGGTGGAGCCCTTCCTGGAACCGCTGCGTTCCGCACTCCAACGGCAGGGCTGTCAGCCTTACGACATCCCGATCAGCTGGTCGGACGACCGGGACGATCCGAGCGGTGATTCCCAGTTGTTTGGACTGCAGGTGGGTGATCCCGAACGGCTCACCGTGCGGGATCACGCTCGGGTGCTGCGCCTGCATGTGAACCCCAGTGGTCGAGCCATCCGCGGCGTCGAAGCTGAGGTGAACGGCGATGCCTGGCTGTTCAGTGCCGACGTCGTGGTTGTTGCCGCCGGTGCCATCAACACACCGGCCATCTTGCTCCGCTCCGACAACGCCCATCACCCAAACGGGATCAGCAACGGATCGGATCAGGTGGGACGAAACCTGATGAATCTCCAACTCACTTCAATCCTGCAACTCGCGACCGAACGCAACAGCGGCCGCTACGGGCGTTCGCTGGGAATCAACGACTACTACTGGGGAGACAAAAACGTCAGTTTTCCCCTGGGGCACATTCAGGCCGCCGGTGGCGTGTTGCAGGACGCGCTGTTCGCTGAGTCACCACCCGTGCTGTCTCTGGTCACCAAACTGATCCCGGATTTCGGCATTGAGCGTCTGGCCTCCCGCTCGGTCGCCTGGTGGGCGATGACGGAGGTGCGTCCAGATCCCCACAACAAGGTTTGGCTCAACAACGACCAGATCCGGATCAATTACATCCCCAACAACCGGGAAGCCCACGACCGGCTGGTCTACCGCTGGATCGACACCCTCAAAGAGGTGGAAAATGACCCGATCACGAAGGTGGTGCTGAAGGCACCGACCCATGCCCGTGGCGAAGCACCCCTGAGCGTCGTGGGGTTCAGCTGCGGCACCTGTCGAATGGGAGACGACCCAGCCAACGCGGTGGTGGATCCCACCGGGAAATGCCATGAACTGGAGAACCTGTACATCGCCGACAGCAGCGTGTTTCCCAGTTGCCCAAGCGTTGGCCCGGGGCTCACGGTGATCGCCATGGCCCTGCGGCTGGCCGATCACCTGGCGTGATCAAGGCTGTCTTGATTACATCGTCACGAACTCCTCTGAGACGGAGGGATGCAACGCCATGGTGCGATCGAAATCAGCTTTGGTGGCGCCCATCCCAACGGCAATCGCCGCCATCTGAATAATCTCCGCGGCGTGCTCCCCCACCATGTGGCAGCCCAGCACCCGATCGGTGCACTTCTCCACCACCAGCTTGAGCAGACAGCGGGGCCCGGAGGCCGGCAGCGCCCGCGACATCGAACGAAAGCGAGCGCGATGAACAACAACGCCTTCCGCGCCGTGGCGTTCGATCGCCTGATCTTCCGATAATCCAACCGTCGCCAGCTCCGGGTCACTGAACACGGCACTCGCCACCAGCTCGTGGTCCACCTGCCGCTGACGCGAACCGAACACGCTGTCGGCAAATGCCCGTCCTTCGTCGATCGCCACCGGAGTGAGATTCACCCGGTCGGTGACATCTCCAACGGCATAAATATGAGAAACCGAGGTACAGGAACCGGAGTCCACCTTGATGTGTCCAGCCTCGCTGCTGATGCCAGCTTTCTCTAAACCCAAATCCTGCAGCCAGGGGCGACGTCCTGTCGCCATCAGGACACCTCCACAAGCTCTTGCGCTTCCATCGGACAGCTGCGCCGTGAGAGCACCGGTTACGCCCTCCACTGCGCTGACCGTTTGACCAAACAACACCTCAATCCCGCGATCCCGCATCCCTTCGAGCACAGCAGCAGCCAGCTCGGCATCAAACCCCCTTAAAAGCCTTGGCCCACGCACCACCTGCGTCACGGCAACACCAAGGCCCCGCAGGATGCAAGCAAATTCACAAGCAATGAACCCTGCACCCACCACCACCGCCGACGAGGGCACATCCTTCAGGCCAAACATGTCATCACTAACCCAGGTGTGCTCCACACCAGGAATTTGCGGACGCGCCGGCCGACCACCAACGGCGACAAGGAACCGGGACGCAGAGATCTCGTTGCTGATCGCTCCGCCACGCTCGTTCGAGATACCAATGCTTTGGGGTCCTGTGAACCGCCCCCAACCGGAGATCAGCGTCACACCAGCCTTCTCGAGAAAACCCAGATGAAGGTTGTTGAGGCGATCCACCTCAGCACGCACACGACGCAGCAGCTCAGGAACATCCGACTGAATGGAACCGAGCTTGAGGCCGTAAGCAGGCGCATCGTCCAGTTGATGCCGTGCTTGAGCGCCATACACCAGCAGTTTCTTCGGGACGCAACCGCGGATTACGCAGGTACCACCAACGCGATCACCCTCCACAATCGCCACGCGCGCGCCATAACTCGCCGCCCGCTTCGCCGCCGCAAGGCCGCCAGAACCAGCCCCGAGTACAACCAAATCAAAAGGCGATTCCATGGGGCAACAGCACTTCAGACATTCTCGTCAATCGCTGGCGGGAAAGCTCACAAGATGATCAGTCGCCAGCCAAGGAGATCACCCGTCAGAGTGACGTCCTGCCCGTGGATCACTGAGGACTCCGCAACCTCGGGACTCAACGCGATGTTTGCATTTTTGTGATGCCCCTTTCATCAGCCACCTCCAACCCCCTGAGCTGGGAGGAGCTGACAGTGCACGCGACCTCCGAACAGGAGCGTGTCCAAGGACCCACCAACGCCCAAGCCAACCTGCGTTTATTTGGCCATGACCTGAACAGTGTGCAAGTCACACTGTTCAGAGACCATCACGCCTGGTGCCCCTACTGCCAAAAGATTTGGCTTTGGTTGGAGTTCAAGCGGATTCCCTACAAAATCCAAAAGGTGACCATGCGTTGCTATGGACCGAAAGAACCTTGGTTTTTAAAAAAAGTTCCCTCAGGAATGCTCCCTGCCCTGGAGCTCAACGGGGAACTGATCACGGAAAGTGATGTGATCTTGCTTGCTCTTGAGCAACAGTTCGGACCCCTCGGGGGTGCGATGATCGATCCAGATTCGTTGGAACTACGACATTTAGAGCGCCTCTTGTTCCAAGCCTGGTGCATCTGGCTCTGTAGTCCAGGCCTTAATCCTCGCCAGCAGAACCAAGCCAAGGAGCAATTCAGAGCAGTTGCCCAGCGCTTTGAACAGCAGCTCCAAACGACGCCTGGTCCCTGGCTGCGCAGCGACCAACCCGAAACCGTCGACTTGTTATTTGTCCCCTATGTGGAACGGATGAACGCCTCATTGGCGTATTACAAGGGCTATCGACTACGACGGGAACACCCCACCATCGATCGGTGGTTTCGTGCTCTGGAATCCCTAGAGACGTACCGCGGAACCCAGAGCGATATGCACACCCATGTCCACGATTTGCCGCCCCAAATGGGCGGTTGTTGGACCAACAATTCGGAACTCGCCGCCGATCTTGCAGCCAGAATCGACCGTGGCGATGGACTCGGCGACGATGAAGCGGTGTGGCCCGACGACACCCTCCAAGGTCAAGCGGCCCTTGCCTTATCCAGGGTGATACGCCATCGCGACCAGCTGCTGAAGCGCAATCCTCTTGGCAATCCGGGATTCGATCGTCCGTTGCGGTGCGCCCTGACCCGACTGATCACCGGCATCCCTTGCAAACCACCGCAACACTCCGCAGCATCTCTGCGCTACCTCCGAGATCGCATCTCAATTCCGCGCGATATGCCCTTGCCTGCAGGTCGTTTGCTCCGCCAAGCCCTCGAAGCAACGGCGGCCATGGTTGGCACAGAACAAGCCGAACCCTTGGGGTTGCGAAATCGCTTCGATCAAGACCCCCGCGCTTTTTTAGTTCGGCCATAGTGGAGCTCAGGCCTGCGTAAGTGGCGTGCCGCTTCGACTATCCACTTATCAGAACATTCCCAAGCCAACGCCAGAGACGACGTTGGTCGAAGTACCTGTGGCAGCTCTCCACCCCACCCAATGGTGCGTTGGCTACGCCGAGGTGTGGGCTCGTCAAATTGATTTTTCCAGTGACAGCCCTCAAACCCGCCTGGACTATCTCCGTAAAAAGCCCGTTCCACTGGTGCGAAATGCAGCGGGTGAACTCTGGATGGTGGACCGTCATCACAGGCTGAGATCCCTTCTCGGCATTGACCCTGAATCCACCACATGGGGCTATGTCATTGCGGAGGTTGATGGTCACGATCCAACGGCGGTGATTCATTATTTGCAGACGCAAGGCTGGCTTTATCTCTATGACAGTCGTGGACAAGGTCCGCGACATCCCAGCGAGCTGCCAGGTTCGTTATTGACGTTGGAAGACGATCCCTACCGCAGCTTGGTCTGGAAACTGAAGCAAGAAGGCTTGATTAAACCTCAACCCCATATTCCGTATCACGAATTTCGTTGGGCTGCTTGGCTCCGCCAACGGCCTCTCCCTCCGTTTAGTTCCCGTGAACTAGAACCTGCACTCGCACCTGCCAGACGCTTGGTCTGCTCCGAAAGCGCCCGCGATATGGCGGGCTGGAAAGGAGAGAAAACGACTTAGGCGTCAATCAGCGTTTGCTTCTGGAATCAATTTGCAGCAAGTCCCTCACCTTCTGCACCTGACCGGCCAGCTTCGGATCGGACGCCAACTTTTTCTCAATCTGTTCAATCGCGTACATCACGGTGGTGTGGTCCTTACCGCCAAAGGTGTCACCGATGCGAGGAAGGCTTAGGTCTGTGCCCTGACGCATCAAGTACATCCCCACCTGACGCGCCTGACTGACAGCACGACGGCGAGTACTACTGCACATCTCCTCTGCAGTGACATCAAACACCTCGGACACTTTTTCAATCACCTGCTGAGGAGACACTGCAACGCCTTGTCCGGTGGGGTCAAGCATCGGCGCAACCGATTCCACCGTCATTGGCAGGCCTGTAATCGATGCAAACGCCACCGCTCGGGTGAGGGCCCCCTCTAACTCACGAATGTTGGACGTAAAACGTCCGGCAATGTATTGGATGAGATCCCGAGGCAACGCCATTCGTTCTTGCTCCGCCTTCTTTTGGAGAATCGCCATGCGCGTCTCGAGATCGGGGGATTGGATATCAGCAATCAAGCCCATCTGGAAACGCGAGATCAGTCGCTGTTGCAAGCGTGGGATCTGGCTAGGAGGCCGATCGCTGGCAATCACAACCTGGCGTCCTGCCTCATGCAAAGCATTGAACGTGTGAAAAAACTCCTCCTGGGTGTATTCCTTGCCCTCAATAAATTGAATGTCGTCCACCAGGATTAAATCAGCCGCGCGATAACGATCGCGGAAGGCCTGCATACCTTCCTTACGAATCGCTTGAATCAAGTCGTTCGTAAACGTTTCGGTGGACACATACGCCACGCGAGCGCCTGGATCGATCTCGAGGCGGTAATGACCAATGGCCTGCATCAGGTGGGTTTTACCCAGGCCGACGCCACCACAGATGAACAACGGATTGAATTCCCGCCCAGGGGCTTCAGCCACCGCCAAAGCAGCGGCGTGGGCCATGCGGCTGTTCGGGCCCACCACAAAACGTCCGAACACGTAGCGGGGATTCAGGGCTGGTAAGTAGCGGCGCTGTCCACTGGGCCGCGCTGGAACCGACTCCCGAGCTTGATCAGCCGCCTCTGTGCTGTCCAAAGGAGACGCCTCGATGGCAGGCTCCATCTTGGGCAGAGCTGTTTCGGCCAGAACTGTGACGCGAACGGATTGACCGCTCAGGCTGCTAGCCATCTCAGCGATGGTGGGAAGCAGCTGCTCCCGCAGGCGAACGCTGGTGAAGGGGTTGGGGGCCAACAACCTCAACTCGCCATTGCTGAAGCTGCTGCACCCAGTGGGGCGAATAAAGGTCTCAAAGGTGGGCTTGGAGAGCTTGTCCTGTAATCCCTGTCTCACCTTGGACCAGAGCTCGTCTCCCGTCTCCACGAAAATCGCCGCTCTCCTAAGAGTTGAATCTACGCAAGTTGTGAGGCTGCGGCATTCTTAGATGGATCAGCGTCGAAAAGCCGTGATGCCAACTCTCTTCCGCTGGATCGGACTTGCTCTGATCGGAACAAGCTTGTCGTCTTGCGGTTTGATCAAGTCCCAACTGGGCTTTGGTCCGAAAACTCCTGAGCTGGCTCCACCAGTTGTGAACGACAAGCCCCGAAGTGCACCACTACAGGCCCGAGAAAATGTGATCGTGAAAGCGGTGGACAGGGTGGGGCCAGCCGTCGTGCGGATTGATGTGGTCAAACAGGTGAATAACCCCCTTGGCGGGATTTTTGGGATCGGCCCCTCCACCCAGCGACAGCAAGGCCAAGGCTCAGGCTTCATCACGCGAAGCAATGGATTGATCTTCACCAACGAACATGTTGTGCGTGGTGCCGATCAGGTCGCCGTCACCCTTCCAGACGGACGCAGCTACAAGGGCAAGGTGCTTGGGGGGGACCCCCTCACCGACGTTGCCGTGGTGAAGGTGGTCGCCGAAAACCTGCCCGTGGCATCCCTTGGCAACTCGGACGACCTCAAACCCGGCGAATGGGCGATCGCCATCGGCAATCCCTTTGGCCTCAACAACACAGTGACGGCCGGCATTATTAGCGCCGTCGACCGAACCAACGCCGTCGGAGAAGGCCAACGGGTCCCTTACATCCAAACGGATGCAGCGGTGAATCCAGGCAACAGCGGTGGGCCGCTCATCAATGCCGCAGGCCAGGTGATCGGTATCAACACTGCGATTAGAACGGCCCCAGGTGGAGGGCTCAGCTTCGCCGTGCCCGTCAATCTGGCGAAGCGAATCGCCCAACAGATCGTGAGCACAGGGGAAGCTTCACATCCGTTCATTGGGGTTCAACTGCGAAGTCTCACGCCCCAGCTCGCCCGAGAGATCAATGCCACGGGCAGCAGCTGCACCGTGCCCGAACTGAATGGTGTTTTGGTGGTGGAGGTGGTACCCAATACACCGGCCTCGGAGGCAGACATTCGCCAATGCGATCTCATTCTTGAAGTGGATAGCGAATCGGTTCAAAACCCCACAGAAGTGCAGCTAGCCGTTGACCGCGGCGAGGTGGGAGAACCGATGCAGCTGAAGCTGAGACGCGATGGCAATGAAATCTCAGTGGAAGTGCGGCCGAAAGAATTACCCCGTCAAAACTGAAATGCCACGGGTCGTGGTGATGGCCCGCTGGCCAGCGCCCAACCGGTGCAAGCAACGCCTAAACCACGACTTAGGGCGTTTGGCGGGGGTGCTCCATGCCGGAGAAAGCGCGATGCGTATCCAACGCCAACTCACGCACCACACGGCGAAGGTGGTGGCATCAATGGAGACGGCCGGAGACATCACAGCAACGTTGGCCATCGATGGCCTTGGTCCTAAAGCGGCCCGGCGCTGGGGAGAGCAACTTCGGCTGAACCATGTGCAATTGCAGGGGAACGGCAACTTGGGCTGCAGGATGAAACGCCAGCTCCTGTGGAGCCAACGCAACAATCTCAGCACCCTGTTCATTGGCACCGACCTTCCAGATTTGAATGCCAACGACCTTCACGTTGCGATCACGAGCCTTCAGAGCCACGATCTCGTGCTTGGCCCCGCAGACGACGGGGGGTACTGGCTGATTGGCTTCGGTCGTGAACTCCTTCAACGCCCGCACCATTGGCCCTTGGGCGGAATTCCATGGGGACAGGCGAATGTGCTCGAGCAAACAACAGCACAGGCAGCGCAAAGCCAACTGAGCACGGCGTTCATCGCCCAGCGGAATGACCTCGATCACCTCGCAGATCTAGGGCCATGGCAGGGTTAACCGCGGTGATTCCCACCCTCAATGAAGCGGGGCACCTTCCCGCCCTTCTGGCAGATCTCCAGCGGTGGCCAGATGCCCTCCAGCTGCTGGTGGTGGATGGCGGCAGTACGGACAAAACGATTCAGGTGGCCGATCAAGGAGGTGCCTGCGTTTTGCACAGTCCAGTTCAGGGACGGGGCCAGCAGCTCCAACGGGGACTGCAGTGCTCAGACCATGACTGGTTGTTGGTTCTGCATGCCGATAGTCGACTCAGCCAGGCTTGGGTCGATGACGTCCAAAGAGTGCAGTCCATGCCGCATGGACAGCGACAGGCTTGGGCCTTCGACTTCCGCGTCGATGCACGCCGGCCGATGTTGAAGCTGCTGGAGTGGTGTGTGGCGCTTCGCAGCCGCTGGGGGCAAATGCCCTATGGAGACCAGGGACTGCTGATCCACCGCAGCCTGTATGACCGGGTTGGGGGCTATCGAGCCTTAGGACTGATGGAAGATCTTGACCTCATCCAAAGGCTCCGACGCATCACTCAGATCGGTGCCCTGGGCTGCTCCCTCACCACAAGCGCACGCCGCTGGAGCGATCGCGGCGTTGTGAAACAAGCCTGGAAAAATGCACAGCTCCGACGACGCTGGAACAACGGCGTGGACGCCGATCAATTAACTCAAATCTATCGACGTTGATCGATGACTCAATTGGAATACCAAAAAGCACATCGATGGTCCTGGGGCTCAAGATCCCACCCCTGACGCTGATAGAAATTCACCACCCCTGGATCGGCAAACAGGCTCACCCGTTCTGTGCCCATCTGCTGAAGGGCCTCAAGGATATAAATCATCATTTGCTTCCCTAAGCCATTGCCCTGATAGAGGGGGTGGACAGCCACGTCCCAAACCGTGGCTTCAAAAATGCCATCTCCCGTACAACGGGCGAAACCAACAAGCCTGGGCACCCTCGGGTCATGACGCCACAAACCCACCTTGAGAAGACTGTTGGCCAGGGCCTTCCGCACGCGACGGGCGGGGCGGCGACTCCAACCCACAGCTTCAAGCAACTGCTCAAGCTCAATGAGATCAAACGGTTGGGACTGACTGAACACCAAGGTGAGTTGATCATTCGCGCAGGCACACAGCCTTGCGTCTTCGCCGTATTGCTGCAGTAGGGGATCTGCAGGCACTCGCAACGAGGACGGCATCACAGCTTGGCCAGCCCCCGTTCTTGAAGGTCAGCCAACTGGGAATACAAACCACCGTTGGCTCGCAGTTGCACATGGGTGCCCTGCTCAATCAGCTCTCCAGCTTTCAAGACCAGGATGCGATCGGAGGCTTCGACCGTGGCGAGCCGATGCGCAATCACAACAGCCGTCCGCTTTTGCAACAAGCGATCGAGATCACGCTGCAATGTTGCCTCTGTCGAGGGATCCATGAATGCCGTGGCTTCATCCATCACCAGGACGGCTGGATTGCGGATCGCCACCCTCGCGACGGCCAACAATTGCCGTTCTCCGGAGGAGAGGTTGCCTCCCCGCTCACGCAACTCTGTTTCAAGCCCCTGAGGAAGGCGGCGAAGCAGCTCATCCAGTCCGAGGTCGGAACAGATTCTTTGAAGCTGTTCATCACTGACCTCGGCATCAAGACGGAGATTCTCAGCAACATTGCCACTGAACAAAAACGTGTCCTGAAGCACCACCCCCAACTGGCGACGGAGATCCGCCGTTGAAATCGAGCGAATATCACGGCCATCGAGCAAAATCCGCCCCTCTTGGGGTTCGTACAGACGACACAGCAGTCGAATTACTGTCGATTTTCCCGACCCTGTGGGACCGACAAGCGCCACATGCTCACCGGGAGCGATACGGAAGGACAGGTTCCGCAGGATCGGGTCGTCTGGGCGGTACGAAAAACTGACATTTTCAAAGATCAACTCACCAGCACCCAGGGCGTTTAAGGGCTGCGGATGACTCGCTTCAACAATCTCCAAAGGCTTTTCCATCAACTCACCAATCCGTTCGACCGCCGTCAGTCCCCCCTGGATCTGGGTGAATCGTTCCGCGAGCTGACGCAGGGGATCAAACAATCGCTGGGCATAAATAATGAACGTGGTGAGGGTGCCTAACCCCATGGCCCCACTGGTCACCATCCAGCCGCCCAGGGCGAGCACTAAGGCAACCGCTCCGAGGCCGACCCATTCGAGGAAAGCGGAGATGCTGCTATCAAAAAAAATCGTTCCATTCACCGCACTGCGATAGGCAGCACCAGTGCGGGAGAAGCGGCGGCTATTCACCTGCTCGCGGCGATACATCTGAACAACCTCGAGCCCCTGCAGATTCTCCTGAAAGTCAGCATTGAGCTGAGACAACTCTTCGCGGACCATGTAATTCGCTTTCCGATAACGCCCTTGCAGCCACAACACAAACAACGTGACAGGGACTTGGGTCACCAGCAGCAACGAACCAAGGCGCCACTCAATCAGGAGCATGGTGGTAGCAATCACGGTCAGGCTCACCAAATCGCCCAGCACACCCACGGCACCGCTGCCAAACACCTCAGCCAAAGCATCAACGTCGTTGGTGAGCCTGGTGAGCAACTTGCCCACCGGCATGCTGTCGTGAAAACGAAGGGAGAGCGAAAGGGCATGCCGGAAGAGGTCTTCTCGGATGCGCGCTGTGAGCCGTTGACCAACGGCCTGAATGTTGAACGTTTGAATTCCCTGCAAAGACAGCCGCAACAAGACGGAGATCAACAGGAGGCCAACAATCGTTTGGATCGCTTGCGGGATCGATAATCCCGTAAGCCATGGAAGGCTTGGTTCACGGCGCAGAACACTGATCGCCTGTCCGACCAGTAGTGGCTGGATCGACCCCGCTAGCGCGACTGGCACCAAGAGAGCGAGGGTGACCAATAAACGACGGCGATCGCGAGCCAAATACCGACCAAGACGACGAACCCGTTTCCAATCCGCTCCGGCTCCCATCAAGCTCCTCCCTTTGGCGTTTCAACGGAGCGAATTGCCGTCACGATTTCAGACAGGACACCGTCATCGAGCCGCATGGATAAGGGGTGTCCCACCAATCGAGCCGACGAGCGAAACAGTTCCTCAATTTCGACGAGGCCGTTATCCCGCAACGTGCGGCCAGTGGCCACAAGATCAACAATCGCTTCAGACATTCCCGTGATCGGGCCGAGTTCAACGGAACCGTTCAAATGAACCAACTCAACAGGAAGGTCGAGTGCATCGAAATATTCCCTGGCGCAGTGGGTGAATTTGCTGGCCACTCGACAGTGGGCGGGGAGATCCAAAGCGCGTTGATATCCGCTACTCGCTTTAACGGCAACAGACATCCGACATCCGCCAAAACCAAGGTCCACTAACTGTGCCACCGGCAACTGGTGCTCCTTGAGCACATCAAATCCGACCACCCCCAGCTGAGCCTGCCCATAGGCCACATAGGTCGGAACATCTCCATTGCGAACCAGGAGGGCCCGTGCCCGTCCACACGGAGTGGGAACCATCAACTGACGGTTGTCTTTGTCCAAAACAGCTGAAAAGTCGAGACCCGCTGCAGCGAACCGCGCCACGGAATCCTTCAGAAGCGCACCTTTAGCCAACGCGACGGTAATCATGGGTCCAGCGTTGACCGGGAAACCAGGCAGGACTTTAACGATGCACTCCACACTGCATGCACTGCCTGTCCTACACGACAACGTGATTTGGATCTGGGCCCGGGGCCGGAACGCCGTCGTCGTGGATCCAGCCGTGGCGAATCCGGTATCTCAATGGCTGAAGAATCACAGGATGTGCCTGACCGCGATCCTGCAAACCCACCATCACGCTGATCACATCGGTGGCACCCCAGACCTTTTGCTCGAATGGCCCCAAGCAGAGGTCATTGCAGCCGCTACAGATCGGCTCAGAATTCCTTTTCAAACAACGGGCGTTGCCGATGGCGACGCCATCGACCTGCTTGGGCGACGGCTTGAGGTTATGGATGTCGCAGCCCACACCTCTGCCCACATCGCATTTGTCCTGCGGGACGACGACGCAGGCGATGACCCCGAGATTGGACCACTGGTGTTTTGTGGCGACACCCTCTTTGCAGGCGGCTGCGGTCGGTTGTTTGAAGGCACCGCCCAGAACATGCACCGAGCACTCCAACGCCTAGCCGCACTGCCGGATCAAACCCGTGTGTGCTGCGCCCATGAATACACGGAAGCCAATTTGCGCTGGGCTGTCGAACAACGTCCCGATGACCTCCAAATCACGGCGCGGTATCAACAAGTGCGAGAGCTTCGTTCCAAGGGAGATCTCAGCCTTCCCTCCAGCATTGGTGCCGAAAAACGAACCAACTTATTTATGCAAGCGGAAACCGCCCAACAGCTGGCGGAGCTCAGGAGCCATAAAGATCAGTGGCGTTCAACTTGATGCGGTGAGGGAACAAGATGGCGCTTGCGCCCTGTCGAAAGCGAAGGCGACAACGGGTTCCGCGGTTGTAGTCATGCTCAAGCGGTTGGGTCACGCGCAGCTGTTGCTCAGCGGCTTGAACTCGGAGTTGCCATGCATGGCCTTGAAATTCACGCCCCATCACACAGGCTTCCGCCTCGGGCTCAGGCTCCAAGGCAATCGCCTCGGGATCCACTAGCAAGCTTGCATCATCAGGCCAAGACTTCAAGGAGAGCTGCGACGGCACCGGCAGGCTGCCCAAACAACAGTGCAATCGGTTGTCGGCCTCGAGCCAAACAGGAATCAAGTTCCCCTGGAGAACAAAACGCCCCACAAATGGAGTGGCGGGATTGTCGACCAAATCCCTCGGAGTTGCGCATTGATGCAACACCCCATCCCGCATCACAGCGACACGATCACAGATCGCAAGGGCCTCCCCAGGATCGTGGGTCACCAACAAGCCACTGGCACCACAAACCTGCAACACCGAAGCCAGTTCACTGCGCAGGAGAAGGCGCACCTCCACATCGAGGTTGGAAAAAGGCTCATCAAGAAGCACCACCTGAGGGGCTGGGGCCAAGGCGCGAGCCAAGGCAAGACGTTGACGCTGCCCACCCGACAGTTGATGGGGATAACGCTGCTCAAGTCCTTGAAGACCCAACAAATCGAGCAGCCAAATGGCACGACTGTTGTCTTGACCTGGACGAAGACCAAAACAGGCGTTCTGCCAGGCTGTGAGGTGAGGGAAGAGCGCGTAGTCCTGGAAGACCATGCCCACCCCGCGGCGTTCAGGTGGCAGCCAGTGCGATCCCTCCGCAACGATGCGGTGTTGAAGATGGATGGATCCGTGTTCAGGACGCTCAAAACCTGCGATTAAGCGCAACAGGGTTGTCTTGCCGCAACCCGAAGGGCCCAGCAAACCCACAAGCTCCCCTGCCTTGAGCTCGAGGTTGATGCCACGCAGGGTCCAGTCGTTCGAGGACTCCCGATAGCGATGCCAGAGGCCTCGGATTTCAACCGGTCCTGAGACCCTTTCCAACAGTGGAACGCGATGATTTAACTCCATTCTGCTCTGCTATCCCGCCATGCCAAGCCAAGCGATCACCACCACAGCTGCACCTGCACCGGTTGGTCCGTACAACCAAGCCGTACTAGCTGGAGGGTGGCTGTACTGCTCGGGTCAAATTCCTCTTGACCCCAAGACAGGGGCCATGGTCGGCGATGGCGACGTGGCGTGCGAGACCCGCCAAGTCCTGGATAATTTGAAAGCAGTCCTTCAGGAGGCTGGCGCAACACCAGAACAGGTGGTGCGAACCACTGTGTTCCTGGCGGACCTGGCCGACTTTGGCACCGTTAACGCCATCTACGCAGAAATGTTTGGCGGCGGCGTTAGCCCTGCCCGCGCCTGCGTTCAAGTCGCCGCCCTGCCGAAAGGTGCACGGGTCGAAATCGATTGCGTCGCATGGCTGGGATAACGAATGGGATGCCCCCCTGAGAAATAGCAATTTCTTGCTCAACCGCGGGGAGCGCGAACTGCTGTAGAGCAACCTGCACTCCCCTCATCAAGAAGCAAAACAGGTTCACTTTCTGGGAACGACGAACACATAAGTTGGTTCCATGGATGAGACGGTCCAATGCCTCAAGCAAAACTCACCATTGGTGAACTCGAGGCTGGCTATCCCATGTACTGCAAGGCACTAAGGCGCTTGCTGCAACAGGGGAAATCAGCCGAAGCAATTGAACGCACGGTGTGCTGGGGGCATCTCGAAACCCTGAATCGCTGTTTACCCACCCGCTACAAATCACCTTCATATCTCCTGGCGCTCATCCGTCGTGACATTGAAAAACCCGAGCAATCTGATTGATTCTCAGCATTTTCAAAGGACTTCTTCAGCAGCAACACAGACGAATCAATCATCAGCCACTTAAAGATAAAGAGTCGATTCCAGATTCGGAATGTCTCGCTTTATTTTTCGAAAAACCAATCCCCGTCGAAGCTGGAAACTTGTTCCACTTGGGCTCATTTCAATCGGAACTATGATTCTCCTAGAACAAGAATCAACCGAGCAACTCCAGTGGGGAAGCAATTCAAACCAGAACCCAAAAATATCACTACTAAACAAAATCTAACATCAGGCAAGAAACCTGTTATTGTTCATATAGTCTTAAATGCTCGAATGCTAAAACTGATAAGCCTTGCATTGATCAGCTTTGCAACAACTACAACTGGAGCGACAGCTGCGGAATGCTTCACAATCATTGCTCCAACCAATCCAAACCAAAGCGAATGCAAAGAAGTCGCTCGAACACCAGACCGACAAAGAATCTACAAGTGCTGTCGATGAAAGAAACAGTGAGACTGTTCCGCCACTAGCCAGGAAGGCTAACAACAATAATAAAGTTTATTTTACCAGAATTCACCAAGAAAAATATCAAAAATCAAAGCGATTTCCCATAAATCCACAAGGCGCGCCTATCAACCATTAGAATAACCTTGAATTGGAAACAATTGAGCCATGACAGATTCAAAACCATTTGAAGCGGCCATCCAATTCGCCAAAAGCTCAGGAAAAATTAAATCAGAATCAGAAATTGATCTAGCAAAAAGCACATCAGGAATTGATGCGGTTATTCTTAGAAATACGCAGGGGATTACAATCGCAAGTATTTCCAAAAGGGTCTTAAAGGAACTCGCAGAGAATCAAGCTGTTGCTAAGTTAAAAGCTGGGCAGCCAGAAGAATAGTTAAGAAGATCCAAGTATTCAAATCTCATTTCAGTCTCACCGACACGCCGTTGCCGCGCTTCGGAAGGAGAATCCTTGAGATCCCATGACTTGTCTCAGAAAAAACGGGAGCTAATGCCTATCGCCGATGAGCTGCCTGTTTGTCTAGAACAGTTGTGTTCAAGACACCCAAATGAAGCTCGACAGCGCCAACGCTCATCCCATGGGAAGCCTGATTCATGATGGGACGCATCGTCCATTCCATGCCTTGGCTTGCCCCCTGATTCCAAGAGCTGTACGCATTGGCAAAAAGAAATAGTTAGTTCGAGCCACCCATTTTTGACGGAAGCATCAGATCACCGCTATCCCCCAGGCGGCGGCGTGAGATCCAGCCTTTCTAGAGTTCTGGTTTGATCACAATCCTTGAACTGGGCTATCGACCTGAGCCATGCCTAAGGAGTTGAACATCAACTCCATGGCACGTCGTCTTCAAGCTCCACAAAATCAAGGACAGCAAGCTGAGCTTGCCGCCTGGACAGCCGTTGTCTTTGCATCGATTACGGCCCTTGCCGTTTGGGGTGTTGCCAATGCCTATTCCCTCCACATCTAAAAAGCCTCTTTCAAGAGGGATCTTGTCTTGCCCCGATTTAATCAATTGGGGCAACAAAAAACGACGTACTCATCTACGAGATCCAATCTTCAGCTCAGCCGTTGATCAATCCATAGTGTGAATGCATAGACAGCAACGAACATGGGCAGGTATGCAATCCACATACTTGGGAGATTTAAGCCGCTGTTATTGATCAAAATAAGTCCTAGATAGCTGATCGAGCCGTAAACAGCAGCTCGACGCAACGGAGAAATGACTTTTTTCACTGTCTTGAAGCAAAACCACTTTCCAACTCTAAGGTCATAGATCCACTCAATGACTTGGCGGAAAACCCAACAGAAGGGTCTTCAGTTCTTGGAAGGGTTTCAAAGCTAAATCAAATTTAAACGATCAGAAAGATCAACACACTAGCCGCACAATCAAATCATCACATGTCCAATTAATGACCATCACACCTGACCAGAATCAACAGAAGACAAAGCATCAACCAAGCAAGATCCCCATTCCGATCCAACATTGATCCGGCTAGCAATCAAATCATTATTGGAATAGCTCACAAATTTAAGGTCATCCATTCATCCAAAAAATATAAGCCGCTGGACTGAACCTTCGATGGATTGAAGAATCTACAAGCGTCGACGCACACGAGGTATCACGACGAAATCCATCAACGCAAACACCACAAGCAAAGGAACAAAACCCCGCTCCACCAGACGGCAGACGGTACGACTTCGGTCAAATTGACAAACAACGAACTCAATCAATAAGAATAAAATTAGCTTAATCGTAAAACTTTGCAAAGCAATTCGCAGCTCCGCGCGAGATAAGAAAAATAATCTCCTAAACGAGTCAATGAGCACTACAAACACCAAAAAACATTCAGCAGTACCAAAAAACTGATTTCAAGGCGGGATCAATGCAGCAACTATAGCTTCATGTTCAACACCTGAAGCTGATCAGATGAAGTGCAAACATTACGGATAAAACTATTTCTTGTTCCAATTCCCTTTTTCCATTTGCCTTTTAACTTTCCACTCCAGTAAGTACCATACGTCATCTCTTTGCAATCATGAACCAATCTGTAAGAGCTTGATCGAGGACCTCCAGGCGTCCCAGGTATCCCTGGAACCCAGCTCTGCCTCGCAGGGGAGGTCGTACATGTTTGACCGGCGTAATTACGCTGAAAGACACCATTAACCCACTTACCACCGCCACTATAGTTTGGAGTGCAGTTTGTAGTCGATGGAGAAGTCTGCTTGTAGTAGCCAGGCTGAGCAGCCGTAGGCTGTTGATAATAATGTTCAATAATATCTTCAGCAATGTACCTAGAAGGTTGACCCTTATGAGGAATTCGCCTAAAATCAGGTTTACTATACCGAACAAAGTTATTTTCTGGATAGTACTTATAGTACCAACCAACTTTCTTCGGAAGGCCGAGCTGATCGACACCCGAGGAGGCGACGCAAAATCCATTGGCAAAACATTGTTCCCCACTAGAGGAATTGCCTAAGCTTGGTTGATTTACGCTATTGGATCGTATACACCCTGCGTAATCCGCTGCTGCAAGACAACGTTCATGTATTTTTTCGGAAACATCTTGTGCTAATAAGATTTTTAATTCAGGCAATTTTTTAGTCACAAAACTGGCATTCCAAATCAACTCCTTCGCCTGAGCGGGGGAATGAGAGCAAATCGCCGTTACAGACAAAGCAACTAGCGCAACTTTTTTCATGGCCAGCAATATTTAGTCAAAGCAGTTTAACGCAAAAAAGATAATAGTCCATCGATGTCCTCAACCGCCACAGATTACAGCTAGTCTCAAGAGATAATATCTTAATGATTACCCTCAAGATCTTAATAATTATCCTCAAGATCTTATTTCTTAATTCAACACATCGCATCAAGCACAATCACTCCTATCCCTTGATGCATTCACATCGCACCAACACCTTTCATGCCCTCATTAAACCCTTTAATTCGTCACAGTTAACTCGCTGATTCCGGCCTTTCGGACCCAACTGGCGAGTGCCTCGATGTCGTCCCGATCAGGAATGCAAATGCATCCAGTTCCTGGATAACAGCGGT
>JBDQPG010000083.1:0-5190 GCA_040260695.1 Synechococcus sp. SFB_27S_18OctNov_coas_78 | reverse complement strand
GCGGATTGAAGGTGACACGGTGTTGCCGTCCCTTCATGCCAGAAGGCGGTGCTTACATCGGCCATCAGCACGCATGACATCGCTTGCATTGCTGCAGTTGGTGAGTCCTGCCTTGCCCGTTGGCGCTTTTAGCTATTCCGAAGGTCTTGAAGTTTTGATCCAGAATGGTTCATTGATCGATGAATTAGACCTCCAACATTGGATTGAAGCGGAGCTTCAAAGGGGTGCCCTGAGGTTGGAGGCAGCGGCGTTAAATCCATTGCGCGTTCAGCTTCAACGCTGGGAGCAAGAAAGGTCAGAGATGCCCAGCGAGTTGATGTCTTTGGATGGTTGGTTGTTGGCTTTGAGGGAGTCGGCTGAGGTGCGTGCCCAGCAAGGACAGATGGGCGGTTCTTTGCTGCAATTGATGGTTGATCTTGGACATCCATTGCCTCAGCCGGTGGTGCTGGCTTGGCCGGCGGCCTGGGCTTGGGCTGCTTTGTCGTTGAAGATTTCTGAGTTGGAGATGGTGGAGGGTTATCTCTACGGTTGGGTTGCGAATCAGCTCAGTGCAGCGGTTCGCTTGGTGCCGCTGGGTCCCACCACGGCTCAACGGATCCAGCAGCAGCTGTTGCCGATGATTCGTGAACAGGCATCTGTTTTGAAAGATCAAGACCCGTACACCCTTTGGTGTGGTGGTGCTGGTGCGGGGCTGGCCCAGTTGGCGCATGCTGAGTTGTATTCACGTTTGTTCCGGAGCTGATGAGCAGCAAACTCAGGCTTGGCATCGCCGGGCCGGTGGGCTCAGGCAAGACAGCGCTCGTGGAAGCGCTGTGCAGGAGATTGCGCAATCGCCTGCAATTGGCGGTTGTGACCAATGACATTTACACCCAAGAGGATGCCCAATTCCTGACGCGTTCAGGTGCCTTAGAGCCTGAGCGCATCCGTGGGGTTGAAACCGGAGGGTGCCCGCATACGGCGATTCGAGAAGACTGCTCCATCAACCGAGCGGCTGTGGGTGAACTGGAACGTCAGTTTCCAGGGCTTGATTTGGTGATGGTGGAGAGCGGAGGTGACAATCTTGCGGCCAGTTTTAGCCCCGAATTAGTCGACCTTTGTATTTATGTGATTGATGTAGCGGCTGGGGACAAGATTCCTCGCAAAGGCGGTCCTGGCATTACACGATCCGATTTATTGGTGATTAACAAGATTGATCTGGCTCCCCTTGTTGGTGCTGACTTAGCCGTGATGGAACAGGACACGTTGAGGATGCGGCGGGATCGACCCTGGTGCTTTACCAACCTTCGAAATGGGGAAGGACTCGATTTTGTGGAAGCCTTTGTGTTGCAACAGATACCAAATTGACGCGTATTTGGTCTGCCGATTGGCAAATAGTCTTTGTTGATACAGGAGCTTCTTTCTTCAGATCGGTACCTTTCGAACTCCGGCGTTGAAACGTCGTTCCTCTTGTTTTGATACTCATGAGTTCATCATTGTCCAAGCGTCTCTTTGCCGGCATGGCCGCAGCGTCGCTGGGTCTGGCCGTCACAGCTTGTGGTGGTGGCGATGAGAAAGCCTCCAACGTTGAGTTTGACGACAGCGTTACCGTTGGCATTCTTCACTCTCTGACTGGCACGATGGCCATCTCTGAGTCCACCTTGGTGGATACAGAAAAAATGGCCATTGATGAAATTAATGCTGCCGGTGGTGTTGAGGTAGATGGTAAGAAGTACAAAATTGATTACATCGTTGAAGACGGTGCCTCCGATTGGCCCACGTTTGCTGAGAAGTCCAAAAAACTCATCGATCAGGACAAAGTTCCTGTTGTGTTCGGCGGTTGGACCTCTGCTAGCCGTAAGGCAATGCTTCCGGTGTACGAATCGAAAGATGCTTTCCTCTATTACCCGATTCAGTACGAAGGTCAAGAGTGTTCGAAAAATATCTTCTATACCGGCGCGACTCCTAATCAGCAGTCTGAGCCAGCGACCAGCTTTATGTTCGAGAAGTCGCCAGCTGCAGGCAAGCCCTTCTATTTAGTGGGATCTGACTACGTGTTCCCTCGTACGTCTAACACCATCACGAAGGAGCAGGTGAAGTCTCTGGGTGGAGATGTTGTTGGTGAAGATTATTTGCCTCTTGGTAATACGGAAGTTGCTCCGATCATTGCCAAGATTAAAAAGGCTTTGCCTGATGGCGGTGTGATTATCAACACCCTCAATGGTGACCAAAATGTTGCTTTCTTCAAGCAAATTCAGGATGCCGGAATTACTCCTGAAAATGGTTATTATGTGATGAGCTATTCCATTGCTGAAGAAGAAATCAGCACAATTGGACCCGAGTTCCTTGAAGGTCATTACGGCGCTTGGAACTACATGATGTCCATTGATACGCCGGCATCCAAGAAGTTTGCTGCTGACTTCAAGGCCAAGTATGGAGCTGACCGTGTTGTCGCTGACCCTCAAGAGTCTGCATACAATATGGTGTACCTCTGGAAGATGGCTGTTGAAAAAGCCGGTACTTTTGATGACGACAAAGTACGTGAAGCCCTGATTGGTATCAAGTTCGATGCTCCTCAAGGCCCAATTGAGGTTCGTCCTAACCATCACATCTCTCAAATCGTTCGGATCGGAGCGATTACTGCAGATGGTCAGTTCGAAATCGTAGAAGAGTCGGACAGCCCAATTGATCCTCAGACTTGGAACCAGTTTGAGCCCACATCGAAGGGCTTTGCTTGCGATTGGTCTGATCCCAGTAAGGGAGAGAAGTACAAGCTCTGATCATGAATAGCTCCATCGACTGATGGCTTGCTTTTGGAGGGGTCCCTTGGGGGCTCCTCTTTTCATTTTTTTCGCTTACTAGACACCCCCCGTGCAACTGCTTTTCGAAAGTTTGTTCAACGGTGTGGCCATCGGCTCTGTGTTGCTGATGGCCGCCCTTGGACTGGCCATTGTGTTTGGCTTGATGGGTGTGATTAATCTCGCTCACGGCGAATTAATCATGCTTGGTGCCTATACCACCTATGTGGTACAGCTTATTTTCAAACTTCCCCTTCTTGCGCCTATTTACAACGTCTACGTATTGGTTGCTATTCCATGCGCCTTCGTTGTGAGCGGTGTTGTTGGTATTTTGCTTGAACGCACAGTAATACGACGTCTATATGGGAGTCCACTGGAGACTCTGCTTGCTACGTGGGGTGTCAGTTTGATTCTCCAGCAGTTTGTGCGCAGCGTTCCGCTTGCTTATGCGGCAGGAATGGTTGTGTTTCTAGTGCTCGGATTCAGTGTTCCGTTGTTTCTTCCGAAGACCTTATTGGAGGGTCGTCAATCTCGGTTTGTGCGACTAGGTGGTTGGGCTGTTTCTGCTTTCATTGGCGTGTTATTTGCGGGTGGATTGGCCTCGCAAATTAGCCGTATTGCTAAGGCAACATCCCGCAATGTGGATGTCACCGCTCCGAAGTGGATGCGCGGTGGTCTCGAATGGATGGATCTCACGTTTCCTGTGCCACGCCTTGTGATCATTGTGATGACGTTGATCGCCGTTGTTGGGGTGATCTGGTTCCTCAACCGCAGTGTTTGGGGTATTCGGATTAGGGCAGTCACGCAGAATCGTTCGATGAGCGATTGCCTCGGCATTCCGACTGACACCGTTGACGTCCTTACCTTTGGGATCGGTTCTGGTTTGGCGGGGGTGGCTGGCGTTGCTGTGTCGTTGTTGGGTTCGGTGGGTCCCAACGTTGGAACCTCTTACATCGTGGGCTGTTTCATGGTGGTGGTGCTCGGTGGTGTTGGCAATCTTCTCGGCACCGTGTTGGCTTCCTTTGCGATTGGCTTATTAACCGATCTAATTGGAGCAGGTCGCCTGCTCACGATTTGGCCAGACATGCCTGAGCCACTGGCTGGCGGGGTTGAATTTTTTGCGACTACGAGCATGGCTCAGGTGATGGTTTTTGCCCTGATTGTGGTTTTCCTTCAGTTCCGTCCTGCAGGTCTGTTTCCGCAAAAAGGCCGAATGGTTGAGGCTTGATCAGATGTTTCGTTCGTTTCAACAGCGCAGCTGGCTCTCGGTCACTCTTTGGGTGGTGATCATCGCGGTAATCGTTGCTGCTCCATCGGTTCTGCCTGTGTTCCGCCTTAACCTTTTGGGTAGGTTTTTATCTCTAGCGATCGTGGCGCTTGGGATTGATTTGATTTGGGGCTTTACCGGTCTTCTCAGCCTCGGGCAGGGAATTTTCTTTGCTCTTGGAGGTTATGCCGCTGCGATGTATCTCCAACTCAGGAGTTCTATTGATATGCCCAACTCCATTCCTGAATTTTTCAGTCTGTATGGGGTTGATCGGTTGCCATTGTTCTGGGAGCCTTTTCGCTCGCCTCTCTTTACGCTCATCGCAATTTGGCTGATCCCTGCTTTGCTTGCAGCTGTGTTAGGGAATTTAGTGTTCCGTAATCGAATTAAGGGTGTTTATTTTTCGATTCTGACCCAAGCCGCTCTCTTAGTTTTTTTCAATTTCTTCAATGGACAGCAAAAGCTAATTAATGGCACCAACGGTCTGAAAACAGATGTCACTGTGCTGTTTGGTCAGCTCGAGTTGGGATCGCCAGAGATGCAGCGAGGCTTCTTTTGGGTGACGGCTGTTGTTGTGATCATCGTCTGGATGTTTTTACGATGGGTTGTGCGTGGTCGCTTTGGAAATGTTCTGATTGCGATCCGCGATGATGAGCCCAGACTTCGCTTTGCTGGGTATAACCCAACATTGTTTAAAACAATCGTGTTCGCAATCGCTGGGGGCTTGGCGGGTATCGGTGGAGCGCTCTATACAGTGCAATCTGGAATTGTTTCCCCCCAGTTCATGACTGTTCCTTTTTCGATCGAAATGGTGATTTGGGTTGCTGTTGGTGGTCGTGGAACATTGGTAGGAGCGATTTTGGGATCCGTTGTAATTATGTATGCCAAAAGTTTGGTAAGTGAAGCCTTACCGGAAACTTGGCTTTTCATTCAAGGTGGGTTGTTTATTCTTGTGGTGACGGCACTGCCTGAGGGTGTGATTGGTTGGTTCAGAGGAGAGGGACCAAAAAATGTGATGTCTCGCCTGGGTTTTTCTCGGCCGATTGGTACTTATCCTCAACTTGAAGTTGATGGCAATGAGGAGGTGCAGCCATGAGCCGAATCGTTTCTGGCTCCAGAGCACTTCTGGAGCTCAAAGACATCACGGTT
>JBDQPG010000069.1:0-7709 GCA_040260695.1 Synechococcus sp. SFB_27S_18OctNov_coas_78 | reverse complement strand
GAAACGCCGTTGATGTTGAGCTCGGCGGCATTGGCGGCTGGGCTGTTGACCACTGCCAAAGGGGCCAGAAGGCCCAGGGCGGCAGGAGCCACCAGCATTTGCTGGAAAAGCTTCATTGAAAGGTTCCTCACACAGGAAGTGGGTTTGGTTGTCAAACCCAGTTCACTTTAGACGTGAAATTGTTCATCTTAAGTGTTCTACATCACCTGGAGATCATTGAATGACCCTGTTATTGGAGCTGCTTAAGTTGCTCTTAACCAAACCTTTTTTGTCGCTTAAAGCAAGGCCAGGGTTCTTGTCATCAAGCGCAAGGATTTTTTAATCGTCTTGCTTGTTGCTGCTGGGTTGGATTTGTTGTGCTCCGGGTATTCATTTCCTGAGTCATGGAGCCTGTCGTTGATATTTCTTGAGCTTTGTTGTTCTCCAAGAACTGATTACCGTCCCTCATTTTGTAATTAGACCAAAAAAAACCACCCCCATTGCTGAGAAGTGGCTTTCGTTTGAGGTTTTGACGGTCGATTCAAACAAATCGGAGCGGCGGGATTTGAACCCACGACCCCTACTACCCCAAAGTAGTGCGCTACCAAGCTGCGCCACGCCCCGTCAAATCAAAGTTATCACAGTGCATTCCGGCGTCTGAGTCTGCGCAGTAGCCGAGCGTTCAGTCGAGTTCTGTTGTCCATGGCGTAGTGCAGAAGTCGCATCTCGCGCGCCATGCTGCGCATCTGGCTGAGACTCATCGAGGCCAATCGGAGTTCAGGCAACGTTCGCCAGGCTCGGGCTCGCATCGGTAGGGCGTCGGCACCCTTGATCTGTGCCAAGTTGATTGTCCCGTCGGCCAGCCATTCAGGGATTAGCACGACAAGAACGGCGATTAGCCCGTAGAGCTCAACCAATCCCTTCGGCAGGGGATGCAAGCGCCGCTGCTCATGATTCTTGGGGCGTTGCGCACTCACAGGCTTGTTTGAGGCGCTCGTCTCACTCCACGATGGCATCGCTGCATCAATTTGCCCCTCGATTGATTCAGATGGCCAATGACGTCCCGGGTTGATCGGGTGAGTCTCGCCAGAGCAGCCCCGGTTCACGCTCTTGTTCAGGTTTCACAGTCAACACAATCAAGCCAATCACCACAACCAAGGTGAGTGCAATGGCCGCCAAAACTTGGCGATCGGACAATTGATTTGGCATGTGTTGCGTCAATGGATCGAAATTGGATTGTTGTCCCCGCGAAGAACGCAGTGCTGAATGCTCCAGTCGTAGTTCTCCCACACCTTGTTTGGAAGTTTGTAGGCGGCACCAGAAAAATCCCTCAGCAATGCTTGGGTGGGCATGGCTGAGCAATAGGGGCGACTACCAGGTTTGGCGAGGTATTGCTGGTGATAGTCCTCAGCAAAGAAAAACTGTTGATCCGCCAAGATTTCAGTGGTAATTGGGCCGAAACCGCGCTGGCTTAATTCGACTTGGTAAGCCTCTCGACTCGCATTGGCGAGGAGCAATTGCTGCTCCGTCGTGGTGTAAATCGCTGAGCGGTATTGACTGCCCGTGTCGTTGCCTTGGCGGTTGCCTTGGGTTGGGTCATGGCACTCCCAAAATAATTTCAAGAGATCGCTGAAGTCGATCGCAGGGGTGCTCCAAACCACGCGCACAACTTCCGTGTGGCCAGTTCGTCCTGAACACACTTGGTTGTAAGAGGGATTCTCAACGGTTCCACCGGCATATCCGACGGCCGTCGTGACAACACCTGGCAATCGCCAAAATCCCTTCTCAGCCCCCCAAAAACATCCGCACGCGAACACCGCTTCCTCTTGGTCATCCATCAATGGAGCCCTTAAAGATGTTCCCAACACTGCGTGGACAGCAGCGTTCTGTTGCTCGTCACTGCCACCGGGAGACAGCCAGGAGGGAAGCATGGTGATTCATTCGTGGAGCTGAGCCTAAGCAGCTCCTTCGTTTTCGGTGACTGGCTCCAGCTGAATGTGGTTCAGCAGGGTGGTGACAAAGGCAAATAGCAAAAAGGGAAGGCTGAGCACAAGGATCAAACCAACGCCCACCAGGGCAAACAATGGGCGTGAAGATCCCATCAGCGCTAATCCGGCGGCCAGGCTGACAAAGATCACCACCATCCATGCCAAGACTTGCCCATAAATGTCTCCAAAGGAGAGCGTGCAGCGCATCGCAAGGGGAGATCCGCCTGTCATGACTTTCAGTCGCGTTGCTTTAGCTAAGCCCCGAATGGCTTGTTTGGTCGGAGCGTGTCCTACTTCTTTAAGAATTTAAGAAGCCATCGCGTCGAGTTCTTCCACCGCTTGCTCCCGTTCCCAAAGACGGCGATACACACCAGCAACCTGAATCAGCTGATTGTGATGCCCTTGTTGAACGATGTAACCGTTGTCCATCACAAGGATTCGATCACAAGCAGCCGCTGCCGACAGTTGGTGGCTGATCATCACAATCGTTCGGCCATCTTGCGCACGGATGGAGTCGAGAATCGCAGCGGCCGTGTTGTTATCCACGCTGGCGAGGGCGTCATCCAGCACCAGCACTGGAGCATCCACAAGGAGGGCGCGTCCGAGGGCCGTGCGCTGGCGTTGCCCGCCACTCAGCGTGATTCCCCGTTCTCCCACGATCGTCTCGTAGCCATCGGGGAACCCCTTGATGTCGTCAGCCAATCGGGCTTGGGTTGCTGCGCTTTCCACTTGGGCCGTGTCGGCGTCGGGCTCCCCGTAACGGAGGTTGTCTGCCAAGGTGCTGGTGAAGAGAAATCCTTCCTGGGGAACGATGGCCACGTCGTGGCGAAGTTCCTGAAGGGCGAGATCGGTGATATCCACGCCATCAAGGAAGAGTTCTCCTTCCCCCACAGGCACCATCCGACCGAAGGCCCTAGCCAGGGTGGTCTTGCCACAGCCAACGGCGCCAACCACGGCCACCAACTCGCCGGGTTCGATCGTGAACGTCAGTCCGTTGAGGGTGTCGCGATCAGCTCCGTCGTAGCGAACTTTGAGATTGCGAGCTTCGAACCGACCGCGGGGTTGATTGCCCTGCGTGGTGATGGAGGTTGTGGAGGGTCTGTCCTGGATGGCGGGTTCGCGTTGGAGAAGTTCTTCCACGCGCTCGAGGCTCACTTGACCGGTTTGAAAGGTGTTGAGCGTGAATCCCAACAGCGCTGTGGGGAAGACCAATTGCTCGACGTAAATAAAGAGAGCAACCAGTCCGCCGATGCTGAGCGTTCCTGCTTCGATTTGGCCGCTACCGATGGCGATTACTAGCAGCAGCGAAATCGAAGTAATTCCCTCTAGGAGGGGAAACAGCGTGGCGCGGGTCCGTGCGAGGCGAATCGCACTGTCGCGATAGCGCCGGTTGCGCCCCGAAAAAGCATCCTGTTCGGATGCTTCTTGTCCATAAATTTTGATCGCACCGATGCCGGATAAATCTTCCTGAATCAGGTTGCTTAACCCCGCCAGTTCCTGTTGTTGAGCTCGCTGTTGGCGCATCATCCGACCACCAAACAAGCGAACCGTGCCGAGCATCAGGGGGTAAAGCCCAACAGCTGCCAGGGTGAGTTTTGGATCAATCGCCAGCATCGCCGGCAAGGTCATGGCGTAAGCCAGTAGCGTGTTGGTGAGGCTGAGAATGGCGAATCCCAGCAAGCGGCGGATATTTTCAACATCGCTGGTGGCCCGGCTAATCACTTCACCGCTACCGGTGGTTTGAACCCAGTTCGGCTCCTGCCGCAACATGTGCTCAAACAAACGTTGTCGTAGATCCACTTCCACCTGGCGTCCAATCCCAAACACCAGCTGGCGTGAGATCAAGCGAATCACTGCCATCGTGGTGGTGAGCACCATGATCCAGCCTGCTTGCCGGACGATCCCTGCGTACGAAAACCCTTGCTGTAACTCGTCAACGACATTGCGAACCTCAAGGGGAATCGTCACCCTGAGGAAATTGACCAGGACGAGCGCGATGGCTCCGATGACCACCGTTTTGCGATGGGGTCGTAGATAACGGCCGATCAGATCAAGACGGAATGCGGCCATGCGGAGATCCGTTTGGTTGATCAACCTAGGCATGAACCGACTCCCACCCTGGCAAGCCTCTGTGTGATTGGTAATAGTGGAGATGTCCCCATCACCTGGCCCGGTGTGCATCGCACCCGGGTTTTTTTCTGGCTTTCATCGCTGCCATGTCCTCCGAAACGTCATCTTCCTGGTCCCAGCGTCTCGAGCAGCTTTTGCAGGGGCGTGATCTATCGGCGCCGGAGGCGTCGAGCTTGATGGAGGCTTGGTTGGCGGAGCAATTATCTCCCGTTCAAACCGGAGCTTTTCTTGCCGGTTTGCGGGCCAAGGGGATGGTGGCTGATGAGTTGGCCGCCATGGCGGCTGTGCTTCGTGGGGCTTGTCCACTGCCTTGCGATCGCCCGGATCTAACGATGGTGGATACCTGTGGCACGGGTGGAGATGGGGCTGACACGTTCAATATCTCGACGGCCGTGGCCTTCACGGCTGCCGCCTGCGGGGTGAATGTGGCCAAACATGGCAACCGCAGCGCAAGCGGCAAGGTGGGCTCAGCCGATGTGCTGGAGGGGTTAGGCATCAATCTCAAGGCACCGCTTGCTTCCGTTGTGGATGCCATCTCCACAACGGGAGTCACGTTTCTGTTTGCGCCGGCATGGCATCCAGCCTTGGTGAACCTGGCCCCGCTGCGTCGCAGTCTTGGCGTGCGCACTGTGTTCAACCTGCTGGGCCCGTTGGTGAATCCCCTTCAACCCCAGGCTCAGGTGCTTGGTGTGGCGCGAGCTGATCTGCTCGATCCCATGGCTGGAGCCCTCGACCAACTGCGCTTGGACCGAGCCGTTGTGGTGCATGGGGCTGGCGGCTTGGACGAAGCCTCCCTGGCAGGAGCGAACGAATTACGCATGGTTCAAGCCGGGCAACCGATCGCAACACGCTTCGTTTCAGCAGACGATTTGGGGTTTGAGGCGGCCCCCCTTGACGCCTTGCGCGGTGGTGATTTGGCAGACAATCAGCGGATTCTTGAGACTGTTTTGAAGGGCCAGGCCACCGCGGCCCAAATGGATGTTGTCGCCTTCAACACCGCTTTGGTTCTTTGGGTGGCTGGCGCTGAACTCGATCTGAAGGCAGCAGCTCAACAGGCGTCAGAAACGTTGAGGCAAGGTCTGCCTTGGCAAAAACTTCAGGATCTTCAGCGCGCCTTGTCCCATGGGAATGGACAATGAGTGTCAGATGAGCATGGCTGCGGTCCAGATGCCTGATTCCCCATCCGGCGAAGCGCACCTCGTCCTCGCTGATGGCACGGTCCTGAGCGGTGTGGGCTTTGGTTACCGCGGTACAGCGGTTGGAGAAGTTGTTTTCAATACTGGGATGACCGGTTACCAGGAGGTCTTGACCGATCCTTCCTATGAAGGCCAGCTGGTGACGTTCACCTATCCCGAACTGGGTAATACCGGGGTGAATGCCGATGACCAGGAGGCTGACTCTCCCCATGCCCGTGGGGTTATCGCCCGGCAATTGTCACCCAATTTCAGCAACTGGCGCAGCCAGGGTTCCCTTCAATCTTGGATGGATGCCCATCATCTTGTCGGCATTTGTGGCGTCGATACCCGCGCCCTCGTCCGCCATCTTCGTGATTGTGGAGCGATGAACGGTGTGATTTGCAGTGATGGCCGCAGCCCTGCCGCCCTGCTTGAAGAACTGCAGGCGGCTCCCTCGATGGAGGGTCTGAATCTGGCCAGTCGTGTCTCGACTAAGCAGACCTATCGCTGGACGAGCGCCTGTCGTGTGGGCTTTGACCAGCGTCTCCACAACAACTCCGGCCGGCCGTTTCAGGTGGTGGCGATCGACTTCGGGATTAAGCGCGCCATTTTGGATCGACTCGTGGCCCATGGTTGTGAGGTCACGGTGCTGCCGGCGGACAGCGACATCGCCTCGGTTCTCTCCCATCAACCCGATGGTGTTTTTCTGTCCAATGGTCCTGGTGATCCGGCTGCTGTCACGCAGGGAATCACGTTGGCTCAGGCTCTTCTTCGGGAGAAAAACCTCCCTCTTTTCGGAATCTGCTTAGGGCATCAGATCCTTGGTTTGGCCTTGGGGGGGGCGACCTTCAAGCTCGCTTACGGCCATCGCGGCTTGAACCATCCCTGCGGGACCACCGGTCAGGTGGAGATCACAAGCCAAAACCATGGTTTTGCCTTGGATGTGAAGTCCCTTGCCTCCGATCAGATCGATGTGACGCATTTCAATCTCAACGATCGAACCGTCGCAGCTATCGCCCATCGTGAGAAACCTGTTTTTGGAGTTCAGTACCACCCAGAAGCGAGTCCAGGTCCCCATGATGCAGACCATCATTTTTCTCGATTCGTTGCGTTGATGTCTGAACGACGTCGGGTGGGTGGTTGACCACTGAAACCATCCCTACAATTTGTGCCGAATGCCTGGGGGGCCTGAACCCATCAGCGAGCTGCAACGACTCACCGTTTCGCTTCGAGGCGGGTTTGAACAAAAGGACCGATGTCTGGTGCTTCATTTCACCGGACAACTTGACGCGTATTCCGAAAAACAATTTTTGAATTACGCCAGTGATGTGCTGAAGGCCAACAAACTGCCTGTTTTGTTTGATCTCAGCAAAATCGACTTTGTCGATTCATCTGGATTGGGTGCATTGGTGCAGCTGGCGAAGCAATGTTCCGATGCAAAACGGGCATTTCAATTTGTTGGAAATACACGCGTTGCGCAAACCATCAAGTTGGTCCGACTCGAGGAGTTCCTTCACCTTGTGAATGATGTGCCGACAGCTCTCACCAATTTGTCGACTTGAGCGATTGGATTCGAGCCCAGGTTGGCCGTGGTGGAGCCGACCAGCTGGGACCGCTTCAATTGGCTTGGATCGGTGATGCGGTTTGGGAGCTTCACCAGCGCCTTCGCCATGGGGCTCGTCCAGGGCGTTCAGATACGTTGCATAAGGCGGTCGTCGCTGAGGTTCGCGCCGATGCTCAGTCGAACCTGTTGGCTTGGCTCGAGCAGGAAGGCTTGCTTCACGTCGAGGAGCTTGATCTGGTCCGACGGGGTCGCAACAGTGCGGGGCGTGGTCCTCGGCGAGCTGATGCTGCGGTGTATGGAAGGGCCACAGGGTTTGAGACAATGGTTGGCTGGCTGTTTCTGAACAATCCAGTCCGGCTGGCTGAGCTCCTCGATCAACTGGAGATGGCCGGATCCAATTCGATAACCCTGCCCCCAATCCCATGACCCCTCGCTTTGAACGTCGTTCCGGCGGCCCCTCCCGCGATGGTCGCCAGGGAGGGGCTAGCAGTGGTCGCTCATCTGGTGGACGCCCTCCGTCGTCTGGATATTCCAGTCGCAGCTCCGACAGCCGGCCCCAGCGGGGCTATGACGATCGGCGCTCCCCGAAGGAGCGATTTGGCGGTGATCGTCCTGAAGGGAATCGTCCATCTCCCACTCGCTCATCGAATGAGCGTTTTTCAAAGGATCGTTTTGCTCGCGATCGCGCTCCATCTGACCGGTCTTTCAGTGACCGGTCGTCCAACGATCGCTATTCAGGAAACCGTTCATCCAGCGATCGTCCTTCAAGTGCTCGTCCTTCAAGTGATCGGTTTTCGATGAACCGTTCACCACGCGACCGGCCTCCCAGCGACCGGCCTCCCAGTAATCGGCCTCCCAGCAAAGCTCCTTCTG
>JBDQPG010000041.1:0-20391 GCA_040260695.1 Synechococcus sp. SFB_27S_18OctNov_coas_78 | reverse complement strand
CTTCATTTGTGGTTGGTGACTGCACCGCTTCGAATTGATCGCGAATGAATGTTTCGATAATGCTGTTTGAGAAATCCCAGTTCAAGCTTTTTGTTGCGGCAAGGCCTGCTGAAGTCACCCGTTCGCATCGGTTTTTATCATTCAGCAACTGGCTTAGCGCTTGAGCAAGTGCTTCAGGCGTTGGCTGGGCCAACACCGCTGTCTCTGGGACATAGGAAAGTCGTGTATGGTCCGCATCAATATCAACAACTGGCAAACCACAAGCCATCATTTCATTGGGAACTAGGGAGTAGTTTGTGCCTGATAAAACAAAACCAACTGTTGATTGGCGATAAAGCTTGGCGAGAGACTCTGCATCAAGAACCCCTGCGTGCTTGATCTTTACTGGAATACCAAGGTCTGGTAAATGATCTTCGCCAAATGTGATGATCTCGAAGCTTTCTCCCAGGTCGAATAATTCGCGCAACGCTAAAATTCCAAGCTGGTATAGACGACGAGGTGTGCTTCGACGAACATAAAAAGCGATCGTATTCTTGGATCTCTCTACTAACTTGTTTTGAAAATAGACATTTTGATCGACTGCTAAAGGGAATGAAACAGCTGCATTTCCGCGTTCGACCATTATGTTTTTTAGCCATGGACTTGCACAGATGCAAGCAAAGTCGTGCTGGGGAGAATAGGATTGCTCCGTTAAAACTGTGGATGTTCCTTTCGCGAAGAAGAAGGGCTCATAGTCTTGAACAAAGTAAAATCGTTTAGCGAATTTGCGCATACCAAGCACCGGGTACGTACTCATCCGATCAGTAGCTATAACAACATCTCCACTAATGCGTTCTAAATCCTCATTTGCATTACCAAGCATATACACTTGGTCTGTTTTAAGCTTGATGAAACTTTGATCGATTACTCGCTTGTGTAGAGAGCTAAGTCGGCTTGGCTTGTCACCTTTCATTTCTGAGTGAATCCATATGATGCAATCATGCCCGCATCTTTCTAGGTATTCGATGGCTCTAAAAATGGTCATATGCCCTCCAAGCCCGCGCGTGAAATTTGGTATGACCCAGTGAATTTGAAGTCTCTGCGAAGATGCATTTTGTCTATTCTTCCAGCCAGGATTTAACGACTTTTCTTTGAATTGAATGACTTTCTCGAAGCCATCAATTTGTAATTTATTTCTATTTTCAATGATGCTCTTATCGGATTGATGTTGTTTTGAATGAGAATAACCACAGTAACTTGTGACGAGTGCTTTGCGTGAGTGTTCTGTGCAACAAAGCCCAATCAGGCGTTCAATGCTATGAGCAAGTGTTCCATCGATTTGCCCTCCTTCGCTATCAAAGTCGTTGAATGTTAGCCCCCAATTGAGTATCGGTTTCAATATTTCTGGTTTGCACCAAAACATTGTCCCGGTTGGGAAAGAAAATTCACTGTCGCGATCAATGTGGTTGAGTTTTAAGGTATTGAGCAGTGGCTTAGCTTTAACGAAATTTCCATCTTCATGGCCCCAGCAGGAGTCGTGTTTAATGCCAAGACTCAATGCATAGTTTTCGACGGGGTAGATGATGCCTGTATTGTTTTTATTAAGCTCTAAAATATTTGTATAAAAAACATTGTTGCTCCCGATTAGGTTGTCTAAACAGTGTTCGAACCAACCGCTTAGCGCATTGCTATGGGGGCTCTTTTTGGAGTGAAGTTTAAGTATATAGTCGTACTTGAGAATCTCTTCTCCGAAGCCTGCAATGAATGGGGCGACATCTCTGCCAATGTTGGGAAATGATTTAACGTTGACGTTTTGAGCATTTTTTGCCGACTTAAATATTTTCTCTAAGCTCTCAACCGCGTCTTGCTTGGTTGAAACATGGATGTCAATCTTTTGTGGAATATTGTTGAGATAGTCGGCAATTTTAGGCGCCAACTCTGGGTAATAGATGTGAAGAAAAACCCCAATCGTTTTGTTTTGGATGGGTTGCGTGTTTGGGTTTCTGAATGGTTTTTTGATGTCTGCTCTTTTTCTCATGAAATGGATATCATCCATGGATTGACGATTCTCTCGAATGCCAAACTTGAAGAAGTGGACCATCGGGTTAATCCCCGATTCTTTGATATCTGGGTATTTGCTTAAGTAATTGTTAGTGTCAAACAGTGAGCTTGGATCGATCCCTGCTTCCCATCCACTTGTGCAATAGTGAAATATGATGTTGCCAAGGGTGTTAATCTTTTTGGATTCGTTTTCGCATAGTTGTTGCTTGTAAAACTCCTGATCAAATACATAGGCGTAATGTGCCAATTCGCGCATTTCGCGACGCTCTTTTTTGCTGATTTTATCTTCACCTATTCCCTTTAAATAGATCAGGAGGTCGGGGGGGATCTCTTTTCTTCGATTATCTAAAGGCTCTTGCTTCTTGTTTGTGGAACGTTTTAATCGATTGCGAATGAAGCTTGGAATGATTGCTTGTCTACTGAGATTTCCAATCGTAGAACGTAGAAGTTGTCGCCCATGGTTTATCGATATATTGAATCGATTTTTTTGGATTGACTTGTCCATGGTTGTTGACTTGATTTAATTTGACGTTGCCTTGTGAATGCCTAGCCTCTCTCCATCATAGCCAGCATTATTACGGACCTTTTGACACCATTCAGGATGGGAGAGATACCAGGCAACAGTTGCTGCGATTCCTTCTTCAACGTTATGCCGTGGCTCCCATCCCAGTTCACTGCTGATTCTCGAAGGATCGATTGCATAGCGACGATCATGCCCCGGACGATCTGTAACCCGTTGAATCAGTTTTGTATGGGGCGCGGAATTCGGTTGCTCCTGATCAAGCTGGTGGCAAATGGCATTGACGACGTCTTTATTCGTCTTTTCGCCATGTCCACCAACGCAATAACTTCGTCCTGGTTCGCCCTGACATGCTGCAAGCAAAAGGGCATCAACATGGTCTTCGACATAAAGCCAATCCCGTATGTTCAATCCATCGCCATACAGGGGAATGGTTTCCCCAGCTGCCGCTTTAAGCGTCACGACTGGAATTAACTTCTCTGGAAATTGCCATGGACCATAGTTATTTGAGCAATTTGTGAGAACAACGGGAAGTCCGTAAGTATGGTGCCATGCTTGTACTAAGTGATCACTTGCAGCCTTGCTTGCGGAATATGGACTGCGGGGGTCGTAGGGTGTTGTTTCTGAGAATCGGCCTTCACGACCCAGCGAACCAAAGACCTCATCTGTACTGATGTGATGCAACCTAAAGTGTTGACGGCGCTGATCTGATAGCTGCTCATAATGTGATCGAACCGCCTGGAGAAGATTGTAAGTGCCTGTCACATTGCTTTCGATGAACACTCCAGGACCCGAAATCGATCGGTCTACATGGCTTTCGGCTGCCAAGTGCATGACTAGATCCGGATTCGCTTCGTTGACCGCTGTCTGAACCGCTGTGGCATCACACAGATCAATCGGTAGAAGTCGATGACGATCTTGATGTTGAGCTCCGAGATCTTTGATGACCTCCTCAATCGACGTCAAGTCGCTGGCATATCCCATCTTGTCGAGGTTGAAAACGATGGCATCGCTCTCCTGCAAAAGCCTTCGCACTACGGCTCCTCCAATAAAACCGGCACCTCCGGTGACCAAAATGCGTTGACGGCTCCCGAGAAGTTCGGCGGTGGCTGGCATGGACTTGGCCATTGAAATCAGGATTAAATCAGCGGTGAGGAAAAGGCTGGTGAGGATGGGTGACTCCTACCCCGTTTCGACGTGTTGGAGAAGATGTTTGAGTGCTTCTTGCCAATGTTGACCCTCCAGTTGAAGAGCTAATCGTGTGGACTTGCAATCCAGTAATGAATAACTTGGACGAGTGGCGGGCGTTGGGTAGTCATCTGTGGTGATCGGGTTCACCTTGGCAGGTGAGTCCACAAGACCCAACTTTTGAGCGATGTCACCAATGGCCACAGCCACGTCATACCAGCTAGCGGCCCCAGCATCACTCCAATGCATCACAGCCGGCAAGGTTGTGCCTGAGCCCAGGGTGATGGCTTGCCAGCAGGCGGTTGCCAAATTCAGAGTGCTGCTTGGGCATCCCACTTGATCAGCAACGACGCCCAGTTGCTCGCGCTCGCGATGGAGGCGAAGCATGGTCAGCGCAAAGTTACGCCCGACTGGACCAACGACCCAGCTGGTGCGAAGAATGAGCCCGCGAGGATCGTCTTTGCCAAAGACTCGTTGGATGGCCTTCTCCCCGGCCGCCTTGCTGGCCCCGTACACACCGAGAGGTGTGGTGGGTTGGTCCACTTGGTATGGAGATCCTTGCCGCCCATCAAAGACAAAATCGGTGCTGACCTGTAGGAGACGTCCTCCCTGTTGATTCAGCTCTTGGGCAAAGGCTTCCGGTGCCCCAGCGTTGATTGCATGAGCCAACTCTGGTTCGGACTCGGCTTGATCCACGGCTGTGTAGGCCCCAGCATTCAGAACCCAATCGGGTTGATGGTTTCGAATGGCTGTTCGGCAGGCCTCTGCATTGGAGAGATCCAGTTCTGTGCGTGTGGTGGCGATGAGTTCGATGGATTCAGGCTTTGAGTTGAGCAACGCTCGACCCAACTGACCGCCGGATCCTGTGAGTAAGACTTTCATGGAAAAAGATCTCCCGACTGACCGGCTTCGATCAATCCAGGTGCCTCTGCATCCTTTTCAGACAGGCTGACTTCGGCACCGTTTAATTCGCTTTGTGGCCATTCAATACCCAGAGTTGGGTCATTCCATCGAATTGCACGTTCGCATGTTTTGTTCCAAAATCCACGGGCTTTGTATTGCACTTCCGCAATGGCACTCAATGTTAGAAAACCATGGGCAAATCCTTCAGGGATCCAGAGTTGAGACTTATTTTCGGCACTCAAAATAGCCCCAACCCATTGACCAAAGGTGGGAGACGTACGCCGAATGTCGATGGCTACATCGAAAATGGTACCCAGACTGGAACGCACCAACTTGGCCTGAGGTTCAGGTGCCAATTGATAATGCAATCCTCTTAAGACGCCTTGCACAGATCGCGAATGGTTGTCTTGAGAAAAGACAACGTTCTCACCAACCGCTTCATTGAAGTTGTTTTGATTCCAGCTTTCAAAGAACCAACCACGGTCGTCTCCGAATGACCGTGGTGTGATGAGTAGTGGCCCTGCAATGGTGCTGCCCTGAGCAGATTTTAGGGTTGAAACGTTCATCAGCCCACCTCCAGGCTGGTTTGTAGCGCAGCATGATCACTCACATTTTCTTCGAGCATTTGCAGGAGATAGGTGCCGTAACCACTTTTTTTCAACGGTTGTGCGAGCTGGTTGAGCTGCTGGTTATCGATCCACCCTTGTCGCCATGCCACCTCTTCTGGACAACCCACTTTCAATCCCTGTCGATGTTCAAGGGTGCGGATGTAACTGGCCGCATCATTCAGCGAGTCGCATGTTCCCGTGTCTAACCAAGCCATTCCACGCCCCATGAGTTCAACCCTGAGCTGCCCTTCTTGGAGATACATCGCATTGAGATCAGTGATTTCTAGCTCTCCGCGTGCTGAAGGTCGCACCTTTCTGGCACGTTCCACCACTGTGTCGTCGTAGAAGTAAAGACCGGTAACGGCGTAACGACTGCGTGGCTTCTTGGGCTTTTCTTCAAGGCTCAAAACTGTCCCTTTCGCATCAAACTCAGCCACTCCGTAGCGTTCTGGGTCGCTTACGGGGTATGCAAAGACGGTGGCTCCCTCCTTTTGAACATTGCTATTCGTCAGCTGGGGGATCAGGTCGTGACCATGGAAAAGGTTGTCGCCAAGCACGAGAGCCGCGGGGGCTCCAGCGAGAAAGTTGGCTCCGATCAAAAAGGCTTGAGCCAGCCCATCTGGACTGGCTTGTACGGCGTACTGGATTTCCATACCCCAAGCGGAGCCATCACCGAGCAAACGCTCAAACGCGTCTCGGTCATGGGGAGTCGTGATGATGAGTACGTCCCTGATTCCCGCCAGCATCAAAGTGCTGAGGGGGTAATAAATCATCGGTTTGTCGTAGACGGGCAGCAGTTGTTTGCTCACTGCTTGCGTGATCGGATGTAAGCGTGTGCCGCTGCCACCGGCGAGGATGATGCCCTTCCGACTCGGTGCAGTACCCATCCCGCTGTCGCTGATCCAAAGTGGGTGTATTACAGCATGGAGGGATCACGCGTGTTCTTGAGAACCAATGAAGGGGATTAGTTTCCGGAACTTCATTGTTCTTGTTCAAGATATGTTTGTCCCACATGCTGCCTTCAAGTTGTTCTCTTTCGGAGTTGAGATTTGATATGAGCTGCCAATGATTGATTCCGAGATGAAACAACAGTCTCCCACCCGTTAATATTTTGCTTCATCGGATTGTCGCGTAAAAGTGAAACCTTGAGGAAGGGAAATTCTTCGATTTCGATTAGCTCGCGCCACGCTGTATGTAAAATATTTCCATTGGCGTGTTGTGTGTACAGGCTGTGGGTTTTGAAGCCGGCTTTTTCGAGTCGAACCGGGAGTCCTACTTCGTATCGCTTGATCAGGTCACGCTTGCGAGGCCAGGCCTCGAGCTGATCCCAGAAGCTTTGAAATGCATCGCTTTGAATGACCTGTCGCTGAAAAGCGAGAAAAGCTGATTGAAGATGAGGTGTGTACATTTGGTCATCGGTAAGTCCGATGACATCGGCATCGGTTGAACTTAGGCGTTCGAACAAGTTATCGAGGGGTGTGATTGGACCCCAGAAGCTATCATTCGTGAGAACAAGTTGATCAATGTTATTTAGGTCCTCTTTGATCCAATGAAGAGCGGCTTTCCAGCTGCCAAAATCGTATCCTTCGTTGCAGCGAATTAGAATTGCGCGGCAGCATTGTTTGAGCCTCCGCATGGTGTTCCAGTGCCAACGCAGCCCTGGTGATGCCGAAACCAATAAAACATCCCCAAATTCCGCATAACTTTCGAGCAGGTTGAGTAAATCTGGACGCAAACGATTTGATCGATCGAAATGGGCCAAAATAATCAATGGCCTGGAGGCATTAGGCTGCCAACCCGTCTGTTTCCATTGGCGGATTGGCCGAGTCTTGACCAGTCCAGAGGACTGGGGCTCTGGATCCTTTGGTTGGAAACGGTTGCTGTGGGGATGGAGGCGTTGGCTGCTTAGGGGGTCCCCAGTTTGAAATAATCCTGCGTGTTTATATCTCAAATAACCGGATTCGCGTTGATGCCTTGCCAGGGCCTCGCCCGATTGATCCTTGCCTCGACTCACCGACTCGTGATGAACGATATTTACAAAGGGCGTTACAACAATAGATCCTTTCAATTGACGTAATCGGAGGCATAAATCCACATCATTGAAGACAACAGCGAGATTTTCATCGAAACCACCGATCTGATCAAAATCATCACTTTTTAGCATCAGGCAGGCCGCAGTGGCTGCAATCCACTCTTCCTGAACCCCTAACGGAGTGAACATGTCGATAATATTTTTTTCAAAAAGGTGTTTGCCAGGTTCCAAGACACAGCGTCGTTCTCCCTTGATCAGCACGACCCCTTGATGCTGGATGCTGTTGTCGGGGTAAAGCAAGCGCGCGCCAACAGCCATGGTGTGACGAATAGCGAATGGATCGAGCAGCCGTTGCAGCACATGTTCAGAACGGATCTCAATATCGTTGTTCAGCAGTAAAAGGTGCGTCCCTTGGCAGTAGGGGCGGGCAAGGTTATGAATCTGTGCGTAATTGAAATCACAGTCCAGCCGCAGCACTGTTATGTCATTTTGCAGGCGCTGTTCAGCGAGCCAGAGCATTGTGTCTGGCTCAGTGCTGCCGTTATCAATCAAGATGAGCTCATAGGGAACCACTCCCGCACAACGGCGAATGGACTCCACGCAGACTTTGGTGAGTGAAGCGCCATCTCGAAAGGGAATGAGAATCGAAACCAGAGTGTTCTGGGGGGGTGTCCAGTGCACTTGATGGCATCCTGCCCATCTGGGGTGGGACTTGATCGACCCTCCAGTCCTAAGAAAATGAGCACCGCGCTCTCGAGAGATGCTGAGCGCTTCATTGCATTGCAGAGCACTAAAGACCTGTCGATTGTCCGGGGATGCCACATCCGGTATGGAGGGATTGGAGGTGATCTTTCGACTCAGTAAAGTCTGCGAAAGATGGTGAACTTGTTGGTGTTTGGCACTAATTTGTAGGCTTAGATCGAGGATCAGATTGTGTAGGCATAACCGTTCCTCAGGTAGATCTAATTGGCGTAATTGGCTGAGTCGAATGGTGACAAGGCCACCGATACATCCCCTCGTAAGTAATCGCCAAGGCAAGACCGCTACGCGGTTCTGACGGTTGCCAGGGGGGTGATCGGGATCTGAACTCCACTGCAAGGTCTCATCGGAGCTAAACAACGCAGCGTTTGGTGATCGTTCAGCTGCTTGTCGCAACAGTTGAGCGGCATGTGGTGAACATCGATCATCGCTGTGGCAAAAGCCCACGAGGGCGTCGTCGAATGACGACAGTTCTGACCACAACGCATTGAGGTGCTCGAGTTGTCCCTGAATGGTGTGATCCCAACCACTTGGGATCGCCTTGTTCTTGGTTTGCTGATGGGCCATGGTCAGGACCACCAAGATCAGAGGTGATTGGTTGTGTGCCCTGGTGATCTCCAGGATGTTTTGTTCCGGTTCGTCTTGATAGCGGTCGAGATCTTTCCCGAGTGGACGACCTTGGCGGAACCGTTTCCAGCCGAACGTCGCGAGGTGCTCAAGCGCCGATTGTTGATGGTGTTGGAGTTCCTTTTTGGCTCCTGGGCGCAGGCCATCGAGATAGGCCTGCAGATGAATCGGCGGCAAATCCTGATAAAGGCTGGCTTCCCCGTTGATGATTTTGCAGAGTCGTCCTGAGCTCAGAAGGGTTTTGGCGTCGTTCAGGTCGGGATGGGCCTGCATGAGGGCCTTCTCATCGATCCCAGAATCGCGGGGTGTCCAGGCCTGGGGGTTCACCAGTAATTCAATTGGAATGAGGCGCGGGTCAAGACAATCAATCGGAAATCCCGGATTGCGTTGAGCCAAGTTGGCCTGCAAATCGTCCACGGGAAGACGCTGCTCAACGATTTGGCGTAGAGCTTGCGTGAGTGACCGATTGGAACGTCCTGCGCTGGGCACCATTCTCCTGGGGGAAACGCCAGTCAAGCGGAGACCAATGATTGTAAAGCTTTTCCTGTTGATTTTTAGTTATTAAGTATGGCTGGCGAGTTTTAAGATGCATGAGTAAGTGATGCGATTAAATAGCAATTTTCGGAATCGTGTCTGCCTGCTTCAAAAATATTTTGGTCTAGCTTGATAATAGTTGAGATTTTAAGCAATTGTTTGTAAATTTACTTTGGGATCCTGCTTCTCGATGTAGGTGGATGTAGCACGTAGGTGCGGCTCTATGGTTTTGTATTCGCTTGCAATCCTAGAGGCTGTCTTCTCGGATAAAGGGTTGAAGCTTTTGTTTGAAGTGGATGCTTGGAGGGGTGTTATGTGTTTGTCGGGTCAATCGTATTGATTCAAGGATTGAATTGCATCGTCGAGTAATTGATAGGCGTCGTCTGGAGTGGGTGCGCGCATTAGGGCATGGCGTAGCTGAGATGCTCCCGGGAAGCCTGTGCATGTCCAACTCATGTGTTTTCGTGCAATCAGAAGGCCATGGGATCCCCTGGATGACACCAAGTCATGCAATTGTTCTTTCGCTAAATGAAGCTTGGTGCTGCTGTCCGGTGTGGCTGGAATCGGACGATTCATGAAGGCCGCTTCAATCTGTCCCACAAGCCAAGGGGCGCCCATTGTTCCGCGACCCACCATCACCCCATCAGCGCCAGTGATGTCCAAGCATTGGAGTGCATCTGTGGGATTGTTGATATCTCCATTGGCAATTAATGGAATCGTTAATGCTTTCTTGACCTCTGCAATCGCCTGCCAATTCGCTGTGCCCTTGAAGCCCTGTTCCCGGGTTCGCCCATGCAGCGTCAACATTTGGGCACCAGCGTCTTGAAGTTGTCGACACCATGAAATCGGGTCTGTACTCGTTTCACACCAACCCAAGCGGGTTTTAACGGTGACGGGAATCGACACGGCTTCGACAACGGCCTCCAGGATCTGAGTGGCGAGATCTGGGTCCCGGATGAGGCCTGAGCCACCGCCTTTTTTGGCGACTTTTCGGACGGGACATCCCATGTTGATGTCGATTAAAAACGCCCCAGCCTGCTCGGCGCGTTGCGCTGCATCGGCCATCGCCTGAGGGCGGTGATCGAAGAGTTGAACCGCGATTGGGCCGTCCTCGCCCTTGAGGTCATCCATTTTTCCGTAGTCGTGTCCCAGCTCCAGGCTTGTGGCGTTCACCATTTCGGTGAACAGCAAGGCATCCCTCGACCATCGCCGAACTAATCGACGGAAGATCTTGTCAGTGACACCAGCCAGAGGTGATTGCAGAACCCGAGACTGAAGATCGCGGCAGGTGCCATTGCCAGAAAGATGAATCGGGGATTGGAGGCCGTTGTTCAGGGCTTTCAGCATCAATTGGACTTGGATGAGTTTGATTCTTCCCTGACTTGGAGATGATGAGAGACTCTCCGCTCTCGTGGTTCTGTCATGGGTGATCGTTGGCCTGTGAGTCGAGCGCTGCTGCAGCAAATTCTTGATGACCGCTGCACGGATCGTTTCGTCTGCGAATGCATCTGGGAGCGGCTGGGGTATGTCCATATCCCCAACACTGACCAATGGCATGCCGGCCCTCATACCCCCAAGGATTGGAGTGATGCCTTCCCTCAGGGCCCAGAATTGATTGCCCAACGTCCAGCGTCCGTTCGGCTCACTCGTTCCATCCCCAAGCCGCTCAAGCAGCTCCTCAAAGAGCAACTGGGTTTTGCTGGTTACAAAATTGGTGGGTTATATCCCCGTCGTACGCGCCGTGCCACTGCGGTGAGCTGGTTGCTGGCATGGCTTGCCCAGCGGGGTGAGCCCCTCCTGGACGATGGTCCTCTGGCGGAAGAAATGCCGATCCCTCTTGATCCGGTGCGGGGGCATCCTGGAGATGTGCCGATTTCGTGAGATCAAAGCCGCTACAGAACAAAGATTCGATGGGTCTGTAGGGTCAGAGATTGATCTGAATCGAGCTCCTTGGCGCGTCCTGTCGTCGCGATTATCGGACGCCCCAATGTTGGCAAGTCCACCCTGGTGAACAGGCTCTGCCGAAGTCGTGAGGCCATCGTGCACGATCAGCCTGGGGTAACAAGGGATCGCACCTATCAGGACGGCTACTGGGGCGATCGTGAGTTCAAGGTGGTGGACACCGGTGGGCTGGTGTTCGACGACGACAGCGAATTTCTCCCTGAGATTCGCGAGCAAGCGGCTTTGGCCCTGGATGAGGCCAGCGTTGCCTTGGTCATTGTTGATGGGAAGCAGGGACTGACTGCTGCTGATGAATCCATTGCAGAATTTTTGCGCCAACAGCGTTGCCCCACGCTTTTGGCGGTCAATAAGTGCGAGTCCGTCGAGCAGGGCCTGGCTATGGCCGCCGAGTTTTGGTCGCTGGGGCTTGGGGAGCCCTATCCCATTTCAGCGATCCATGGAGCAGGTACCGCTGAAATCTTGGATCAAGTTCTTACATTTTTGCCCCCCAAAGATGAGGAGGGTGACGAGGAAGAGCCCATTCAGCTGGCCATTATTGGACGCCCGAATGTCGGTAAATCAAGCCTTCTCAATGCTATTTGCGGTGAGCAGCGCGCCATTGTGAGCCCGATCCGAGGCACAACGCGCGACACCATTGATACCAATATTGTTCGGGAAAATCGCCCGTGGCGGCTTGTTGATACAGCAGGAATCCGTCGCCGCCGCAGTGTGAACTACGGGCCTGAATACTTTGGAATTAATCGCAGTTTTAAGGCGATTGAGCGCAGCGATGTGTGTGTGTTGGTGATCGATGCCCTCGATGGAGTGACGGAACAAGATCAACGATTGGCAGGACGGATTGAAGAAGACGGTCGGGCTTGTGTTGTTGTTGTGAATAAGTGGGATGCCGTTGAAAAAGACAGCCACACGATGTCCGCTACGGAAAAAGAGCTGCGCGCCAAGCTTTACTTTCTCGACTGGGCCCCGATGTTGTTTACCTCGGCCCTCACCGGTCAAAGGGTGGAGAGCATCTTTGCTCTGGCGGCCTTGGCTGTCGAACAGCATCGTCGCCGTGTCACCACCTCCGTTGTGAATGAGGTGCTGAAAGAAGCCTTGAGTTGGCGGTCACCACCCACCACCCGTGGGGGACGGCAGGGCAAGTTGTACTACGGAACACAAGTGGCCAGTCGTCCCCCAAGCTTCACCTTGTTTGTGAACGATCCAAAACTGTTCGGCGACACTTATCGCCGCTATGTGGAACGGCATATTCGAGAAGGTCTGGGCTTTGACGGGACCCCGTTGAAATTGTTTTGGAGAGGGAAGCAGCAACGTGATGCTGAAAAGGAGTTGGCCCGTCAACAGAACCGAAAAGCTTGATCGATGGACTGGTTGCGACAGATCCCTATTGGGCAGTATGTCGATGGCTCTGAAGGTTGGCTTCGGCGCCTTGACCCCCGTCTGAAGCTGGCGTGGTCCCTCGTCTTCCTACTCACTCCGGTTCTGGCTGGTCCCCTCTGGCGCGTTGCACTGGTCCTGGGTTTGCTTCTGATCACGGCCCTGAGCGGATTGCCGCGCAAGCTTTGGTGGAGATCCCTGTTGGTGCTGGTGCTTTTGGCCATTGCGGTCGGGCTGCTCTCCATGCTTCTCCCCGCTGTGGATCCCCCTGCTGCGTTTGCACTTCGGAACCCCGCTGAACTTCCCGATGCCGCTACGGAGGGCCCCTCCTGGGACTTGGTCAGGCTTGGTCCGCTCGAATGGGGCAGCTTTAGCCTGGGTCCGCTCGTTGTGGATCGTGCATCAGCTCTGTTGGGCCTCCGCACCTCAACGTTGATTTTCACCGTGATTCATAGCGTCAACCTGGTGCTGATCACCACGACTCCCGAAGATCTGGTGTGGGGACTGAGCTGGTTGCTATCGCCGTTGGTCGCCATTGGCGTTCCCGTTGAGCGGTTGGGATTTCAGTTGTTATTAGCGCTCCGCTTTTTGCCGTTGGTTCAGGAGGAGCTTCAAAACCTGCTGCGTTCCATGGCGAGTCGAGCTGTGAATTTGCGTACGTTGGGATTTAAAGCGGGCTTTGGGATTGTTCTGGCCGTGGGCGAACGCCTCCTCGCCAATATTTTGTTGCGCGCCGAACAAGGGGCTGATGCGTTGCTTGCAAGAGGGGGTCGCATTTTGGGTCCTTCCCGGTTTCGTTTGCCGGTAGAACGCCCCGCACGGTTGATCAATACCCTTGCCGTTCTCGCCCTGCTTTTGGTGGTTGGTCTGCGAGGTCAGTACGGTGCTCTTTGATTCGGGTTTGTAGCGATGACTTCCGAGCGCTACCTCAACCACCCCACCTTTGGGATGTTGTATCGGGTGGCTCCGGCAGGAGAGGGACGTGATGTGTACGCGACGTTGTATGCCCAGCGCATGTTTTTTCTGGTCACGTTGCAGCCGCGGGGAGCTCAATTCGAAGTCATTCCCTATGGAGATGCTCGTCATCACGCCGAGGTGAACATCAGCCGATGTCGGCGCGATGGTTTGGACGATCTGGTGAGTTGGCGCCAACTCTTTGATCAAACGTTTATCTGAATCCATTGACCGATTCCCTGTCCAATTCCCTGATCGATCGCTGGACGACTGTGACGGGGGAGCTTCCTCCGACAGCCCGTTTGTTGGCCGTCAGTAAGGGGCACCCGGCTGAGGCGGTTCGCGCGATTGCCTCGCTTGGGCAGCAAGCTTTTGGCGAAAGTCGGCTGCAGGAAGCTGTTGAAAAGCAGGCACTGCTATCCGACTTAGCGCTGCAATGGCATTTCATCGGTCGTTTGCAATCCAACAAAGTGCGAGGTGTCGTCAAGGCGTTTTCTGTGATTCATTCAGTCGACTCACTCGCCTTGGCTGAGCGGATCTCGCGCATTGCTGGGGAAGAGCGTTGCTGTCCCGAAATCTTGCTGCAGGTGAGGTTCCGTGATGATCCAACGAAGGGCGGAATGGAACAGCCAGAACTTCTTGCCGCTTGGCCCGAGTTCTGTGCATTGCCGGCGCTGCGGATCACGGGGTTGATGACGATGGCCCCTCTCGGGATAGAAAAAGACGAGCGTCAATCGTTGTTTTTGGAATGTCGATCCTTGGCGGATCAGCTCGGATTGCAGGAATGCTCGATGGGAATGTCGGGGGATTGGTCGGAGGCTGCGGCGGCTGGCAGTACGTGGTTGCGTTTGGGATCTGCCGTCTTTGGTCCACGAGTTGTGCCAAAAGCTGGAGCGGGCTGACTTGCCCCGTCGCGGCTGAAACGGTATCCAGGGGCATGGTTGTTAAACCACATCTCAGCCCGAGAGGATTTTTAAGGTGTCGCTGATCTCCCGCCTACGCGCTGTTGTCGCCGGTGATGACTATCTCGATGGTGAACTCGATGATTTTGCCTACGACGATGAGCAACAGGATCAGGATCAACGCGCCATGCAGGCCGATGGCGGTGCATTAGCCACGCTGGGGGATAGCAACCCGTTCGACTTGGGAGGAGACCTGCCTGGGTCCAACGTGATCGGGATGCCTGGTATCAGTACCGCAGCGGCAGAGGTGAACCTGATGGAGCCCCGCAGCTTCGACGAGATGCCTCGTGCGATTCAAGCCCTGCGAGAGCGCAAAACGGTGATCCTCAATCTCACAATGATGGAGCCAGATCAAGCCCAGCGGGCTGTTGATTTCGTTGCTGGTGGCACATTTGCGATCGACGGCCACCAAGAACGAGTTGGCGAGAGCATTTTCCTCTTTGCCCCGAGTTGCGTCACGGTGACCAACGCCAGCCAAGACGAAACCTCTGCACCCACGGTTGTGAGCCGTGAGATTGATGTAGCAGAAGCATCGGAATCATCATCGGCTCCTTCACCCGCCTGGGGTGCGGCAGCTCTCTGAGTTCCTCCGTGTCGTTCAACAACAATCGTCAGCCCGCATTTGGGGTGATTGGGTTGGGTCGTATGGCTCAAGCTCTCGTCGCTCCGCTTCTGGCGAACGGCCATGTCGACCCTCACCAATTGTTGGCTGTGGTTGGGTCTGAGGCAACAGCAGAGCTGCGTCGTGCTGAGCTTCCCCCAGGAGTTCAAGTCGCAGCTGCAACGGATTCAGCCGCTAGCAACGTTTGGGCGGCCCCCGTGCTGCTGCTGGCTGTCAAGCCTCAGCAGCTCGATGTTGTGGCCCAAGCCAGTGCATCCGTGCAGGGCAGCCCCTTACTGATTTCAGTCCTGGCGGGCGTGCACCTCGAGCGTCTGCAACGGTTGTTTCCAGCTCATCGCTGTGTGCGGGCGGTGCCCAATACTCCGGCGTTGGTGGGAGCTGGCTTGACAGCTCTTGCTTGGGGAGATGGTGTCAATGCCGAGCAGCGTCAGCAGGTCAGTGAATTGTTCGGTGATGTGGGAGAAGTTCTCGAACTCCCAGAGCCCAAGCTTGATGCTTTTTTGGCTCTGACCTCGTCCGGACCTGCCTTTATCGCTTTGGTGGCCGAAGCGATGGCCGATGGAGCGGTGTTGGCAGGTCTACCGAGGGATTTGGCCCATCGCTTGGCCCATCGCACCCTGGCTGGCACGGCGGCGCTTCTAGACCAGCGGGCCTTGCATCCCGGAGCACTCAAAGACATGGTGACGTCCCCTGGTGGAACGACCATTGCCGGCATTCGAGAGTTGGAGAAAGCGGGTTTTCGCTCGGCGTTGATCGAGGCGGTGATGGCCGCGGCGGAACGTAGCCGTCAATTGGCCTGATGCCTTAGGGGAGGACATCAGGCCAAGCCTGACGAATCAATAACAAAGAAAAATAGGGCCGCTGACTGGCTGGAATGGTGTGAGCCGCTCTGATCTGTTGTTCTGGCCATCCCACCTTTTCTGCGAAGAGTGCCTTCTCAAGCAAGTTGCGTTCGTTCAGTAAGGGTTGGACCCACTCCCAGCGATGCCCCAACTTGAGAAGGGCCAAGACACGTCCTTTCTCTTTTGCCTCATCCAGTTCGTTCTCCAACTCAATGGGACTTTCTGGACAAGGGCGCATGAGAAGTTGATCCTGCTGCAACGCCAGCGGCCAAAGGCCAGCGGCGGCGGCGGCAGAAACCGATGAGATACCAGGGATCACCTCACAGAGACAGTCGGGCCAGTGTTGTTGCATGGCGATCAGCACATAACTGCACGTGGCAAAAAGGGATGCATCTCCCTCGCACAGCAGAACAACCCTTTTCCCCTGAGTCACGAGTTTCTGCAGGGTGTCGGCCGCGGCATGCCATGCCCTCCGCCTCGGTTCAGCCCCATCCACCATTGGAAACAGCAGGGGGAGACAGGTGTGGTCGTCTCGGATCCATTGGCCTGCGATGCGTGCCGCCATCCCTGGGGCCGTTGGGCGAGCCACGGGGTAAGCGATCACGTCGCCGGTCTGGATTGCCTGCACTGCGGCCAGCGTCAACAGGGATGGGTTGCCAGGGCCGACCCCCACCAGCGTGAGCTTCCCCGGGGTCTTGGGATCGATGATGGTCAGCAGTGGAGCGCCCGGGAGCCAGGCGATGAGTCGTCTCAGCATCTTTCCAGACGAAAGCACGTCGATGGACCAGAGCTCGCCAACGCCGCAGTTGGTGACGGAGAGTTCAGCCGTGATTCAGGCCGAATTAGCGCAGCGGGGGATCGGTTTTGAGCAGTGGCCTGCAATGCAGGAGTTGCCGGTGAATGCTGATCAGGCCTGGATTCTGGAGGCCTATGCCGATGATATTGCCCGGGTGAAGAGTCACGGAGGCTATGAAACGGTCGATGCCATTCGAATGACCCCTGATCATCCCGATCGGCTTGCCCTGCGCAGCAAATTCCTGGCGGAGCACACCCATGCGGAGGATGAGGTGCGTTTTTTTGTGGAAGGACGGGGTTTGTTCTGCCTGCACATTGACGCAGAGGTGTTGCTCACCTTGTGTGAACGGGGTGACCTAATTCGGGTTCCAGCTGGAACAAAGCATTGGTTTGATATGGGGAGCGAACCGGAATTCTGTGCGCTTCGCTGGTTCAATAACAGCGTTGGTTGGGTGGCAACATTTACGGGGAATAAAATTTCGGATCGCTTCCCCAGACTGGATTGATGCAGAAGGGTTTCAAGCCTTGGAGGCTTCGTTTTCCATGACTTCTCGTCTGATGTTCGCTGGTCTGATGACGGCTTTGGCTCTCATTGGATTGCCTGTTCGAACGGATCAAAAACCTTTGTCACCTGTTGTGCAGCGTCGCGTCGCGACGGTGATCTTGGCTCAACGGATCCGTGCTTATGCCGCGATGGCCCAAGCCCATAGCCTTTGCTTGGTGCGCCAGGGAACGTTGAGTGAGGCTCAGGCTGACAAGGCTCTCAGCATCACGCTTTTGGACTTAGGAATTGATCCGTCCGTTTTAGAGAATCCACTGGTGGAGGCAGTCGTTCCGCGACTCCAGGGGCTGCTTGGAGCGGATTGCAGCCTGGATGCAAAGCAGGAAGAAGCGGCGCAAGCATTGCTCCGCAATGAGCTTTAAATCATCTCGAGGTGGTTTTGAACGAGTCTTGGCCGCTGGGCTGGTTTCTGGCCGTACCCTCCGCTTAGGGGTTGAGTTGTGCCGATGTTGTCCGGTTGGGGTTTGAGTTGGGCCGGTTGGCTCGACAATCGCCGTGGGGAATGGTGGCTGGCGGCTCAGTTGGTCTTGATTGCAGCTCATCTTTTGCCGGTTTGGCCGGTGCCAGCATTTTGGGGACTCGCAAGCTGGCCGAGCCTGTTGTTTGCCCTTGGTCTGCTGATTTTGGCCTGGGGGCTGATTCGGGCGGTTCAGTCGTTGCTGTCGCTTGGAGCAAGTCTGTCGCCCTTGCCGGTGCCAAAGCAACACAATCAGCTCATTTGTACAGGTGTGTATAGCGATTGCCGACATCCGATGTATCAGGCGGTGCTGATTTGCTCCTTTGGCGTGGTGGTGGCCACCGGCAGCCTGATCCATCTCGCATTGTTGATGGCATTGGCGGCGGTGTTGCGCGGCAAAGCACGGTTCGAAGAGTTGGCTTTGTGCCGGCTACATCCCGATTACGTCGTCTATGCCGCCTCAACCCCAGCGATCGCACAAGATTGGCCAGGGTTGGATTGGCGGTGCGGTGAAGGACTAGGCCGCGACACTGAAGTCGTCGAGTAAGTCGCGATACAGCTTTTCAATCGCGTCGATGTTGCGACCGATGGTGTAACGCTCGATGGCCCGTTCGCGGGCTCGACGCCCCAGTTCTGCGGTGAGGACCGGCTGATCTCGAAGCACGGGCAGCAACGTCCGCAGTTGGGTGGTCACCCCCTGAGTGCTCATCACGATGCCGGCTCCCCCCGCCAAGACCTCTCCATCGGCTCCAGCGTCGGTGGCGACGCAGGCCGTTCCGGTTGCCATTGCTTCGAGTAAGGCGAGGGATAAGCCTTCCACCAGGCTTGGCAAGAGGAACACCTCTGCGCATTGCAGCAGTGCGATTCGCGTTGCCAGATCGGGTTCGTACCCCCACCAGAGGATCCGTGGATCACTGAAATGGTTTTGCAAACTGCTGGTGAGGGGACCGTCACCCACCACCACCAAGCGACAGCCCTCGGGTGAGACCAAGCGCCAAGCCCTCAATAAGGCTTCGACGTTTTTCTCGGTGGCGAGTCGCCCCATGTAGAGAAAAATGCGCTCGTTGCCGAGCCGTTGACGCACGTTTTTTTGTAAAAGTGACACTGTGCTTGGACTGGCCGGACACCAGCGATCGGTGTCAACCCCGTTGGGAATTACGGCGAGTGTCTTCGCCGGCACCCCAAGCTTGATCAGCACATCTGCCTGGAGCTCTGAGAACACGATCACCCTGTCGTAGCGCGCTAAGAAGGGTGCATAGAGTTGGTAGGAGAGCTGTTGGGTGCCGGCGGAGAGGTTGCGTAAGCCAGCATCGGCGTCAAAGGCGGGATGAAATGTCGCCACCAACGGAATGCCCAGTTGCTGACAGAGCTCTGGAAGACGAAAGTCAAGCGGGGACAGCGTGAGGCTGGCGTGAACCAGATTGGGTTTGATCCGTTCCAGGGAATCCCGCAGCTCCCGCTGCGCCCTTGGGGAGGGGATTGTGTACACCTGGGATTTCACCAGGTACGGGAGGCTTACATCTGGATCATTTTCAAGCAGCGATGTGGAACCCCGCTCAGGATTGAGCGGGGTATCGAAATGAATGAAATGAGTTTGATGGCCGCGTTGCCGGAGCGCCTCAGTGGTGCTCAGCCCGTAGGAGACGTTTCCGCAAAAGGGAGACTTCTTTCCTAGCCATGCAATTTGCACCAACCGGCTTGGCCCTCGTCAGATGACAGCAAAAGTTAGCAGCGCTGCCATGGCTTCTCCAGCAAGGCCGCAATTAGGGCGAGCCCAGCGAGCAGTAACAGCACTGGTTTGAGCCCCAGACTGCTCACGAGGGTGCCCGCCAGCACCAAGGGAAGGCTCAAGGCGATGTTGATCAAATTGTTCTGTAACCCGAAGACACGACCGCGCTCGGCCTCTGGGGTTTCTTCTTGGATTGTGGTTTGGGCGGGGATGGCCACCAGCGCTGCGCCAATCCCCAAGATTCCGCAGAGGGTCAATGTGATTATGAGAGAACCACGCAGCTGGCTCAAGAGAACGAGTGTCCAGGTAATGGTGCCCAGCCCTGAGGCCGTCAGGCGACGTCGGCTGAATCGATGCCCCATTTGTGCAATCACGATGGCACCGATGGCCATGCCCACCCCGCTCATGGCGAGGAGTGCTCCGAAACCAGACGGTCCAAGGCTGGCGATGAGAGCGGCGAGTTGAAGCGCAAGCACGTAGAGGGCTGCGAGCAGGCTGTACAGCAGCACCAGGTGCAGCATCGCTCCGCGGACGGATGGCACCTGACGCAACACCTGCAACCCTTCGCCAATTTCCGCCCAAACCGATGTGGATGGAGGTGGTTTTGGTGCCTCTCGCAAGGACAAACGCGCCAAACTAAGGGCCGCAAGGCCGTAGCAAATCGGAAGCAGAACAAATTCACCCCCATCGATTCCCGCGACGGCGAACATGTGATGAAGGGCTCGGAGAAAGGGTTCTCCCAGGGCAAATCCAAGAATCGTCGCCCCCATGCTGGTGGCTTGATAAACAGAGTTCGCTGCCAGTAGGTGTTCGTTCGGCACCACCACTGGAATCGTCGCTTGCTCAGAGGGGGCAAAGAACTGGGTGAGGATCGATTCGAGAAACGTCATCCCCACCAAACCCCAGTACCGAAGAGGTGAG
>JBDQPG010000077.1:0-6563 GCA_040260695.1 Synechococcus sp. SFB_27S_18OctNov_coas_78 | reverse complement strand
GACCAGTCGGAACATTGTTGCCCGAATCAAAGACATCAGCAAGGGCAGAGAAAGCACTGTCTGTTGGATAAACATTGGACAACTGACTGACCGAATAAACATCTGCAGCCCAATACGAATGCTGACTGTAGACTTCTTGGGGCCGACTAAATTGCTCTTTTGGATAAAATATTATATTGCAATCGCCGTCTTCCAAGGAGTAGCCAAAAGATTCATTCAATCCACTCATATCATGCATAAAATCAGCAAGACTCGTTCTTTTATTCCACCCATCCAATTTACTGGTCTTAGCAGTATTCCTATGCTCCAAACTACCGCGCACCAAGTTGTTGCTACGGCTAACTTTTGACCCCCAAATTTTATGGGTTCCATTTTTTTTGATTTCAAAGAATTTCACGTCATTCTCACATCCATGCTCTAAGGAGAGATCTATAAAGCCTTTTGCTTTACGCTTTGATGACTTTTAAGGTATCCACTCACCGAGAAACTTCATTGTTTTGCGTTTTTGTCAATTAATGAATCATGATACGACCGAACTTACTGCCAAGAAAATACCTCCAGCGAGATCTTCGCTCTTTTCGGCAGAGTTATCGACGGACTCCAGAATTACATCAAATTTTTGTATTGATGCGATTATTTAGCCGCATGCACAACGAGTTGCCTTGCACTTGACCTATATATTCTGACAAATTCTCAGAGATTCTCGATGCAAAACACTACCTCAAAGGCAAGCGAGAACTGAGTGTCGTCAATTATGATGGCTTGGGTGATTCATAAACAATGCAATCTAATTCTCCAAGGCACCAAGAAGAATAGATATACACTCAAAAAGATGAACACCTAGCAGAACAGACGGATTTAAAATACAATCAATTTCAGCGATGACTTGGCAAAGACAAGAATTCTAGGATTCAACCATAGCTGCAATCCATACACGTAGAGCACATCAAACACCCTACCTTCACTCACGCAAGTGAATGGAATCACAACAAGCCAAGAAAACCATATCTTTTTGAGATTGCGCCGCATCTGAGCAGATAATCACATCGAGCCTTACATCCTTCTCTGGTTTTTAATTTTTACAAGCCTAAATCAATATGTTCTTACAAACAATTAGTCGTAGCCAAAGCTGCCACATGCAAATAGCTGGTTCCATGCCAAAGCCCTATCAAATCCTTGGCGTTCCAATCTAACTTCGGGAAATCTTGGGGCGATTCCTTTGCATCACTGATTTTCCCCTCATCAACAAGCTTGACTACTGGCAAATCTTTAAACGTTGAACAGAAACTCCATCACATCCCCTTCTGCCACCACATACTCCTTCCCCTCGCTTCGAAGCCAACCTTTGTTACGGGCCTCCACTAAGGAACCGGCTTCCAGCAACTTCTCGCAGCCAATCGTCTGAGCTCGGATGAACCCACGCTCAAAATCGGTATGGATCACACCAGCCGTTTGCGGTGCTGTCATCCCTGATTTAAACGTCCAAGCCCGCGTTTCTTTTTCGCCTGTCGTGAAATAGGTCCGCAGCCCAAGAAGCCGATAGGTGGCGCGAATCAAACTGCGCAAGCCACCTTCGCTAACACCTAAACCTTCGAGATAGTCGGTGCGCTCCTCATCACCCAGTTCAACGAGTTCGGCTTCAACCTGGGCAGAAATTCGCACGGTTTCAGCCCCCTCTGTTTCCGCAAGAGCAATCACTTCAGAGCAGTAGGCGTTGCCGTCTGCCAGGTCGTCTTCACTCACATTGGTGGCGTAGATGATCGGCTTTGCCGTGAGCAACCCGAGCGGTTTGATCATCGCCTCCTCCTCTGGCGTGAGCACCACACTGCGCGCAGCGCCACCCTGCTCCAATACCTGCTGAATCCGCTCCAGGGCCGCATCTTCAACTTGCGCTTCCGCACTGGTACGCACCTGCTTTTTCAAGCGTTCACGTCGCTTCTCGATTTGGGATAAGTCGGCGAGACCCAATTCAAGATTGATCACCTCGGCATCCCGTGCCGGCCCCACGGAGCCTGACACATGAATCACATCGTCGTCCTCAAAGCAACGCACCACATGAACGATGGCGTCGACTTCACGGATGTTGGACAGAAATTTGTTGCCTAAGCCTTCTCCCTGGCTTGCACCCTTCACCAACCCAGCGATGTCAACAAACTCCATTCGCGTGGGAACGGTGTTTTGACTCTTGCTTAGGTCCGTGAGTAGCTGCAGTCGATTATCCGGTACCGACACCGTGCCCACATTCGGCTCGATCGTGCAGAACGGGAAATTGGCAGCCTGCGCTTGAGCGTTGGCCACCAGTGCGTTGAACAACGTGGACTTGCCCACATTGGGCATTCCAACAATTCCGGCTTTAAGCATGGAGCGGAATCTACCGGCCGATGGCGAGACTGTTGTTAACTTTTGTGCGCTAGAGCTGCAGTCCCTGGGACCACCCCGCACCACCTTGCCCCCCTTCTCTCCCTCGTCATCTCGACCGACCACTCCCACCGGGATGTCCGAAGAGCCTGTTGACCGCCGACGTCCAAGGAACAAAACCATTGCTATCGCCCTAATCGCGCTGGTGGGCGGCGGTTTACTGCTTGCAAGGTTTGCTCCTTGGAATCCAAAACGAGACCTCGCGCCCTACGTGACAACTGCCGAGAGAGGCTCCCTGTCCGGAGTGATCACCGCCAGCGGAGAGCTTCAAGCCATTCAAAAAGTGAACGTGAGCCCCCGCCAACAGGGGCTTCTTCAGCAACTGCTGGTGGATGAAGGAGATGTTGTGCAGGCCAACCAAATTTTGGCGGTGATGGATCGCGGGGATCTCGATGACCGTCTTCAAGAACGTCAGGCCTTGCTCAAACAAGCCAAAGCGCAATACACGATCAAAAAACAGGAATATGAGCGCCGCAACAAACTGTTCGCGATGGCGGTGATCAGCGCCGACGACTTCAGCACCGTTCAAAACGAAATGCTGGCTCGTCAGGCGGCGATGACAGCAGCACAGGAGCGTGTCGAACAGCTTGAACAAGAAAACCGAGAGCTTGATATTCGCGCCCCCTTCGCCGGAATGATCACGGCCCGCTACGCAGAACCAGGGGCGTTTGTCACCCCGACCACCGCAGCCTCAGCGACCGCCGGTGCCACCAGTTCATCGATCGTTGAGCTGTCCCAAGGTTTAGAGGTTGCGGCCCGCGTTCCCGAAAGCGACATCGGACGGATCGCGATCGGCCAAGCCGCACAAATTCGCGTGGACGCCTTCCCGGATGAGCGCTTCCAAGCTCGAGTGAGCGAGATCGCACCGAGAGCTGTGAAACAGGACAACGTGATTTCCTTTGAAGTGAAGCTGGATCTCATCAGCCCCCCGAAGAAATTGCTGATCGGGATGACCACCGACGTGGATTTCAAAACAGGCCGCAGCGCGATCAAAACCATCGTGCCCACCGTTGCGATCGTGACCGAAGGGGGAAAAACAGGGGTGCTCGTGGTGGATCAGCAAAAACAACCGGTCTTTCAGGAGGTGGAACTTGGCAGTAGCAGTGGTGCACAGACTGCAATTCTGGAGGGCCTTGATGCGGGAACGCGCTTGTTCATCGACCTGCCCCCCTGGGCAAATCGAAACCGCGACTAACCCCATAGCCAACCGCTCCCGCCATGCCTGAGGCCATCACCAAGCCCCTACTTCTATTGGTGGATGGTCACTCGCTGGCCTTTCGCAGCTTTTACGCCTTCAGCAAAGGAGGCGAAGGTGGCCTAGCCACGAAAGATGGGCGGCCAACGAGCGTGACGTACGGCTTCTTGAAGTCGCTCCTTGAGACGGGCAAAACGCTCAAGCCCCAGGGCGTCGCGATTGCCTTCGACACTGCTGAACCCACCTTCCGCCATAAGGCGGACACGAATTACAAAGCCCACCGGGACGTCGCGCCGGAGGTGTTCTTCCAAGACCTTGAACAGCTGCAGCAGATCCTTCAGGATCAAATGAAACTGCCCCTGTGCCTTGCACCGGGATACGAAGCCGATGACGTTCTTGGCACCCTGGCCAACCGAGCCGCAGATGACGGCTGGGGTGTCCGGATCCTCTCGGGAGATCGGGATTTATTTCAACTCGTTGATGACAGTCGAGATATCGCAGTGCTGTACATGGGTGGCGGGCCCTATGCCAAGGGAAGCGGACCAACGCTGATCCAAGAAGACGGCGTGGTGAGCAAGTTGGGGGTCATGCCCGACAAGGTGGTGGACCTCAAGGCCCTCACGGGAGACAGCTCCGACAACATCCCAGGAGTTCGCGGCGTCGGTCCCAAAACAGCCATCAACCTGCTGAAGGACAACATCGACCTGGACGCGGTGTACGCGACCTTGGCCGAGGTAGAAGCGGAGGGACCAAAGGCCAGTCGCGGTGCGATCAAGGGAGCCCTGAAAGGCAAGCTGCGCGCGGATCGCGACAACGCCTACCTCTCCAGGATGCTGGCGGAAATTTTGGTGGACATTCCTCTCCCCAAGGATCCCGAACTCGGCTTACAGCAGGTTGATGCGGAGGGGTTGAGCCATCGCCTCGAAGACCTCGAGCTCAACAGTCTCGTCCGTCAGGTTGGTGGATTCGTGGCGGCCTTTTCCACCGGTGGGTATGGCGCCAATGCCAGCCTCGAAGAAGCCCAACCAGCCAAACGAAAACCAGCGACATCACCCCCTGCCACAACCCATGAAGCCCCCCCTGGCCAGGCTTCATCGGAGTCGGGAAGCGGAGCGATCCCTGCCCTCCAACCGCAGCTGATCGAGAGCAACGAAGCCCTGCAAGCCCTGGTGCAACGGCTGATGGACTGCACCGATCCCAAAGCGCCGATTGCCATCGACACCGAAACCACAGATCTCAACCCATTCAAGGCCGAACTCGTGGGGGTAGGGGTGTGCTGGGGCGAAGCCAGCAATGCCCTCGCTTACATCCCCATCGGCCACAAGCCGCCCGACGAACTCACCGACGCAACGCCGCCCCAACAGCTTCCGCTGGAAACCGTGTTGATGGCGCTTTCGCCTTGGCTGGCGAGCCCGCAGCATCCCAAAGCCCTACAAAACGCCAAATACGACCGACTCATCCTGCTGCGCCATGGGCTCACGCTCAACGGCGTCGTAATCGACACCCTGCTGGCGGATTACCTGCGGGATGCCGCGGCCAAACATGGTTTGGACTTGATGACCGAACGGGAGTTCGGCTTCCGCCCCGCCGCCTACAGCGACCTTGTCGGCAAAAAACAAACCTTCGCCGATGTGGAGATCGGTCCTGCCAGCCTCTACTGCGGCATGGACGTGCACGTCACCAGGCGATTGGCCCTGCAGCTCCGCCAAACCCTGCAAGAGATGGGGCCCCAGTTACTGCAGCTGCTGGAGGGCGTTGAGCAACCGTTGGAACCCGTTTTGGCCCAAATGGAGGCCACCGGCATCCGCATCGATGTGCCCTATCTCAAAACCCTGTCGGACGAATTGGGCAGCACCCTGGAACGGTTAGAAGTCGACGCCAAGGATGCCGCTGGGGTGGAGTTCAACCTCGCCTCACCCAAGCAACTCGGGAAGTTGTTATTCGACACGCTCGGACTGGATCGCAAGAAGTCGCGGCGCACAAAAACCGGGTTCAGCACGGATGCCACCGTTCTCGAAAAACTCGAACACGACCATCCCGTGGTTCCCCTCGTACTTGAGCACCGCGTTTTGAGCAAGCTCAAGAGCACCTACGTCGATGCTCTGCCCCAACTCGTCGAAACAGAAACCGGCCGCGTCCATACCGACTTCAACCAAGCCGTAACGGCCACGGGCCGTTTGAGCAGCAGCAACCCCAACCTGCAAAACATTCCTGTACGTACGGAATACAGCCGCCGCATCCGCAAAGCGTTCCTCCCCCAAGAGGGCTGGACACTGCTCAGCGCCGACTACTCCCAAATCGAACTCCGAATCCTCACCCACCTCTCCGGAGAAGAGGTGTTGCAGGAGGCCTACCGCACGGGCGATGACGTACACGCACTCACCGCACGCCTACTCCTCGACAAAGACGAGGTGAGCGCCGATGAACGCCGCCTCGGTAAGACGATCAACTTCGGGGTGATCTACGGCATGGGTGCCCAACGCTTTGCACGGGAAACGGGGGTGAGCTCGGCCGAGGCCAAGGAGTTCCTCACCAAGTACAAGCAGCGCTACCCCAAGGTGTTTGCCTTCCTTGAGCTGCAGGAACGGCTCGCCCTTAGCCGGGGCTATGTGGAAACAATCCTGGGTCGTCGCCGCCCCTTTCATTTCGATCGCAACGGCCTCGGCCGCTTATTGGGAAAAGATCCACTCGAGATTGATCTTGATGTGGCACGGCGGGGTGGGATGGAAGCACAACAACTGCGCGCCGCCGCCAACGCCCCCATTCAGGGCTCCAGCGCCGACATCATCAAGGTGGCGATGGTGCAATTGCAGTCGACGCTCATCAGCCAAAATATTCCCGCCCGATTATTGCTTCAGGTACATGATGAATTAGTGCTCGAAGTTAATCCTGAGGTCATTGAATCAACCCGACAACTAGTCGTTACAACCATGGAAAATGCCATCAAGCT
>JBDQPG010000032.1:0-23996 GCA_040260695.1 Synechococcus sp. SFB_27S_18OctNov_coas_78 | reverse complement strand
GACATTGGTTGTTCGGTTGTCTTCTAACGGTGGGCCTTCTTCAAAACGCTCGAGAAGGACTTCCACGGGGATTTTGGTGCCGAAGCGGCAGGCATTGGTTTCACTGGAGGCCAGGGTGCCGTGCTCCCAAAACTTGTTGCTTCCATTTCCACCTCCGCACAAACCAAAGTGTTCGCAACCTTTGTGGCATGTCTCCACTCCCTGGGTCATGTCTTTGAGGAGCCGCTCAAATCCCTCAGTTTTCGTTGATTCTTCGAGGCTATGCGTTCTGAGGTTACCAAGATTAAAGGTGCCATAGCGGTCGCTGGCGACGGAGAGCAGCTCAGGATCGAACGTGGAAAAATCACCTTGCGCATCGACGCTCAAGATCGAGAAAGGACGGTTCAATTCGTTCTGCGTCATTCGCCGATCCCCCTGAATGAGGCTGATCACCTGTTCGAATTCACGCAAGACAACCGGATAACCGTCTTGTTCACTCAGACGCCAAAAGGTGCGGAGAAAGTCTTTGTATTTTGCCTCCATATTTGAGCCCGCCATGGACGACGATGTGTTGATTCCTTCCTTCTCCTCAACATTGAAGCCAACATCATTAATCCCATTATCCCGATAAAATCGATACATACGTTCGGGTTGCTCCATTGCATCTGCAGTGATCACGGAGATGCAATGAAACGGCACCTGATTGCGGTGCAAAGCTTCAATGCCGCGCATCGCCAAAGCATGGGAACCACGCCCGTTGCGGAAGCGTCGATGGGAATCGTGAATATCTTCTGGTCCATCAACGCTGATGCCAACAACAATTTGATTGCGTCTAAAGCAATCACACCAATCGTCGTTAATTAAAGTGGCATTAGTCTGCACATGTTGATCAATCTCCAGATCTTGTGCGCCGAACTGACGCAGAGATTGTTGAATCAGTGCTGTCGCTTTGTCGTACCAACTTGATGGCAAGGTGAGAGGTTCGCCGGCATGCCATACAAGAGAGAATTCTGGTCCTGCGTAAGGACTTTCCAGAATTCTCTGGACTAATAAAGGGATGAGATCTAAATCGAAAACCCGCTTTTTTTGTCGATCTGGTAGGTAGCAATAGGAACAGTCGAGATTGCATAGGGATGTGGACTGGATAACGACCAGGCCGATGGGCCCGAACTGACTGAAGTCGGGCCCTCCGTTTGAAGCTGCGATCACCAATTCGCGAACCCGCCACCGCCGTTGCGCCAGCCACCACCACCGTTGCCCCAGCCGACTCGATAGCCACCATTCCCCCAGCTGTTGCGGCTGTTGCTGAACTTGCCACCGCCCTTGCCGTTACCCCACTTTCCGCTGCTCTTGCCACCATTACTCCACTTATTCCCATTGCCGTTTTTCCATTTTCCTTTCGCGACCAAACCATCATCCGGTTCTACCTGTTTCAGGAGGCTTTCCCAGTTGCCATTGCGAGCAGCATCAATGCGGGATTCAACAGTGTTGTTGGCTTGGTCTGGAGCATTGAAAATGGACGTGGCTTCTGCGCTTTGGCACAGCACCGCGCTGGAAGCGAGCAATGCCTGAAAAGCGATTAGAGAACGTTTCATGGGTTTTGGTTGTGTTGCTGTAAGAGAAATAGCGAATTGAGTGAAGTAATCAGTTTGGTGATACAGACATCTCAGAGGTTGTACTAAGTAGCAAGGAGTACAGGTCGCTAATCACTTTTTCGGGAATCATGACGCTGCTGCTGGGGCCAATCCAGCGGTTCACCATGACGCGCGTTGCAGCATTGCCGTTGACATATTCCTGCATCGTTTGACCAATGGCGTTGTTGGCTGCTGCCAATAATTTGCCATTGTTTTGCTTGACAATGCACCCAATACCTGTGCGGCCGTAGGGGCGAACAGGAACGAGATCACTGTTTTTGGCATCGCTATTCGCTGCAAGCCAAAGAGTGCCGCCGGCAAGGGTGGAAATTTTTCCGCTGTTGTAAGCATCAAATGCTTCCGCCGGGGTTGCATAGCTCTGGAGTGAGGCGCTTGGAACAACGGCTCCCAAAATCTTGGCCGAAGAGGAATCCTTGACGACGCCCACCGTCTTGCCGCTCAGCGATGCGGGAGTGCCGTTAATGCTTGTTTTTGTGAGCAGGCGGGTTCCACCGATCGCGAAAGGGATGGTGTAGCTCACCTGCTCTGCACGGCCCCAATCAAAGGCGACGCCGCAAGCGATATCGGCCTTGCCAGAGGTGATCGCCTTGATCCCATCCTGGGTGGATGTGGCAGGCATCAAGGTGAGGGTGCGACGGCCCGCTTGATCTTTGATCAAATTCAAAATATCGACCCCGAAACCTTCGTAGGTGTCGCCAGATTTTTGATACAGGGGCTTCACGTCTTCAAAAATCACGGCCTTCAGTGAGGTCCTTTTGGCAAAAGGTCCGGCCGCAGCATCAATGGTGGTGACTAAGGGGGCTCCCAGAGCAATCACACCCAAGGTTGAAGCAAGAAGTGCTCGCATTCGTAAAGCGCTTTGAATTCTTTCTACCCCCTTCATTTTGGTTAATGGTGCTTTTTTGAGATGCGTAAATCAATTGTGTTCGATTTGGACCATCCCCATCCCGGTGCGGATTCATATAGAAGTGTTCTGACTGCTGATGAGCGTTGTTCAAGATCGTTATCCGTTGGGTCCTGGGTCTGGCGTTGATGCTGGACACGTTTGTGCTGTCTGCGTCCCCTGTTAAGGCGCTTGAGCACAGCTTTGTGGCGGAGTCGGTGCGTCGTGTGGCCCCCGCCGTGGTTCGCATTGACACTGAACGCACCGTGGAGCGGCAAGCCTTTGATCCGACGTTGATTGATCCGCTGTTGCGTGATTTGTTGGGGGATCCGCAGTTAGGACCAGAACGAGAGCGTGGTCAAGGATCGGGTGTTGTGATCGACAGCAAGGGGTTGGTGCTGACCAATGCCCACGTTGTCGATCGCGTGGAATCCGTCAGTGTCACGGTTGCTGACGGTGATCAGCTTGATGGTCGTGTCGTGGGCTTCGATCCCGTGACCGATCTCGCTTTAGTCCAGCTGCAAGGGCGGAATTTGCCTCCGAAGGCTCCCCTGGGCGACTCAGAAGTGATGGAAGTCGGTGATTGGGCGATCGCGCTCGGTACCCCCTTTGGCCTGGAACGCACCGTCACCCTTGGCATCGTGAGCAGCCTTCATCGCAACATCAATAGTCTTGGTTTCTCCGATAAGCGTCTTGATTTGATCCAAACAGACGCTGCGATCAATCCAGGGAATTCAGGCGGCCCGCTCGTCAATGGGGAAGGCGAAGTGATCGGTATCAACACCTTGGTGCGTTCTGGGCCAGGTGCGGGATTGGGCTTTGCCATACCGATCAACTTGGCGAGACGCGTCGCAGATCAATTGCAGTCGCAAGGTGAGGTGGTGCATCCCTACATCGGTTTGCAGTTGGTGGGGCTGACCCCACGGATTGCCCGGGACCACAACAAAGATCCCAATGCACTGGTTCAACTGCCGGAGCGCACCGGCGCACTGGTTCAAAGTGTTCTCCCCCAGGGCCCTGCCGAACAAGCCGGCTTGCGGCGTGGTGACCTCGTGATTGCTGTGGATGAGAAACCTGTGGCAGACCCTCAGGCGTTGCTGGAAGTGGTGGATGCCGCTCGGCTTTCGGAGCCCCTTCCCTTGACGCTCTTGCGCAATGGCCGCGAACTCACCCTGTCGGTTAAACCGGCTCCTTTGCCTGGGCTGGGTTGAAACCCTTGCTACCGTCTCGCCCACCGATGCCGAAACGATGGCGGATCTTCAAACTCAAATGAAGCAGGCGGTTGCTGATGCCGCGGTTGACCAAATTCAAGATGGAATGGTGCTCGGGCTTGGTTCTGGATCCACTGCCGCGCTGATGATTCGCGGTCTTGGCGCCAAGCTCGCAACAGGAGAATTGAAAAATATTGTCGGTGTGACGACCTCCTTTCAAGGGGAGGTTTTGGCCGCCGAATTGAACATTCCTCTTCTCAGTCTCAACGCTGTTGATCGGATCGACCTCGCCATCGATGGTGCCGATGAGGTGGATCCGAGTTTTCAGCTCATCAAAGGGGGTGGTGCGTGCCACGTTCAGGAGAAACTTGTTGCCGCCATGGCTGATCGATTTGTGGTGGTGGTGGATTCCACCAAACTGGTCGATCGCCTCAATCTGGACTTTTTGCTGCCAGTGGAGGTGTTGCCTGGTGCCTGGCGTCAGGTTCAAAAGACCTTGGCATCCATGGCTGGCAGCGCTGAACTTCGGATGGCCCAGCGGAAGGCTGGTCCGGTGGTGACCGATCAGGGCAATCTTGTGTTGGATGTGAAGCTCCAGGCTGGAATCGAAGATCCCGCTTCCTTAGAGAAGGCAATCAACAACATCCCTGGGGTGTTGGAAAACGGATTGTTTGTGAATCTCACCGACGAAGTGTTGGTGGGTGAAATCTCCGATGGTGTTGCTGGAGTTCGCAGCCTTGACCGTCGCCTTAGCTGAGCCGTCTCCTGACCGATTCGGCATGGCTGTGGAGACCCTCGCTCTTCGCCAGTTCTTGGACCGCTGACCCTGTGGCTTCGAGGGCAGCGCGATTGAAACCGATTAAGGACGTGTGCCGCATAAATGTCTCAACGCTGAGGGCGCCGCTAAAACGAGCGGCGCCACAGGTGGGCAAGGTGTGATTTGGGCCTGCCAAATAATCGCCAACCGCTTCCGGTGACCAAGGGCCTAGAAAAATGGCCCCTGCATGTTGGATGCGTTCAGCTAACGCTTGGGGACGTTCGACCAGGAGTTCCAGGTGCTCTGGAGCAAAGCTGTCGCTTAGCTCAGCGCAACTTTCCAGATCGTCGCAGACCACCACCAAGCCCCAGTTATGGAGGGAGGCTTCGCAAATGTCACGGCGTGGGTGCCCCTCGAGTTGTTGTTTGATTTCCTGGGGGATCTGATCGGCCAAGGCTTGGTTGGTGGTGATCAGAACTGCCGCAGCGAGAGGGTCATGCTCGGCTTGGGCCAAAAGGTCTGCGGCAACTTGATCTGGCTTGGCGCTCTGATCTGCAATCACCAAAACTTCGCTGGGACCTGCGAGGGAATCGATGCCAACTTGGCCGTACACCGCTTGTTTGGCCAAGGTGACGTAGAGATTCCCAGGACCGCTGATCACGTCCACCTTGGGAATGCTTTCTGTTCCATAAGCCATCGCGGCGATGGCTTGGGCTCCACCAAGGCGAAAGACGGTTCGAACGCCAGCGAGATAAGACGCGCCCAGCACGACAGGGTTGACTTCGCCATCGCGACCTGCAGGGGAACAGATCACCACCTCGTTAACGCCAGCAACTTTGGCTGGCACTGCATTCATGAGGACGGTGCTGGGATAGGACGCCCGACCTCCTGGCACGTACAAACCAGCGCGATCCACGGGCCGCCATCGCCGTCCGAGTCGTTCCCCAAAAGGACCTTCCGTGGCGATATCGGACGGCCGTTGACGTTGATGAAAGTCGGTGATGCGCCGATGCGCGAGTTCCAAGGCGTCTCGAAGATTGGCCGGAAGGTTTCGCCATGAACGCTCGAGTTGCTCTTGGGGAACAGCGACGGGTTCGGGACGGAACCCGTCAAAGCGTTCCGTGAATTCGACAACTGCTGCATCCCCTCGGGATCGGACCTCGGTCAAAATCGTGTCGACACGTGCCTGTGCATCCCGCTGTTGGGCGTTGCTTGTCCGTTTGACGAGGCGCAGGATTTCTGTTTTGGCCTGCTCCCGATCTCTCACGATGCGGAGCGAAAAACCCGCCGGATTTTTCTCAGGCAAGGAACTACTCGGGTTTATTCCCCTCAAATTAAGACGCTGGCAGGTGAGGCGCTGGGAGTCGACGAAATGGTCTGATCAGGGAGCTAAGGAGTATGGTGACGGATTGTTCGCAACGTTCCTGCGTCAGTGGCCAATAACAACTCAGCAAAGAAGCGAATTGAGATTGCTGAGCGCAATCGTTTGCGCAATCGCACCTACAAGTCGTCCATGCGCACGTTGATGAAGCGCTGCTTCACCGCATGCGATGCCTATGGCTCCGCGCCTGGTGAAGAGGCAAAGGCCTCTGTTCAGGCATCGTTGCGCGAAGCGTTCAGCAAGATTGATAAGGCAGTCAAGGTTGGTGTTCTTCATCGCAACAACGGCGCCAATCAGAAATCACGGTTGAGTGCTGCTGTGCGAAAGGTTCTCGAACCGGTCAACTGAACGACATCGAGCGGCAGAATGTGTTGAAAGCGCGTTTCGACCCTGCCGTGTCGTCCACTTCGACGCTGATTGACAGCCACTGTCACATCGTTTTTCGGAACTTCGAAGACGATCTAGACGATGTCGCCTCACGCTGGCGTGAGGCTGGAGTGAAAGCGTTGCTCCATGCCTGCGTCGAGCCATCCGAGATTCCTGCAATTCGTGCTCTGGCCGATCGATTCCCAGAGATGCGTTACTCCGTTGGAGTGCATCCGCTCGACACGGAGCATTGGTGTCAAGACACGGTCGATGTTCTTCGTCAAGCAGCAAGGGACGACGAGCGGGTTGTGGCCATTGGTGAGCTTGGACTCGACTTGTTTCGCGATCAAAATTTGGAGGAGCAATTGGCGGTGCTTCGCCCCCAGCTTGATCTGGCAGTTGAGCTGAATCTTCCCGTGATTGTTCATTGTCGGGATGCTGCGGAGCCGATGTTGCAGGAGCTCCGCGCTCGACAGTCGGAAGGCCGCTGCCCAGCTGGCGTGATGCATTGCTGGGGCGGAACTCCAGAGGAGATGCAGGGATTTCTCGACCTTGGCTTTTACATCAGCTTTAGTGGCACAGTCACTTTCCCTAAGGCATTCGTGACCCACGCCTGTGCGGAACAGGTTCCTGAAGACCGTTTTTTGGTTGAAACTGATTGTCCCTTCCTGGCGCCAGTTCCACGACGTGGCAAAAGGAACGAACCGGCGTTTGTCGCTTCAGTCGCCTCTCGAGTCGCCGATTTACGCGGTGTGGACGTGGATCAGGTCGCCGCGGTGACCACGTCCAACGCTCGCCGTTTATTCAAACTGCCTTGAATCCCTAACTGGTCGAGGGGATAGGGGAGCTCGTTATGTAAGATGTTGTATTGGCCTGGCCATAGACCGGTTCCCCGTGTCTTTGGCGCCTGAAGCGTCCATTCCCTTCCGGTGCACTTGTCGTCGTTAGCTGATCTGCCCCGCGATTGCTGAGCTCAACACTTGGTTTGTTGGTCTTCTCCTTGGAAGGCTTTCTCCCTCGCTGTCGTTCTCGTAACTCGCTAAGCAGCTTTTGCGCGGTGATTCCGTCCAGTCCTTTTGTTCCTTCGTCCTCCCTGCCGGTCCCCGCATGAGCAGCAGCGCGATTCAGGTCGCCAAGACCGCCACCTTTCTCCCAGACTTGGTGGAGGTTCAGCGGGCCAGCTTTAAGTGGTTTTTAGATAAAGGTTTGATTGAGGAGCTGGAAAGCTTCTCTCCAATTACCGACTACACCGGGAAGCTTGAGCTGCACTTCATCGGTAGTGAATATCGACTGAAGCGTCCTCGCCACGATGTGGAAGAGGCCAAGCGACGCGACGCGACGTTCGCATCGCAGATGTACGTCACCTGCCGACTTGTTAATAAGGAAACAGGTGAGATTAAAGAGCAAGAAGTTTTTATAGGCGAACTTCCACTAATGACTGAACGTGGAACGTTCATCATTAATGGCGCTGAGCGCGTGATCGTGAATCAGATCGTGCGGAGCCCTGGTGTCTATTTCAAAGATGAAATGGACAAAAATGGTCGTCGTACCTACAACGCCAGTGTGATCCCCAACCGTGGGGCATGGTTGAAGTTTGAAACGGATAAAAACGATCTTCTCCACGTCCGTGTCGATAAAACACGAAAGATCAATGCCCACGTGCTCATGCGTGCCATGGGTCTGTCCGACAACGACGTGTTGGATAAGCTCCGCCATCCGGAGTTTTATAAAAAGTCGATTGATGCCGCCAATGATGAAGGCATCAGTTCTGAAGATCAGGCTCTACTCGAGCTCTACAAAAAGCTTCGTCCCGGTGAGCCACCATCTGTGAGTGGCGGTCAGCAGCTTCTGCAGACCCGTTTCTTTGATGCCAAACGCTACGACCTTGGTCGGGTTGGTCGGTACAAGATCAACAAAAAACTCCGCCTCACGATTCCAGATACGGTGCGCACCCTCACCCATGAGGATGTGCTGTCGACTCTGGATTATCTGATCAATCTGGAATTGGATGTTGGCGGCGCCAGCCTTGATGACATTGATCACCTCGGTAACCGTCGCGTCCGTTCCGTCGGTGAATTGCTCCAGAACCAGGTTCGTGTTGGACTCAACCGACTCGAACGGATCATCAAAGAGCGAATGACGGTTGGCGAAACCGATTCACTCACCCCAGCCCAACTGGTGAATCCCAAGCCCCTCGTGGCGGCGATTAAGGAGTTCTTCGGCTCCAGCCAGCTGAGCCAGTTCATGGATCAGACCAATCCTTTGGCTGAGCTCACCCACAAGCGCCGTATCTCTGCCCTTGGTCCAGGCGGCTTGACACGGGAGCGTGCCGGCTTTGCTGTGCGCGACATCCATCCTTCTCACTACGGACGTCTGTGTCCGATTGAAACCCCAGAGGGCCCGAACGCAGGCCTGATTAACTCTTTGGCGACGCACGCGCGTGTTAACGAGTATGGCTTCATTGAGACTCCGTTCTGGAAAGTTGAGAACGGTGTCGTCATCAAGTCTGGCGATCCTATTTATCTCTCTGCTGACCGAGAAGACGAAGTTCGTGTTGCTCCCGGTGATGTTGCCACTGAAGACAACGGAGAAATCAAAGCTGATTTGATTCCCGTTCGTTATCGCCAGGATTTCGAAAAAGTTCCACCGGAACAAGTTGATTACGTCGCTTTATCGCCTGTTCAGGTGATCTCTGTGGCGACCTCCTTGATCCCCTTCTTGGAACATGACGACGCCAACCGTGCCCTGATGGGGTCCAACATGCAGCGTCAGGCCGTACCCCTTCTGAGGCCTGAGCGTGCTCTCGTTGGGACTGGACTCGAGACCCAGGTGGCTCGCGACTCCGGAATGGTTCCGATCTCAAGAGTGAATGGAACTGTTGTTTTCGTTGATGCCAACGCCATCGTTGTGCTCGATGAAGACGGTCAAGAGCACACGCACTTCTTGCAGAAGTATCAGCGTTCCAACCAAGACACGTGCCTGAATCAGCGTCCAATCGTCCGCCAGGGTGATCCGGTGATTGTTGGTCAGGTGTTGGCGGATGGTTCCGCCTGTGAAGGCGGTGAAATTGCGTTGGGACAAAACGTCCTGATCGCCTACATGCCCTGGGAGGGTTACAACTACGAGGATGCCTTGCTTGTGAGCGAGCGTCTGGTTACCGATGATCTCTACACCTCGGTACATATCGAGAAGTATGAGATTGAAGCCCGTCAGACCAAGCTTGGTCCTGAGGAAATCACTCGGGAAATTCCCAACGTTGCTGAGGAAAGCCTCGGCAACCTTGACGAAATGGGGATCATTCGGGTTGGTGCTTTCGTTGAAAGCGGCGACATTTTGGTGGGTAAGGTCACTCCAAAAGGTGAGTCGGACCAACCACCCGAGGAAAAACTCCTCCGCGCCATCTTTGGTGAGAAAGCCCGCGATGTTCGCGACAACTCACTGCGTGTGCCCGGAACCGAGCGTGGCCGGGTTGTTGATGTTCGGATCTACACCCGCGAACAAGGTGATGAACTCCCCCCCGGCGCGAACATGGTGGTTCGTGTCTACGTTGCCCAGCGCCGCAAGATTCAGGTCGGCGACAAAATGGCTGGTCGCCATGGCAACAAGGGAATTATCAGCCGCATTCTTCCCCGTGAAGACATGCCATATCTTCCCGATGGCACTCCCGTGGACATCGTGCTGAACCCTTTGGGTGTGCCGAGTCGGATGAACGTTGGCCAGGTGTTCGAATTATTGATGGGCTGGGCGGCATCCAATTTGGATTGTCGAGTCAAAATCGTTCCATTCGACGAAATGCATGGGGCTGAGAAGTCCCAGCAGACTGTGACCACATTCCTCACCGAGGCTGCAAAATTGCCTGGAAAAGATTGGGTTTACAACCCTGAAAATCCAGGAAAACTAGTCCTTCGCGATGGTCGAACTGGTCTTCCCTTTGATCAGCCGGTTGCTGTGGGCTATTCCCATTTCTTGAAACTGGTGCACCTTGTCGATGACAAGATCCACGCCCGTTCCACCGGTCCTTACTCCTTGGTGACCCAGCAGCCCCTTGGTGGTAAAGCCCAGCAAGGTGGCCAGCGTTTGGGTGAGATGGAAGTTTGGGCTCTTGAGGCCTATGGCGCTGCCTACACCCTTCAAGAATTGCTCACGGTCAAGTCCGACGACATGCAAGGTCGTAATGAGGCCTTGAACGCCATCGTGAAAGGCAAGCCGATTCCTCGCCCTGGTACTCCCGAATCCTTCAAGGTGCTCATGCGTGAGCTTCAATCCCTTGGTTTGGATATTGCGGTGTACACCGACGAAGGCAAAGAAGTCGATCTGATGCAGGACGTAAACCCGCGTCGCAGTACCCCAAGTCGTCCGACCTACGAGTCCCTCGGGGTCGCTGATTACGACGAGGACTGACGGATCAACGAACGAACCGACAACCCGCTTCTTCTTCTTTAATCGTCTTCCTTAATCGTCAATGACCAACAGCAACCTCCGCACCGAGAATCACTTCGATTACGTCAAGATCACGCTTGCGTCCCCTGAGCGGGTGATGGAGTGGGGTCAGCGCACCCTTCCCAATGGACAGGTGGTTGGCGAAGTTACCAAACCGGAAACCATCAACTATCGGACGCTAAAGCCCGAGATGGACGGGTTGTTTTGCGAGAAGATTTTTGGCCCTTCCAAGGATTGGGAATGCCACTGCGGCAAATACAAGCGTGTGCGTCACCGCGGCATCGTTTGCGAGCGTTGTGGTGTTGAGGTCACTGAGAGCAGGGTTCGCCGTCATCGCATGGGCTTCATCAAGCTCGCTGCGCCGGTCTCCCACGTTTGGTATCTGAAGGGAATTCCCAGCTATGTGGCGATTCTCCTCGATATGCCACTTCGTGATGTTGAGCAGATTGTTTACTTCAACTGCTACGTCGTTCTCGATCCAGGTGACCATAAGGATCTGAAGTACAAGCAGTTGCTGACAGAAGATGAATGGTTGGAAATTGAAGATGAGATCTACGCCGAAGAATCTGAAATTGAAAACGAACCGGTTGTTGGCATTGGTGCTGAAGCACTGAAGCAACTTCTTGAGGATCTCAGCCTTGAAGAAGTCGCTCAGCAGCTTCGAGAAGATATCAATGGTAGTAAGGGGCAAAAACGCGCCAAGTTGATCAAGCGCTTGCGTGTGATCGATAACTTCATTGCGACCAGTGCCCGCCCCGACTGGATGGTTCTTGACGTCATTCCCGTCATTCCGCCGGATCTCCGTCCGATGGTTCAGCTGGATGGTGGTCGCTTTGCAACGTCCGATCTCAATGATCTATATCGCCGGGTGATTAACCGGAACAACCGCTTAGCTCGGTTGCAGGAAATTTTGGCGCCCGAAATCATTGTCCGCAATGAAAAGCGGATGCTGCAAGAAGCTGTTGATGCCTTGATTGATAACGGCCGACGTGGTCGCACGGTTGTTGGTGCTAACAACCGGCCGCTGAAATCACTCAGCGACATCATTGAAGGGAAACAGGGACGTTTCCGTCAGAACCTTCTCGGCAAGCGTGTTGATTATTCAGGCCGCTCCGTGATCGTGGTGGGTCCAAAACTGAAAATGCACCAGTGTGGATTGCCAAAAGAAATGGCGATTGAGTTGTTCCAGCCATTTGTGATTCACAGGCTGATTCGCCAAAACATCGTGAACAACATCAAGGCGGCGAAGAAACTCATTCAGCGCGCCGATGATGAAGTGATGCAGGTTCTACAAGAGGTGATTGATGGTCACCCAATCATGCTGAACCGAGCTCCAACCCTTCACCGGCTTGGGATCCAAGCCTTTGAACCAAAGTTGGTCGACGGTCGCGCGATCCAACTCCATCCTTTGGTTTGTCCGGCATTCAACGCCGACTTTGATGGCGACCAAATGGCTGTGCATGTGCCCCTCGCCATCGAAGCCCAGACCGAAGCACGCATGTTGATGTTGGCCAGCAACAACATCCTGTCGCCAGCAACAGGTGAACCCATCATCACCCCATCCCAGGACATGGTGTTGGGCTCCTACTACTTAACTGCCTTGCAGCCTGGGGCAACGCAACCTGAATTTGGCGATCGTGGTGCAACGTTTGCAGGCCTCGATGATGTCATTCACGCGTTCGACGACACCCGTGTTGGCCTTCATGATTGGGTGTGGGTTCGCTTCAACGGAGAAGTTGAAGACGACGATGAACTTCAGGAACCACTGAAATCGGAAACGTTGAGCGATGGAACACGCATTGAACAGTGGACTTACCGACGCGATCGGTTTGACGAGGAAGGAGCGCTGATCAGCCGCTACATCCTGACAACTGTTGGTCGTGTGGTGATGAATCACACCATCATTGATGCGGTGGCCGCCGCCTGAATTGCACCTGAATTTTTTCTTTCACTCAAACTGATCCGCGCGCAGTCATGACCACTTCCAAGCCCCGCAAGCCCTCCAAAGCAAAAGCCGCTAAAGCAGCCAAGGCAGCGAAAGCAGCTCTTGAAAAAATTTCGAAGCCTCTTTCGAAAACACCACCACCGTTTCGAAACCATATTGTTGATAAAAAGGCTTTAAAAAATCTTGTGGCTTGGGCGTTCAAGCATCACGGCACAGCCGTGACGTCTTCGATGGCCGATAATTTGAAAGATCTTGGGTTCAAATATGCAACTCAGGCGGCTGTTTCGATTTCAGTTGACGACCTAAAAGTTCCTGAAGCGAAAAAAGATCTTCTTGGCCAGGCTGAAGAACAAATTACCGCGACGGAAGAGCGCTACAGGCTTGGTGAAATTACTGAGGTTGAACGTCACACCAAGGTGATTGACACCTGGACAGAGACGAATGAGCGTCTCGTTAACGCAGTTAAAAAGAATTTTGATGAAAATGCTCCGCTCAACTCGGTGTGGATGATGGCCAACTCTGGGGCCCGGGGAAACATGTCCCAGGTTCGTCAGTTGGTTGGCATGCGTGGCTTGATGGCTAACCCTCAGGGTGAAATCATTGACCTTCCAATTCGTACCAACTTCCGAGAAGGATTAACGGTTACTGAATATGTGATCTCGTCATACGGAGCAAGAAAAGGCCTCGTTGATACGGCGTTGCGCACGGCCGACTCGGGCTATCTCACGCGTCGTTTGGTCGACGTTGCCCAAGACGTGATTGTTCGAGAGGACGATTGCGGAACGACTCGTCACATTGTTGTCGAAGCAGAAGACAGCAAATTTGCCAATCGTTTGGTGGGCCGCTTAACAGCTGCACAAGTTGTGAGTGCTGAGGGCGAGGTTCTAGCTGAGCGCGATACCGAGATTGATCCTGCCCTCTCTCAAAAAATTGAGAAGGCTGGTGTGACCGCCGTCAGTATTCGTTCACCACTGACGTGTGAAGCGAACCGCTCCGTCTGCCGTAAGTGTTACGGCTGGGCTCTAGCGCACAACGAATTGGTTGATTTGGGCGAAGCGGTTGGCATCATCGCTGCCCAGTCCATTGGCGAGCCTGGAACTCAGCTCACGATGCGCACCTTCCACACTGGTGGTGTGTCCACCGCGGAAAGTGGTGTGGTGCGCTCGAAAGTTGCAGGAGATGTTGAGTTCGGTAGCAAAGCGCGAGTGCGGCCCTATCGCACTCCCCATGGAGTCGAAGCTCAACAGGCTGAGGTTGATTTCACGCTCACGATTAAGCCTTCCGGCAAAGGTCGCCCCCAAAAGATTGATATCACCGTTGGTTCTTTGTTGTTCGTCGATAATGGTCAGGCCCTTGAATCAGACGTCACCGTTGCGCAGATTGCTGCCGGTGCGGTGAAGAAAAGCGTTGAGAAAGCAACAAAGGACGTGATCTGCGATTTGGCTGGTCAAGTTCGTTATGAAGACAAAATTCAGCCAAGAGAAGTCACTGACCGTCAGGGAAATATCACCCTCAAAGCACAGCGTCTCGGTCGCATGTGGGTTCTGGCCGGTGATGTGTACAACCTCCCCCCGAACGCCCTACCTGTCGTGGATGGAAAGTCCACCGTGACAGAAGGTCAGGTGCTTGCAGAGGCAAGCCAGCGCAGTGAATTCGGTGGTGATGTTCGATTGCGCGATTCAATTGGTGATTCCCGAGAGGTGCAAATCGTCACGACGGCGATGACTCTCAAAGATTTCAAGTTGCTGGAGGAATCGACCCATTCCGGTGAACTGTGGAATCTGGAGGCGAAAGATGGAACCCGTTATCGCCTGAACACCATTCCTGGTAGCAAGATTGGCAATGGCGAAGTCATTGCTGAACTTGCTGACGATCGGTTCCGGACCGGTACCGGTGGTCTGGTGAAATTTGCGCCCGGTTTGGCGATAAAAAAAGCGCGTTCTGCCAAAAACGGTTACGAGGTGAACAAGGGAGGCACCCTGCTATGGGTCCCTCAGGAAACGCACGAAATCAATAAAGACATCTCGTTGTTGATGATTACCGATGGGCAGTGGATTGAAGCTGGCACTGAGGTTGTTAAAGATATCTTTAGTCAGACAGCTGGCATTGTTACTGTTACCCAAAAGAACGATATTCTTCGTGAAATTATTGTTCGCGGTGGAGATCTTCACCTGAGTAGCGACACCAAAGCCCTCGAACGCTTTGAAGGTGATGGCCAAATGGTGAACCCAGGCGATGAGGTTGCTAAGGGCTTGTCGGCCGACACGATGAAATTTGTTCAGACCGTCGAAACTCCTGAAGGCAAGGCTCTGTTGCTGCGTCCGGTGGAGGAATACTCCATTCCTAACGAAGCTCAGCTCCCTGAGTTGTCCCATGTGAAGCAGGCCAATGGACCTCACCTGGGAATCAAAGCCACCCAGCGCTTGGCTTTTAAAGACAACGAACTGATCAAGTCGGTTGAGGGCGTTGAACTGCTGAAGACTCAACTGCTGCTGGAAACCTTCGATACCACCCCTCAAATGACGGTGGATGTGGAAAGGGCTCCCGACAAGAGAGCGAAGACCATCTCTCGCCTGCGATTGGTGATTCTCGAATCGATCCTGGTGCGTCGCGACACCATGTCTGACTCCAGCCATGGCTCGACACACACCGAATTGCAAGTGGAAGACGGGATTTCTGTGAAGTCGGGTGATGTTGTCGCCACGACCCAGATTTTGTGTAAGCAAGTCGGTGTTGTTCAGCTGCCAGAAGCCACGGAGGCTGAACCTATCCGTCGTTTGATTGTTGAGCGTCCGGAAGACACCACCACGATTTCGACGTCAGGGCAACCCTCAGTCGTTGTTGGTGATCGTGTTGTCGATGGGGATTTGCTGGCACCTGGTCAACCCTCAGAGTGTTGCGGTGAGGTGGAAGCTGTTGATGGCAACATCGTCACCCTTCGTCTTGGACGTCCGTACATGGTGTCTCCCGACTCCCTGCTGCATGTCCGCGATGGTGACTTGGTTCAAAGGGGAGATGGCTTGGCGCTCCTGGTGTTTGAACGTCAGAAAACCGGAGACATTGTTCAGGGTCTGCCACGGATTGAGGAGCTGTTGGAAGCCCGCCGTCCGCGGGAATCGGCCATTCTCTGCCGGAAGCCTGGAACGATTGAAATCAAGCAAGGAGAAGATGACGATTCCCTGTCGGTCAATGTGATCGAGTCCGATGATGCGATCGGTGAGTACCCAATTCTTTTGGGTCGAAACGTGATGGTCAACGATGGCCAGCAGGTCACTGCTGGTGAGTTACTCACAGACGGTCCGATTAATCCCCATGAGCTTTTGGAATGCTTCTTCGAAGACTTCCGTAGCCGCAAGCCTTTGATGGATGCTGCTCAAGAAGCGATTGCGAACCTGCAGCATCGTCTGGTCACAGAGGTCCAGAACGTCTACAAGTCTCAGGGAGTCTCGATTGACGACAAGCACATTGAGGTGATCGTCCGTCAGATGACCAGCAAGGTTCGTGTTGAGGATGCTGGTGATACCACCCTTCTTCCTGGAGAGTTGATCGAGCTGCGGCAGGTCGAAGACACCAATCAGGCGATGGCCATCACGGGTGGGGCTCCGGCCGAGTTCACGCCGGTGTTGCTTGGTATTACCAAAGCTTCCCTGAATACAGACAGCTTCATTTCCGCGGCATCCTTCCAGGAGACGACTCGCGTTCTCACAGAAGCTGCAATCGAAGGGAAGAGCGACTGGCTCCGTGGTCTTAAGGAGAACGTCATCATTGGCCGTCTGATCCCTGCGGGTACCGGTTTCAGTGGCTTTGAAGAAGAGCTCCAGAAAGAGGCAGGTCCCCACCCCGACATCCTGTCGGAAGACCCTGCGGGATACCGCCGCATGCAAAATCTGCGTCCGGACTACACCGTGGATATGCCCCCCGCGGCTAGCTCCAGTGCTTTGCTCGACGATCCCAGCGATGCGGATCTAGAGGCCACGCGGACCCGTCACAATATCGATCCGTCTGCCAGCACGAATGCGGCATTCACGCGGCCGGATGTTGATAATGAGCTCAAGGAAGAGCAAGTCGTTGATGCTGAGGCTGTCGAAGGTCTCCAAGAGGAAGGCTTGCTTTCCGACGATTGACCGCTCATCCGTTAGCCCGTTATTGATTCATCCATGATTGAACCCACTGAAATCCCTCAACGTCGTTTACCCCGTTATGGCTTTCATGGCCATACGGAAAAGCTGAACGGGCGTATGGCCATGCTTGGCTTCATTGCCTTGTTGGTCGTCGAGTTCAGGCTCGGTCATGGTTTGTTGAATTGGTGAACAATGTCTTGCTCGGCCGCAGTGCGGCCGAGTTGGAGGACTGGGCGATTGCTCAGGGGCAAAAGCCCTTTCGAGGCCGTCAGATTCATGATTGGCTGTACAACAAAGGCGTCAAATCTCTTTCAGAGATCACGGCGCTACCAAAACAATGGCGATCTGAACTTGAGGTTCAACCATTTCAGGTTGGCCGGCTGAAACTTGTGCATCAGGCCATAGCGTCTGATGCCACAACGAAGCTACTTCTGGCAACTGACGATGGTGAAACTATCGAAACGGTGGGTATTCCCACCGACCAGCGTCTCACCGTTTGCATCTCGAGCCAAGTGGGATGTCCCATGGCTTGTCGTTTTTGCGCGACTGGCAAAAGTGGTTTGCAGCGTTCGTTAGCAACCCACGAAATCATTGATCAGGTTTTGAGTGTGCGTGAGGCGATGGACCGGCGTCCGTCCCATATCGTTTTTATGGGGATGGGAGAGCCATTGCTCAATAGTGAAGCTGTGTTGGAGGCAATTCGTTGCCTGAATACCGACCTCGGTATTGGTCAGCGGCGCATCACCGTCAGCACCGTCGGTGTGCCGAAAACACTCCCGCAGCTGGCGGAACTGGCGATGGACAAACTTGGTCGAGCCCAATTCACCCTTGCGGTGAGTTTGCACGCCCCCAACCAGCAGCTAAGGGAAGAGTTAATTCCTACAGCCCATGCCTACCCCTATGACGATTTGCTGGACGATTGTCGGCATTATTTAGATCTCACTGGTCGTCGCGTCAGCTTTGAATACATTTTGCTAGGCGAGCTCAATGATCATCCTGAGCATGCAGCTGAATTGGCGGATCGTGTTGGTGGTTTTCAAAGTCATGTCAATCTGATTGCTTATAACCCAATTGCAGAGGAAGAATTTAAGCGTCCCACATTCCAGCGGATCGAAGCATTTCGTCGCGTGTTAGAGCGCCGCGGTGTTGCCGTCAGTCTTCGAGCAAGCCGTGGTCTTGACCAAAATGCCGCCTGTGGTCAATTACGTCGGCAACATCTGAAAGGATCTGACCAGAATGAAGTTTTGCGCTCTCTTTAAAAACATCGATAGTGAGTTGACTGATTTTGATCTTGTTTCGAAATTCTGATCTTAATTTGATCGGTTAATTAAGTGTTGTTGTGATGCATTTTGCTGTTTATGTAGCAATGGTTCCATGTCGATTGGCATGGTTTCCAACCTTGTCTTCTTAGATGGCTCCCCCCTTGATCAAGACTGGATGCATTGGTGCACACGGGTGAATGGCTGCAGTCGACTGGCTTCTTCTCAGCGTGTACCTATTGCTCACATTCCTGTTGGGCCTTTGGCTTGCCCGTCGGAATCGTGGGCAGGAGGATTATTTCGTCGCTGGCCGGCGTCTGAATGGCTGGTTGGCTGGCGCTTCGATGGCGGCGACGACTTTTTCCATCGACACGCCGCTTTACATCGCAGGCCTTGTCGGTAGCCGTGGCTTGGCGGGAAACTGGGAATGGTGGAGTTTTGGACTGGCCCACGTGGCCATGGCGGTGGTGTTTGCTCCGCTTTGGCGCCGCAGCGGTGTCCTCACGGATGCGGCCTTTACCGAGTTGCGTTATGGCGGTGCAGCAGCTGCATGGCTTCGCGGGATTAAGGCTTTTCTTCTGGCGTTACCCGTGAACTGCATCGGGATCGGTTACGCATTTCTAGCCTTGCGGAAGGTGGTGGAAGCGTTGGGAATTGTTCGAGGTGAACCCAGTTTTTTGGGGCTCTCCGACACGGTATGGCTGCTGGCTGTGGTTGCTTTATTGGTGGTCAGCTACACGGTGGTGGGTGGCCTATGGGCCGTGGTGATGACCGATCTGGTCCAGCTTGTGCTCGCACTGCTGGGGGCCCTGGCGGTCGCGGTCGCGGCACTTCATGCCACGGGAGGGATGGCTTCGTTGCTCGATCAGCTTCAAGCCCTCAACCGGCCTGAATTGGTCTCGTTGGTTCCTTGGACTTGGAATGAAAATGGGTTCTCTTGGCTCGATGGTGCAGGGATCAGTGTGCCGATGTTTACCGCTTACATCGCAGTGCAGTGGTGGAGTTTTCGTCGTAGCGATGGAGGTGGTGAATTCATTCAGCGCATGCTGGCCACCCGTGATGAGCAGCAGGCCCGGCTAGCTGGTTGGGTTTTTCTCGTTGTGAATTATTTGATTCGGAGTTGGCTCTGGGTGGTGGTGGCTTTGGCTGCGCTCGTTCTATTGCCAGAACAGGCCGACTTGGAGCTTGGATATCCAACATTGGCCGTTGATCTTTTGCCACCGGTTGCCCTTGGGCTGGTGGTGGTATCGCTGGTTGCCGCCTTTATGAGCACCGTGAGCACGTCGGTGAACTGGGGCGCGAGTTACCTCACCCATGATCTGTACGAGCGTTTTATTCGGCCCCAAGCAGGGCCTCGAGAATTGCTGTTGGTGGGTCAGGCCACCACGGTGTTGCTGTTGGTGCTTGGCGTGATGACGGCCTTAGTGAGCAACAGCATTGGCGCGGTGTTTCGCCTGGTGATTGCGATTGGTTCCGGTCCAGGGGTGGTGTTGGTGTTGCGTTGGTTTTGGTGGAGGGTCAATGCCGCCGCTGAGTTGTCCGCGATGCTTTGCGGCTTCCTTGTTGGCGTGCTCACCTCCATCACTTCCTTGGTGCGCATCGATGACTACGGCTTGCGATTGGCCGTGATCACGGGGGTTTCCGCTGCCGTGTGGCTCAGCGTGATGTTGTGCACGCCTCCAGAATCGGAGGCTGTGCTCGAGCGATTCGTTCGTAAGGTTCGGCCGCCTGGTCCTGGTTGGGCCCATCTGCGTCGCCGCTTTGAAGTCACGCCGATTGAAAGCTTCCCTGCGATGCTTCAGCGGTTTGTATGGGCCTGTGGGGTGTTGTTTGGGGGATTATTAGGCACTGGTGGGTTCCTGTTGCATCAGCACGTCACCGGCTGGTGTGGTCTCAGTGTGTTGGTGGTGTCATTTCTGATGTTGCGACGACCTGCGCTTGCGGTCCAACCATCAGCAGAATGAATGACGAGATCGATGGTCCCTTGTCTTTTTTTCGCTCCACACTTCTGCCAGCCTTAATCGTGCTGTTGTTTGCCTTGGCACTTTTTGCTGTCAGCGCCAGGATTTGGTTGCCCGGAGACATGCTGGCGCCGGCTCCAGTGGGCTGAGCACTGAAATGAGTTGACCAAGTCCCGTAGCATCGATCTATGACGGACGAACGCAGCCAACAAAGGGATCGAGGACCAGCCAGTCTTTCGTTGGATCCAGATCTGCTGGCTCGCGAGTTGGCAGCCGAAGAAAGCCTGGATCCGCTCGATGCATTTGAGCCTGATCATTCTGCCGTTGATGCTGCGCCATCGATTGCTTTGGCCTGTGATCAGGGATTGCTTGCCCTGCGTGGAGACCACGATCAGCGCTTACAAGGGCTGCAAGTGTTCTGTGAACATCGCGATCCAAGGGCTCTCCCCCTGCTGCTGCCTCTTTTGCAACGCCCTTGTCCTGTCGAGCGGATGAGTGCTGTGTATGCCTTAGGCCGTAATCCGTCGCCGCCTGCGGTGGAATCGCTCCTCCAACTCCTTCAGTTCGATAGCAATGCGTATGTACGTAAAGCCGCCGCTTGGAGTTTGGGGAATTATCCCGATGCTCCGATTCTGAATCCCTTGATTCGTGCGCTGCAAAATGACGTTGCCGCCGTTCGTTTGTGGTGCCCAGGCTCCCTCGCTGAATCGGGTAGCCGTTCGCCCGCGAAAGCTGATCCTGCGGCAAGTCAATTAATTGCCAGTCTTCAGATCGATAGTGAACCGGTCGTGCGCAGTAACTGCATTTGGGCCCTCGGACGCTTGGTTGACCAATTGGTTGAGCCTCGTCAACACGAGGTCGTTGAAGTGCTGGTGGAGTCGTTGTTGTACGACGGGGAACGTTCCGTGCAGGACGAGGCACGGACCGCTCTTGAACAACTCGAGGATCCCGTGGTCTTAGAGCGCCTACAGGCCTTAATTAACGATGGGTTCCTGATCTGAGGATTAGGGCAACGACTTCTCAAGACCACCATTAGATTGCCCGACATCTCACGCAGGTCGAATGCCCCAACGCACGGTTCGTTTCACCATCCGGCCCGATGGTCGCGTGGAAGAAAGAGTCGAAGGGGTAATAGGTCCTGCGTGCCAGCAGCTCACCGAACGGTTGGAAGCTGCCCTTGGATCCGTTGAACGTCATGAGTCCACTGCTGAAGCGTTTCAGCAGACGAAGACCCAATCCCAGTCCCTTCCTGTGCATTTGAACTGATGTCGCACTTCAGCACCGTTAAAACAGAACTGCGCCAGCTCGACCCACTGGTTCAAGCACTGAACGACATGGGTTACACCCCTGAGCAGGGAGAACGTCCCGTGCGTGGTTACCAAGGCCAGACGGTGACCGCTGATCTGGCCGTCACCATGCAAGTGGGCGGTGATCTTGGTTTTCGCTGGAATTCTCAGTCTGGTGCCTATGAATTGGTCACCGATTTGGACCTGTGGAAGCAACAGATTCCGATCGAACGATTTTTGGCAAAGCTCACCCAGCGCTATGCCTTAAACACCGTGTTGGCTGCCACTGCGAATGAAGGGTTTCAGGTCGCTGAACAAACTCAGGCTCAGGATGGCTCGATTGAATTGGTGGTCACTCGCTGGGACGCCTGACCCTGGCTGATCCGTCTCTCGCTTTTTCTGCTCCATCGATCCAACCCGTCCAGCCGAATGGACGGGAGCCGCTTTTGGGTGGAAGCCTTAGAGACCAAGCCGTTTGGGTGGATGAAGCCGTTTGTATTGGTTGCCGATATTGCGCCCATGTTGCTACCAATACCTTTGTGGTTGAGCCCCATCTCGGCCGATCCCGTGCCATTCGTCAAGATGGCGACAGTACAGAGCGAATTCAAGAAGCGATCGATACCTGTCCGGTTGATTGCATTCATTGGGTCGCGTTTGAATCCCTCGAAGCGTTGAAGCAGGATTTAATTCGGCAAAACCTTCAAGCACGTCCCCAGGGCTGATGGCTTCGCTTCCAACCCGTCGCTTTGGTCGGACAGAGCTCGAGATTCCTCTGTTGTCTCTTGGGTCAATGCGCTTTCAACAAAGTTGGAGTGATCTTCCTGCTGAAGAGATCTCAGAAGCGTCCCAAGCACAGCTACAAGCCACATTGAACCGTGCTGTCGCGGAGGGATTTCATCATGTAGAAACAGCTCGGCACTACGGCACCTCGGAACGGCAGCTGGGTTGGGCTTTACCTAAGGCACCCGATGCCAAGCGGTTGTTGCAAAGCAAAGTTCCTCCTCGCGACGACGTCGTTGCCTTTGAAGCGGAGCTGGAGCTGAGTTTTGAGCGTTTGGATTGTGATCGTTTGGACCTGCTGGCCATTCATGGCATCAACTTGCCGGAACATCTTGAGCAGACGCTTCGTCCCGGCGGTTGCATGGAGGTGGTTCGTCGCTGGCAGGCCGAGGGGCGTATTGGCTGTGTGGGTTTTTCAACCCATGGACCCACCGAGTTGATCGTGGCTGCATGCAACACCGGAGCTTTCGACTACCTCAATGTTCATTGGTATTACATCCGTCAGGACAACGGCCCTGCCTTGGATGCGGCGCGCCGCCAAGACATGGGAGTTTTCATCATTAGCCCCACAGACAAAGGCGGTCATCTCCACAGTCCGTCTCAGAAACTGCTTGACCTTTGTGCACCACTGCACCCCATCGTGTTTAACGATCTGTTTTGTCTTCAGGATGCGCGCGTTCACACCATCAGCGTTGGAGCCTCGTCTCCGGGGGATTTTGATCGACATCTCCAGGCCTTAGATCTTTTGCCTCAGGCGGTGGATCTCATCGAACCGGTGCATCAACGATTGCAGGTTGCTGCGGTCGAAGCGCTTGGGAGCGAATGGATGGCTACCTGGCATGTGGGGCTGCCTTCCTGGCAAAACACGCCTGGAGAGATCAACTTGCCCGTTTTGCTTTGGCTCCACAATTTGCTGGAGGCTTGGGACCTCGAAAGCTTTGCTACTGCGCGGTATCGACTGCTTGGTCAAGGTGGTCATTGGTTTGCCGGTTCCAACGCCGACTCCTTTGCTGATCAAATCAGTGTGTCGGAGATCCAGGCCGTGCTCGGGGCTAGTCCTTGGCGGGAACGCATACCAGTGATCCTGGCGGAGCTTAAACAGCGCCTCGCGGGCAAATCTCAGAAGCGGCTCATCAGCATGTGATGCTCCTTCAGGAGCCCAGCGGTGTTCGGCTTGGAATGCCCACGGCACGTGGATAGGTGGAGGAACAGGGCCCGATGGGCTGCACGCGCAAGAGGTGACGAACGCCCCGTTCCGCCGGTAGTTGGCACGCCTGCACGTCGGTGAGTTGGGCTTTCAGCGGTTTAAGGATTGTTCTGAATTGAGTGGTGTCAGCCTCTGACCATTGTCCGCGAAAGAGCAGTGCCTGTCCTTCCGGTTTCAAGAGGGGGACGAGGTATTCCGCCACCACCGGTGCTGCTGCGACGGCTCGCGCCATGGCGAGGTCGAATCTGCCGCGGCAAGAGCGATCATGTCCTGTCGTTTCGATCCGTTCCGTGCGTACCGCCACGCGATCGGCGAGGCCGAGGTTGTTGGCCATTGCCTCCACCGCGGCAGTCTTTCGGCCAACGGAGTCCAGCAGTGTCATGTGCGACCCGGGTAGAGCTATGGCGATCGCCAATCCGGGGAAACCCCCGCCTGTGCCCACATCGATGCATGTTCTGGGTTGATGGGGTTCCTGCAACTCAGCGGCTAACGGCCACAAACTGTCAAACACCTGATTGATCCAGTAGTCATCCCCTTCAACGAGTCGGGTGAGGTTGACTTTCTCGTTCCATTCCCGCAGCAAGGCTTGCAGCGCTGCGAGCTGATCCAACTGGTCTGCGGACGGTTGCCATCCCAATGCCGTCCAATATTCAGCTCCCGGTTTGGCATTGGCCATGGGCTGCATTGGCAACGTTTCTTAGGATGAAGGACCAGATCAAGCCTGTGCTGGACGTCTCCATCAGCCACTACCAACGGCTCGGTGTG
>JBDQPG010000008.1:0-50120 GCA_040260695.1 Synechococcus sp. SFB_27S_18OctNov_coas_78 | reverse complement strand
TTAATTGACACCTCACCAATGGTGAATGAAGAGGATATTGCTCATATTGTCGCTTCATGGACCGGCGTTCCTGTACAAAAGCTCACGGAAAGTGAATCCGTGAAGTTACTCAACATGGAAGAAACGCTTCACCAGAGACTCATTGGTCAAGATGAAGCTGTCAAAGCTGTTTCCAAGGCCATTCGTCGTGCGCGTGTCGGTTTAAAAAATCCGAATCGTCCGATCGCTAGTTTCATCTTCTCGGGACCAACTGGTGTGGGTAAAACGGAGCTGACAAAAGCACTAGCCGCATACTTCTTTGGTAGCGAAGAAGCGATGATTCGTTTGGATATGTCTGAATTTATGGAGCGCCATACCGTCAGTAAACTGATCGGTTCCCCTCCTGGTTATGTTGGCTTTAATGAAGGTGGGCAACTAACAGAGGCCGTTCGCCGTCGTCCTTACACAGTGGTGTTGTTCGATGAGATCGAAAAAGCACATCCAGATGTGTTCAACCTCTTGCTTCAACTTCTTGAAGACGGTCGTCTGACTGATTCCAAAGGTCGCACTGTCGATTTCAAGAACACGCTCATCATCATGACCTCGAACATCGGTTCGAAGGTGATTGAAAAAGGCGGCGGTGGCCTTGGCTTTGAATTCTCTGGTGAAAGTGCTGAAGAATCTCAGTACACAAGGATTCGTTCCCTTGTGAATGAGGAACTTAAGCAGTACTTCCGTCCTGAGTTCTTGAACCGTCTCGACGAGATCATTGTCTTCCGTCAACTCAATCGCGAGGAAGTCAAAGAGATCGCGGAGATCATGCTCAAAGAAGTCTTTGGTCGCATGGGAGAAAAAGGCATCACTCTCACTGTGTCCAATGCCTTTAAAGAACGTTTGGTGGAGGAGGGGTACAACCCGGCGTATGGTGCCCGTCCGCTCCGTCGAGCTGTGATGCGCTTGTTGGAAGACTCCCTCGCAGAGGAGGTTCTCACGGGTCGAATCAAAGATGGTGATCACGCTGAGGTGGATATTGATGAGAACAAAAAGGTTGTTGTTCGCCACAAAGGTCGCGTTGATGCGCAACCTGAACTGGCTGGTGCTTCCGTTTGATGGTTGGGTTGATTTCACCTCAGGCCATTGCCCCCACTACGTTGTTGCGGGGGCAGGGTGCTTGGGGGGAAGCCCTCTCTCGAGTTCCTCACTTGTGCCAACGGCCGTTTCTATTGGGCCGTTCGAGTGCAACCCATCTATTGCGGCAACAGCTCAAGAGTGATCTTGAGCGGATCGGCCTTTCTGTTACGGCATCCAATCTTCGATTCGATTGTTGCGAAGATGATCTGCATCGTCTTGCGGCTGAAGCGCAGTCCTGTGATGCAATCCTGGCTGCCGGGGGCGGCAAAGTTTTGGATGCTGGAAAACTTCTTGCCCATCGTTTAAAGCTTCCGTGCATCACGGTTCCCTTCAGTGCGTCCACCTGTGCCGGCTGGACAGCATTGGCGAACCTCTACACACCCGATGGCGCTTTCCAGAACGATGTCGTGCTCGACCGCTGCCCCGATTTATTGGTCTTTGATCACGATTTTGTTCGACAAGCTCCGCCACGCACATTGGCGAGTGGAATCGCAGATGCGTTGGCAAAGTGGTACGAGGCGTCCGTGAGTAGTGCCGATAGCAGTGATGGTTTGGTGCAACAGGCGGTGCAAATGGCCCGGGTGCTCCGTGATCAATTGCTGATCGATAGCCCGATTGCTTTCGAAAATTCCTCAAGTGCTGCTTGGGAGCGCACCGCTGAAGCGTGTGGCTTGACAGCTGGAGTCATGGGAGGACTGGGTGGCGCTCGTTGTCGCACCGTTGCAGCCCATGCGGTCCACAACGGCTTAACCCAGCTCAAGGCTTGCCACCACGTGTTGCATGGCGAGAAGGTTGGCTTCGGCATTTTGGTGCAGCTCCGTCTTGAGGAGCAACTCGGCGACAACCGTCTTGCAGCGCAGGCACACCGTCAACTCAAGCCTGTGTTGGAAAGCCTCGGTCTCCCGGTTCGCCTGGAGGATTTGGGTCTCGCGGATGCCAGCTCCAGCGACCTCCAAACCGTCTGTGATTTTGCCTGCCAAGAGGGTTCTGATCTGCATCATTTGCCCTTTACGGTTACCCCTGCTGCGTTGCTCGATGCTTTGGTTGGAGTCTCTGAACGCAGCCCGGTTCCCTCTTGAAAACTCTTCTAGATGAGCTGCGTCCAAGCTTGTTGGATCCTCTCGCCGGATCCCTGACGGATGCTGTGCAGTGGTGGTCGCTTCCTTCCTTGGGAATTGAGGATCCGTTTCCTGTCGCGGTGGTTGGAGACGGGGATCCGCTTCTCCTCCTGCATGGTTTCGATAGCAGCTTTCTTGAATACAGGCGGCTAGCGCCGTTGTTATCCGATCGTTTTCAGCTCTTCATTCCAGATTTGTTTGGTTTTGGCTTTTCGCCTCGGCCCTGGAATGCGAGCTATGGCACCGAGCCAGTGCTTCTGCATTTGGAGGCTCTTTTAAATACATTGCCCCTCTCCACACCGGTCTCTGTGATTGGTGCATCGATGGGGGGCTCGGTTGCGGTGGAACTGGCCCGTCGTATGCCGCAGCGTGTGAAATCAATGCTTCTCCTTGCCCCTGCGGGTTTGTCTGGTCAGCGGATGCCCGTTCCTCCCCTTCTCGATCGTTTTGGGGCATGGTTTTTGAGCCGTCCAGGCGTGCGGCGTGGGCTTTGTCGACAGGCCTTTGCTGATCCCGATTCCTCCGTGGGAGCTCCAGAAGAACAAATTGCATCACTGCACCTCCAATGCCCTGGTTGGGCAGACGCTCTGGCGGCCTTCGCTCGCAGCGGTGGATTCGCAGGAAGTGGTTCACCTCTACCGGCTCAACCACTCCATGTGATCTGGGGTGCGCAAGACAGAATCTTGCGTGAACCGCAAAAACGGGCTGCTCTCAAAATTCTGTCCGAGCCCGTTGAAACATTCGAAGCTTGCGGTCATTTGCCCCATCTCGACCATCCCCAACGCGTCGCCGACCGCTGTTTCACTTTTTTTGAGCATGGCTGATCCCTTGATGAGTCTCCTCGCCGGAGCTCTAAAACTCTGGATTCGCAGTCGTTGTGATCGGCTTGGCAGTCTGGAACTCAGCCTCCATGGATCGGCGCTCAGCTTGATGCGAGGTCGTCTTCAGGGCGCCACATTGATGGCACGTGATGTGGGCTTTAAAGGCTTGCCCCTCCAGCATGTTCAGGTTTGTAGTGGTCCGATCACGATTGATCTGAATGTTCTGAGCCCTGGGCAAATGCTGGCTTTACAGCATCCGTTTCAAGTGGAGGGCGAGGTATCGATCAGTGGCAGCGCTTTAAACGATGCGTTGTTGGCTGAGCCATGGCGGTGGCTTGGTGATTGGATGGCAGAACAGCTTATGGGTCTGACAACTCTGGGCGGGTTGAACATCCAGAACGACTTGATGGAGCTGCAATCTGCAGTGGTGGCCCATCGTGAACCTGTGCGTCGTTGCTTCAAGATCGATGCTTCTGAGGGCACCATGCGGTTTCGTTCCCAGGAGGGAATTGATCCACCGGCAACCCTGCTACCGATGGATCCTGGCATCAAGATCACCAGTGCGTTTCTACAGGGGGGGCAACTCCACCTCAAGGGCTGTGCTGATGTCACCCCTTGATCTCCACCCTATGAGGCAGAGATCGATCGAACCAGTAGGGGTTGAAACAGCGCTATGGCGTAGTACACCACTGCTGGTGTGAATAAATAGCTATCGATCCGATCCAGGATTCCCCCATGGCCGGGCAGCACGTCGCCGGAATCCTTCACGCCTGCGTCCCGTTTCATCATCGATTCGGTGAGGTCGCCCACCATGGCGATCAGGGCAATGAGTGCTCCGAGGATCAGTCCAGGTAAACCAAGGAAAGGCCACCCCATCAGAAGGGCACAAATTTCGCCCATGGCCATCGCACAGAGGCATCCGCCAATGGCTCCCTCCACGGTTTTGCCAGGCGAGATCGGTGACAGCGGGCGTTTCCCCCAGCGGCGCCCAAAGGCCCAAGATCCGATGTCGCTCGACACAATCATCAGACAGGCCGACAACGTGATCGCAAGACCACTTGTGCAAAGCTCTGAAGTGCCTGGTGCCAGTTGAGTCAGGGTGAGATTGCGAAGAGATAGCCAATGGCTTGGCAAAAATCCCAGGTAAAACAAACCAAAGATTGATGCGGCTACATCAGCAATTGATCCAGTAATGGGCTGCAGAAGCAACCAAGCGCAGATTGCAGCTCCAGCTAAAGGCAACACTGCGGACGATAGTTCTCCCGGTAACCCTCCAGAGACTGCTGCCCACTGGGTGCTGAACAGCAGCAGTTGGCAGGCCACCAGTGTGGTTTTTGTGGCCGGTCGCATGCCCTTGAATTGAGCCATCCGGAAAAATTCCATCAGGCCGAGATGGACCAGTACCCCCACTGCGGCGGTAAACCACCAACCACCGAGAAGCACGACGACCAGGCCAAAAATGCCGACAGCACAACCGCTGAGCACCCGTTTGCGTGAAGATCCAGTTGGATGCGGCTTGTTCGCTATGGGGGTGGCCTCGATGATTAAGCCGACTTGAGGGTCCGTGCATTCAGGTTAGAAGCACGGACCTCTTGGACTTCAGAGCAGCACGCTGATTTAGAAGAAGCCAGATTTAGAGATCTCAGTGCCAATCAGGGTTTCGAGAGCTGTGCTTGTGTAAGACGCCAGTTCAGAACGGGCCTCGTCCCAGCTTGAGAGTGCTCCAATTTGTGCAAGCGGTGAGCTGATTGCTTGGAAGCGTGTTTCGTCACTTTGTAGACCCTGCCCGAAGGAACCCAATTGATTGGCATTGGTACTCCATTGCACTTGGTTCCACTGCGCGACGGCCGACATCAGAGCTGTTCGATAGATGTCGTCACCCGTGGTGTTTTGGAGAAGTGCTAAGGGGATCAGGCTCTGGTCGAGCCCATCAGATACAGCACTCTTCCAAGATTTGATTTCGGAGTTTGAGGCATCGCGCCCGTACAGATTGGTGGTGGCGCCTGTCACGATGTCCCTGACGCTGAGATTGTTGAGAGATCCACCGTAATTGGCTTCAATAATGGCGGACGATGTTGGGTTGCTCAGCAGATCTTGGGCGAAGTCTTCGCTCGTTCCTCCTTGGCCGAGGACAGCTCCTGCGGCTTGGGCTAGATCGGAGGGGGCCATCGTTTCACCGGCGTATGCGATGAATGTGAGGTTGGCCATGTTGAGCCGTTGTTGTGACTTCTGGCCTCCAAATGTGGTTTTTAAGTCAGAACCTAAAACCCCTTTTAAATCAACGTTATTCACTTTTTCGATTTGATCAAGATTGAGAACTAACTGCTGAGATGTATTGAAGAGATTAGAACTGCTAGAAGCATTTCCATAGCTGTATTGATCATTACTAATCCCTTGGGCAATGACCAGTTTGTTATCAACGGCCAGACCCGTTGTGCCGAAAACACCAGCGATAACCGGACTTGCTACCTTTCCTTTTTTGTTGTAATGATCAGTTTCGGTGATTGATAGCGGCATTGAATCATTACGAATATTAGAGATACGTTCGTCTTCCGTGAGCATGACTCCATGACCGGCATGGGAACCTCCATCTTCCGAAGAAGACATTTCGGAGGTGGCAATGAAATGACCCGCTTGCAGTTGGGTTGTAAAAACTTGCTTCTTATTGGTCGATGAGGTTTCAGTAGTAATAATAAGATCTTCTAAGGCTGATTGTGCATAACTACTGAACCCTGATGTCAACACAACATCACTTAGACCCTGCAGGGATTTATCCTGGATAATTGCATCGGCCAGGACATTGTCATCCGGTAAATAGCCACCTTCCATTGTTCCGGTTTGATAATTCAGAGACATCGCAGCCCCATCTAGAACAACAATGCGCAAACCCCCCTTCTTGATTGCATAGCTAATGGCAATGTCTTGAAAATTATCAAGGTTCATATCTGCCATCGCAACACTGACTTGGCTTGCTTTTAAATTTTTAACCGGCATATGCTTCTTATCATTGATGTGAAGATGGGTGCTAATATCATCAAATGGATCGAAATCAAATACATTTTTCCACTTGCGTCCATCTTTCATTGACGACCAAGCTTTGATTTGTAGATTTGAGAGATCAACTGTTTTGTCAGCACCCTCAGCAAATCCAGCGGTCACAAGATCGCGCTTGCCGTCACCGGTAAAGTCTTCAATGAAGGCCCATGGAGCATGCACAGAATCATATGGAGTAATTTCACTTAATAGTTCTGTCTCGTTGTTAAGGGCTGCAGTGCCATCATAAATCTCTAGTGTTCCGAATGTCTTATTGGTGCCTTTACGACTTAAAACGATGTCTTGAGTAAAATCATGGGTTAGATCACCAGCTTGCATGCGCAAGATCTTTGCATTTGAAGCAAGAGGTGTTAATTGACGGGTACTGAAGTCTTGAGCCTGCCGTAGCTTGATTGCACCATTCTCATTTATATAATTGTCTGATTCAGCAGGAACAAGCCAGCTGCTATCTGTATTTTCAACAATGGTGATCACCTGCATCATTCCTGCATCTTCATGGGGAAGAATGTGGCAATGAAACACATATGTTCCTAGATAATCTTGATAGAGCATGCGTATTGTTTGATCGTTCGCTCCCCAAGTACTGATTTGCGCACTTGTTTCACTTGATTGAGCTTCATCAATCTCATGAAGCTCGCCTCTGAATGGCGCTAATTCAACAATCTCTTTACTCTTTGTATCGAAGTATCTAAATCCAGAAGAGTTCAGCATTGTGACATCTTCTAAGCTTCGTTTTCCGTCAAGTTCGGTGTCACTATTTTTCGACTGATAATCGTTGATGTGAATATGGAAGGGATGACCTATATATTTGGATCCATTCAGAACACTCCAATTGCGAAGATTCCATTCTTCCATCGTACCGAGTTGGGCGATGGTAATCGAGCCATTGGGGAAGACATGGTCATTGATTAGGAAGGGGTTGTTATACCCAAACCAGTTATCTCCATTTTTAGTGACTGAACCGAGTGAGTCATACTGTCCAAATTGACTCGTTTCATCGGCAGTTGCGTTGTAGTTGCTGATTCGCTCTTGTGTCGGCAGGTCCCACTCACTTGGGTCTCCAACCAGGACGCCTTTGGCCCAATTGAATTCTCTTTTACGCAGTGGCTTCCACTTTTCTTGTTCTTTTTTATTGGTCTCAAAAAGATTGACGCTTGGAATCGCATCACTATTATATTCTTCTGGTTTTGTTGATGGTTCAATGGATTGAACGTTAATCTTTTTATTTGCTTTTGCGATATCTCGATCAAGTTTGCTCGTTGAAGGCAAGTCTGTTCCATCTTTTACTTCAAAAATAGCGAGTGGCCCTGCACTTTTCCCGCTACTAATGCTGTTTTGGGATTTTGCTTCCGTACTAAGATCTGGATATCCACCCATATTAGCGGTGGTGTAAGGAACACCATTCTCATCAAAGTTGTAATGTGAGGCAATTTCAGTGCTGCCATTTGGTAAATATACTAAAACATCAACTCTTTTCCCTGGTGCCATTGAAACGACATTTTTTTGTTGTTTATAATCGATTGGTATTTTAGTTTCAGGATCTGTTGCCTGCGATAATGCACCAGATGCAGCTCTGATTTGTGGGAACTGATGTCCATCCTCTCCGTAAATATAGAGAGGTAAACGATTACCTGTATCTTGATGGATCAGGCTTATGTTATAAAAAGCTTGATTTGATTGATTGCTTAAAGTTAGCGACTGCCACCCTCCTTTATGTGCATCTGCGTTTGGTTGGAACTCACCATTCACGGTGGCCATTGTCATGGCATTGGTGAGTGGGCCACCATAATTATCAAAGGCATCCAGTTGCAATTCCCCTGTTTCAGGATCGACCCCGACGTCCATCATTTTTAATACAGCTAGATTCCGTGGAACATCTTTAAATCCTGGAATCTTGCTGAGTGGGTCTCCTATCTGCATGAATCCAGATGCACCTCCATAGACTTGTTGATTCACAGAAGGATGGTAGTGGGGGTGATACCAATACGACCCTTGCCCATGGTCTTCTGGTAGATCAATGATTGTTGTCCACTCCTGTCCAGTCGTGAAGCGGGAAACAACATTGTCTCCAAAACCGGCTGGATTGGTATGAGAACCATGAAGGTGATAATTAAGGGATGTGGTGCCGCCGAGACCATCGCTCGCACTATTTCCGTATGTGCTGTTCGGAACCAGGGTTGCTTGTTGTATTTCCAGTGTGGTTAGTTTTTGATCCCCTTTTCCAATTTGAATGTCATTATCAAAGTTTAATTTGACCCGATCGCCAGGCTGTGTAATCAGAACAGGGCCTGGATAACTAGTTCCTTCACCTTTGAGGCCATAGCTATAGAGCATGGCAGGATACCAAAGGTTTGGATTGCTCCCTTCGGGAAGGCTTTCTTTCCCCGCTGGCAGATTTTGTTTTAAATTATTTTCATCATAATCAGAGTTGATCGTGTTTGAAAATACTGAATCTGGATCGTATTGACTCCACATTTTTACCGGCTGATAATTATCAAGGTCAGTCACTTGTGCATACAGATCACTATCTGTTGTGCCTACTGACGACCAATAGCTATCATTGGTATTGGCCGAATCTGCACCCTCTCCAATATATCCAAGCCTGATCAGACTTTTCATTGACTGATTGCGTGGCTTGGATAGCCATGTAGGTCTATTATTAGTGACACTTCCAAAGATTTTTGTGTATACACCACCAAATATCGAGTTTTCATTGACGCTTCCATCATCATTTAACTTTGCTGAAACCTCAGGGATATACCATTCGGTCAAAAATTTATTAACGCCTCTGATTGTTACTGGATCGCTGGTAATATTAAGGTCTGCTTTTAGTTGTTGCTTGAAGGAATTCTTGCTCTTGTCTTTATTGACGACTCTGAAATTTCCTTGACTTTTTGTGGTAGCAAGACTCGAAGATAATTTAATATTTGGTTTCCCGTCAGCGTTTTTTGGAAATAAGCTGCCGATGATGTAGTTGATGGACATTGGAATTGTTCTTTCTTTAAGGCTAGTCAGACGAGTATGAAATGTCATCTGTCCGCATAAGAAATTAATGCGTAGCTTCAAGGATTATTTAATATTCATGTTCTGCTCGTTGTGCATCATTTTTTAATGATTAGATTGTGATTCGTCACAATCTAATCATTAATATTTACATGTTTAAAGGAGTCTAAATTGAAAGATCCAGTCCATCAGGGATCTCTCTGTTGTTGAACGGGGAGTATGGCGATCCTTTATAGTCATTCCTCCGCAACAATCTTGTGTAGTTTCGCGAGCTGCAATTTAAGTATTTGGACCCCATTTAATAACAATTTTCTGCGGAATAAAGGGTGTAATTTGCTGCTTTATAAGTCGTGACTAGTGATCATTGATTGCCAAATATTATTGGTAATATGTGCCTCTATGCAAGGCAGCTCTCCGAGATTCAAATGCTAGCTGCTGCCTTTCATATAGAGCTGTATGGTGAATCCATATCAAGCCATTGTTGACATTAAAGGAATTAAAAGTTTCTCAACTGTTTGCTGATTGTATGGCAAAATGAAACTATGTTTATTGTAACTGCCTGCCGTTATGTTTACAAAGCTTTACGACAGTGAAGATCACCCCTCTCTTCATTCCTTGAATCCGGATCAGGATTCAGCTCATCATGTTGAGATTGTTGATCAATCTGAACTTGCTCGTGTTATTAAGTATGTGATCAAGCCTGGTGAAAAAACCGGATGGCATTTTCATGATCTTGACTTTCTCACGATTCAACTGTCTGAAGGTACATTGACAAACTATATTGCTAAAAATAATGATGAAATAGTCAATGCAATTGGTCGTGAAACACACTTTAAGCCTGGTACAGCCGTCGTTCACAAGGCCCCGCTTCTGCATAATGCTGTTAATACAGGCTCCTGTGATGTGATCGCCTATGAGGTTGAGTTTTTGCGCGCTCCTGCGTCTGCTCGTGAGAGTGATTTTGCCCATCTACATTGAAGAGTCTCTAGTGTATCTAAAAGAAAAACTTGTTTTTGTCTAGTTTTATGGCGTGAGATGTTTTGCCCTGATCATTGATTTTTCGATGAAGTGACTTTCTTGTATTATTGCTTCGGAGTCAATAAAAGGTGTGGTTAGGATTGATTGGCTCATGTTGCTTCGGCCTTTCCTATGGGTTGTTTGCTAATTCTTTAGCGAATTGATTTTATATTGTGCTCTTTGATTTTTATCGTTTGCCAAATGCCAATCGCAAATAGTAAAATCAACACCATAATTTCATCGTGCATAATATCGAGTAGTTGATATTTTGGAACTATATCCTCTAGGTTCGCATTTGGTAATGTGATAGAGCGAACAAGGCTTGGATAGGCGGCTCCAATTGATAGGCCAAGATTAATTACTAAGGTATTCAATGAAGCACCACGCATCGATTCTTCTGGAGAGAAGTTGGATAGAGCTAGTCGACTTAACTGTGAGGTACTTCCTGCTAGCAGACCTATGCAAATAATTGCTAGCCAGTCCATCCATCGAAAACCTTCGTCAGTTGTTGAAAGAAGTGTGAGCGCTCCTGTTAAAGCTAATATGAATACAACAACTAACAAGTTTCGTACACCTAAAGATTTGCATAGATAACCACTGGAAAATGACATTACTCCTGCTGCTATCAAGAATGGCAGTAGAGCTTCTGATGTGACTAATTCACTAAGACCGGTTATGGAGTGAAAATATCCTGTAAGCATCACAAGCATCGACATGAAAAGGCAGCGAATAATCAGTTGAAGTAATGAAGGTCGCCACCAGCTTGAATGACGTAATCTCTTAATGTCAATAGCAGGATTTTTAGTTGTATGTAGATGATCTATTGTTAGTCTAATGATTAAAGCTATAAGTATGATTAGAGCGGTCGCTACTGGTAGCCCTAGATGTCCACCCATTGTTAGGGTAAAGAGTGAAAGTCCCAGACTTACAACCACGCCTATAATTCCCTTTATGTCAGGATCTGGTAGTTTATTATCTGCCCTGAATTCAGGTAGTTTGTTGATCAGTATTAAGGCGATCATTGCTGGAAGAGCTGCTGCCGGAAATGTAAATCTCCAGTTCGAAAATGTTTGGATCCATCCTCCAAGTAATGGACCAAAGACAGTCCCAATTGTTACGCATGCCGCCCAATAGCCAAAGGCGATTGGTTTTTCTTCACGATTGAAAAGCCGATTTACAAAGGCGAGTGCTACCGGAGCAAGAATCGCCGAGCCAACTCCCGAGAGCATCCTGCTGGCAAGAAGCATTTCACCATTGATCGAAAGAGCGGCACCTATCGTTCCCAGAAGAAATATTCCTAGTCCATATGCATACATTCGTCTTAAACCAAAACGATCTCCAAGATCACCAGCCGGAATCGACAGACTTGCTGCTGTGATGGAGTAAAGGACTAGTGTCCACTCTCCAATACCTACAACATCTGGAAAGGATTCACCGATGGCGACCAATGACGCCATCACGATATTTGTGCTAAGTAAAATTGTTAATGTTGGTAAACATAAAAGGATCAGAAGTTTCCAACGGTTGTTTTGTGTTTCGTTCACGAAACAGCCCATGGCAGTAGTGAATATGCTGATCGGATTGCGCCTTCTTGCCATGCAGGTAAATGGCTGCACCAGTCTCCCGCAAAGGCCACTGGTCCACACGGCTTTGTCAGTGTTGTGAACCAACGTTTATACATTTCTGGTGTCCAGGCGACCCAGGGGGAACGGATGTTGGGTACGTTTTGCCAGGCAATCGTCAGGAGTGTTGATGGATCCAATTCCTCACTAATTTCTGGGTGAATCCGTTTGGCAAGTTCTACGCTCATCTGACAACGCACATCAGGATCTAATTCCCCGAGAGCTTGTCCTTGCTGAAGTGCTGCATAGGCCATCACTAACAATCCACCATTTGGATCATGAAATTCATTATTGGGGTACCAAATTTGCTGGTTGGGCATGTTTGTAAAACTGATCCCTCCATAAATTCCAAGATCTTCTTCCCAAAATCGTCGGCGCATCCAGCCTCCTACTTTCACAGCAAATCTCGGTGGAAGTGATCGAAGACCTTCCAATTGCTCTGATGGAAGATCCAGTTCGATGTCTTTCATGGCCTGCGGTTGTAGTGCCAGCACCACACGATCAACTTTTTCTTCAATGCTTCCTTGTTTGCTATCGAATGCCCGTAGTGTTACCCCTCCATCACCATCTCTTACCAATTGAGTTAGTCTCCGATCTAGTTTTATTTTTCCTTCAATCCCAGCCGCTAACGCTTCGACTAGTCCGTCATTTCCTCCATCCAGCTCAAACATGCTGAGCTGCTCATCAATCACATCTGGACTGCGTCTTGGGTCGTCGTACCAGAGATGTAATCCAAGGATCTGATCCAAATCTAGGGGCTGTTCTTGTTTCCCTGGCTGGGTAGCATCACCGCGTTGTTTTACATATCCTTGACGCCCATTTGAGCAATAGTGCCATTCTTGATTGGTTTGTTGTTTGACATTGAAGTTGTCTTGAAGCCAATCCCGCATCGCATCAGCGAGGTCCGCTGGTACTGGACCATCAGGGTCCAGCCATGGACCAAGTTTTGCGGCTAGTTCACCAATTCGTCCTTGACCATCAAATTGCACCTGACGGTTTCTGACGACAACATCGCGGTTGATCTCAGGCAACCAACGATGCAGCAACGCGGCGCGATTCAGGGTTTGATAAGGACGTAGTGTTAATCCAAAACGTCTGCAGTAATACAGCACCGCCCGATGGTGATGGGAGATTCGCCCCGGACCTGCATTTAGGTATCCCCCCTCTGGAAGTCTGCATATTTGATCTGGATGACCGTCTTCCTGGATGACGTCTCCCGGTCGAACGGTGAAGTTTCGTCCCCCAAGCCTTGATGACGCCTCCCATAGTTCGACATCAATGCCGCGTTGTGCTAATTCATAAGTGAGTACCAATCCAGCAATACCGCCTCCAATAATGACAACTCGAGACTTCTGACTCAATGGTCCTAGTTCAGGGGGCGCTCCTGAATCGAGGGGAGTGGGATGTGCTCCAAGGTTCCTGATGAGTTCAAGGGTACGTTCGGGGCCTAGGTTGAATTCAACTGAATTCAGTAAATCGCTGACAGTCGGTTTCGTTTGATTCATATTTAGATTAATTTATTTTCTAGATCGCGAATAATGCCTTCGTCAATCATTTTTTTGATTAATTCCACTGTTTGTTCTTTGGTCCGATTAAAGAATTTGCCTTCATGGATTAATGATGCGATCGTATGTGTCCCATCGCAATGATTCAGTAATCTCGCTTCGTGTATGTCTAAATTCTTTATGATTGCCTTATGATCTTGGTTGGCATAGATCAAGAAAGTACTTACTTCTGCTGCACATTTTGGTACAAAAACGTCTTTAGATTTTTCTGATGTAATTCTATTTAGTTTTTCCAAGTCGACTCCGGAATAGCAGAGTCTCGACGCTTGATTTAGCCTTGGCCTTAGCCATATTGAATTTCGATGATTTAAAGATTTTTTTAAATCACTTATGGAAGTTATGCTTTTGTTGGCTATAAGTGTTACCCAATGTATTCTCCAGTCAAGCATCGCTGCTGCTTCAATGATTGTTGATTTGGAATAGAAATCATTTTTAGAACCGTTTTTTATGTTTCCTATCTTCTCTCGCTCTTTTTCTCCAATATTTCCAATATATGCTGCAAACTCTGTGGAAAGAGCCTGAGCATTTAGAGGTTCGCCTAGGGAGTCTGTATAAAATTGTTTTACAAATTCGTTGAATGTCTCATCTCCCAGCACCCAGCGTAAGCATCGATAAATATCGCCTAGTGGTTCAACCGTGCGTGCTATGGCTCGGTGTAGATAAATCTCAAGTACCTCTGCACTGTTGCTGAAACCAGGTGCGGGCACAATTTGATCTAGCAACCATTGCCTTGGCTTGTCATGCAGGCTGGCGAGGAACTGTTGCTGTAAGCGAACGATTTGTGGTGATCTCATGAGTTTGCACCTTTTTCTAATTTTTCAAAACAAGCAGTGATTTTTTCTACTTCTTGGAGAGTTCTGGTTAGTGGTGGGATGTTATTTTCCCATTCTAATAACGTTGGCCATGGTCCATATGTCTCTAAGCATCTACTGTATAGGTCCCAAACTTCCTCATGGACGGCTTCGCCATGATAATCAATATAAACTTTGCCGTTGCCTTTGTTTTCTTCTGTGCAACCTGCCAAATGATATCCTTTAATGCTATTTGCATTAATCTGATTGAGACTCTGCCAAGGGTCTTCACCGAAGTTCATGGCATTTGCCCAGATGTTGTTCACATCCAGAAGAACATAGCAGCCTGATCGTTTAGTTATTTCGTTGATGAATTCCATTTCTGTCATTTCAGATTCTTTGTATCGCATGTAGCTACTTATGTTTTCAAGAAGTATTGGTGCCCCAATTATGTCCTGTGCCTCGTCGATTCTTTCTACCATGTATTGCACCGTTTCATTTGTTTGAATCAGAGGTATCAAATCATGAAAGTGGTGCTTTGATAAAGAGCTCCAGGAAAAGTGGTCTGAAAATACTGCTTCAGGGTGTTCTTTGAGGAGGTCTCTAATCAGTTGGAGATACTCTTTGTCAAGTGGTCCCGATGATCCGATTGACAGTCCAAATCCATGAAGAATGATGGGATAGTGATGTCTTAAAGTGTCTAAGTGCTCCCTATAGGTGCCACCTTTCTCTTGGAGTAGATGCTCTGGATGTATTTGTATGAAGTCTAAATCCGGCCGTTGATCAAATATTTCCTGTGAGTTTTCGTGGCAGAGGTTCAGGCCCGCAGATTTTCTTTTTAGGCCTGTCGATAGATTCCCGAAGGTCATATTCTCCTTGATGGCTGATGCGTATACTTCAGATTAGCCGCTTTTATTTATCCGGCGGAGATGTTTATATTGACTTTATTATTGCATGGAGATTTTACCTTTTTTGGCTTCTTTGCTAATGCTTCTTTTCGGCGTTTGCTTTTCGTGTCCGTATCTTATGTTGCAGTTTTTTTCATCACCTTGATGCGTTCTGGTATCGCATCTTTCCAGAGCAATCTTTGCTTGATCAGCCATTGTGCTCGACTGAAGTCGATTTTTTCTCCAGGTATGAGCAGTGGTATCCCGGGTGGATAGGGACAGGTGAGTTCGCTGGCAATCTCTCCTTCGGCGTCAGCGAGTGAGACGACGTTGCTTGAGGCCCCCCATGCGGATGACAGTTTGATCTCAGCTTGACCAATTAATGGAAGTGGTGGCGCTGTGAAGTCTGGTTGAGGTGATTGGTTGTCTTTTGTCTTTTTAATTCTTTCCCATGTTCTGCGGAATTGTTTATCCAACCCTTTGTGTCTTGATAGGCCGAGGCAAAATGTTAACGTGCCTGGTTCCGGAAGCTCTGCGATGAGTCCATTGTTTATGAATATATTGTCGGCATCTATTCCGCTTAGGCCTATCAAACCTGTGTGAAGTATTAACCTTAGTGGATCTTGTGTTGGTATTATTGGCAGGCCTGCTTTAGTTAGTCTGGTTGTTAGTAAGCGTCCTTCATCGATGCGCCTTCTTAACTTTTGCTTGCCTTGATTGTTTGTCCATTCGTGTATTGCCGATTCACAGGATGCCAGGAGTAAGGCGCTTGGGCTTGTTGTTTGCAGCCAACCAAGGCATCGCTCTATTCGTTCTGGATCAACGCGCTGTCCTCTCATCCATAGAACTGCCGTTTGTGCAAGTCCTGCGGCTGATTTGTGTAGTGAATGAACCACCAGATCTGCCTCGCAATGCAATGCTGATGGTGGAATGTCCGGATCGACATCAGCGGCAAAATGACTTCCGTGGGCCTCATCCACGAGAACCGCAAATCCCGCTGCTTGCAAGTATTTGATGATTTCCTTTGGATTATTTGCATACCCCTGGTAGGTGGGATGAACCAACACTGCAGCTTTGATCTTCTGTCGGTCTGATGGAAGTCCCGCAATCACTCTTTTAATCCAGTTGAGATCTGGAGGTGCTGGATGCCCCTGTGTGGTCTGGTACGGAACGTTGTACAAAAGCGGTGTGATATCTCCGAGGACACAGGCCTGAATCAGGCTTCTGTGAACATTTCGCGGCATGAGAACGGCATCGCCCGGCTCAGCGATGGCCAATAGGGCTGCCTGCAGCAATCCCGTAGCGCCGTTGACCCCGTACCAGCAGTGGTCGGCTCCCATCGCGGCTGCCGATTCCCGTTGACTGTCTCCCACAGCTCCTTCCGGTTCGAGTGGTCCGCCAATTTCTGCTAATTCCGGCAAATCCCATACCCCAGCCCGTTGTCTTAGAAGTCGTTTGAACTCGTCTGGCAATGCCTTTCCTCTGCCGTGGGCGGGCAAAAACAAGCTCTCGCCGAGCCGTTTTTTTAACAGGGGCAAAAGGGCCATTGCCTAGGGCGATTGTCCTTAGAGTCTCACCCTGTGTTCAGCCGCGTTAATGCAATACGACTCCGGGCGTGATTTTTGGTGGTTGCTCCTTCGGCCATGGATTGCGATACCGCGGTTGATCCAAGTGCTGTGGAGCCTTAGCGGTCTGGTTTTCGTTCTTCTCGTGCGTGGTTCCAGTTCCGATGCTGAAGTTCAGCGTGGTTTGGCTCGTCGCATCCTCAATACCCTCACGGGCCTAGGTCCTTGCTTTATCAAGCTTGGTCAAGCCCTTTCCACCCGTCCAGATCTTGTTCGACGCGATTGGCTTGAGGAGCTCACTCGTTTACAGGACGACCTTCCCGCTTTTTCGCATTCGATCGCGCTATCACGCATTGAGACGGAGCTCGGCGCTCCGGCGGATCAACTCTTTGAAGAGTTCCCTTCCGCGCCGATTGCCGCTGCCAGTCTCGGACAGGTTTATAAAGCGCGACTTGAAGGGTCGTCCTGGGTGGCGGTCAAGGTTCAGCGGCCGAACCTAACTTTTATTCTTCGTCGTGATCTCGTCTTAATTCGAGCTCTCGGTGTTCTCACAGCCCCGTTCCTTCCCCTCAATCTTGGCTTTGGTTTGGGAAGCATTATTGATGAATTTGGGCGGAGCTTGTTTGAAGAGATTGATTATGAGCAAGAGGCTGATAATGCAGAACGATTTGCAACTCTTTTTGCTGATAATCCAGCCGTTTATGTGCCCCGCGTCGAGCGCATGCTCAGTTCAACGCGTGTTTTGACCACCACGTGGATTGAGGGTTCGAAAATGAGAGATAGTCAGGAGTTGATTGCGCAACGCCTCGACCCCGCAGCCTTGATTCGTACGGGTGTGATCTGTGGTTTGCAGCAACTCCTCGAATTCGGCTATTTCCATGCCGATCCCCATCCGGGCAATCTGTTTGCTCTGCAGGGTCGAAGCGGCGACATGGGTCATGTTGGCTATGTCGACTTTGGAATGATGGACACGATCAGTGATCGTGATCGGCTTACGCTGACCGGCGCTGTTGTTCACCTCATCAATCGAGATTTTGAGGGACTCGCTCAGGACTTTCAAAGCCTTGGTTTTTTGAGTCCAACTGCTGATCTTTCTCCGATTATCCCTGCCCTTGAAGAAGTCCTCGGTGGGAGCCTCGGTGAATCCGTGGGTTCGTTCAATTTCAAAGCCATCACAGATCGCTTTTCGGAGCTGATGTTTGACTATCCGTTTCGTGTTCCAGCTCGATTTGCCTTAATCATTCGCGCGGTGGTGAGTCAAGAAGGTCTCGCCCTTCGCCTTGACCCTGAATTCAAAATTATTTCTGTTGCCTATCCCTATGTGGCAAGACGCTTGCTCGCTGGTGACACCCGCGAGATGCGAGAAAAGTTGTTGGATGTCATTTTTGATGAATCAGGACGGCTTCGTTTAGAGCGCTTGGAAAGTCTTTTGGAGGTGGTTGGCCAAGGCGCCCCCTCGCCGGGAGTGGAACTGTTACCCGTAGCAGGCGCGGGTCTTCGTCTTCTGTTCAGCCGTGATGGTGCTGATTTGAGGAAGCGTCTTTTGCTCACCTTGATTCGCGACGATCGCCTTCACACCGATGATGTACGCGCTTTGGCAGGTTTGATTGGCAGAACGTTTGGCCCAGCTCGTATCGCGGGTGGGTTTTTGCAGCGGCTCAATCCCCTCGTGGCAGCCTGATCAATCCACTAAGGTCAATCACCCCATCTGAGACGTGCGTCAATGCTTGAGGAGATCACCGCTGAGCAGATAGAGCAGTACTTGATGATGGCTGTTCTCCCTCAGCCGCCCTATTTGATGGCAGGCATTGGCCTGTTGATGGGTGTTCTCTGTGGTTTGACTTTTGGTCGTCTTGTTCAGAACAAGCTTGATGGCTGGAAGCAAGATCGTTTGCCTCTTCTGCCTTTGGCCACCGCTGAGATCCTTTTGAGTTTCTCAGGAACCTTGATTGGTGTGACGCTGTTTATCGGTTGTTGTTTGCAGATTTTTGGATTTGCCTCCGGAACCGCCCTCTTGGTCGCATTGTTGCTGTCTCTTCTCACTGGCGGGGCTTTGTTCGCTCAGTTGGAGCGTTTGATGCAACAGGTTGAGAGTGGTAATTTTAAAGCTGTAGACTTTGACAACTTTGATGAGTTCTTTTAAGTAATTCTGAGTTAAATCGTTTTCCGAGTAATTAATTTTTACTCTTAAGTTTTTCTTTTATCGTGAATGCCGGAAATATAATTAGTATTGATTTTTGTCCATCCATTTCGACTCTCGAGTTATGAACTGCCTTCCATTGTCTTTATGGTGCTTGTCGGCCATGCAATTGATTGTCGTTGCTTAAGGGTTGGTGTTTCACTGTTCGCTATTGTTTAATACCACTTTGAATAATTTCTATTCTCCTTGATTGATCCAGGTCTTCGGTTGATCGTGATCTCTGTTCATTTATTGGCCTGGATCGGTTCCATTTCTTATCGAAACAACCGACCTCTGCGTCCAGTTGTTCCGACGTCGAAATTTTTGCTGATTACCTTGTAAGTTTAACGTTAATTAGAAATTTATTCTCTGCCCGATTTCATCGCGTGACCCGTCAAAGGCTTCAAAAATTGATGGCCGCTGCCGGGCTTTGTTCACGTCGGCGCGGAGAAGAATGGCTTCAAGCTGGTCGCGTCACGGTTGATGGTCGTGTGGCCACGCTTGGTGATCAGGCAGATCCCGACACCCAGTTGATTGAGGTTGATGGTTCGCCTTTGATCTCGATGGGCGAAGCACGGGTGTTCTTGCTCAACAAGCCTGTGGGAGTGATTTGTAGTTGTCACGATCCTCAGGGGCGACGCACGGTCTTGGATTGTCTGCCCCATCAAGAGCGCGCAGGCTTGCATCCGGTTGGACGTTTAGATGCGGACAGTCGTGGTGCTCTTCTGCTCACCGATCAAGGTGAACTCACCCTGAGACTGACCCATCCCCGCTACAACCATGCCAAGACGTATCGCGTTTTGGTGGAAGGGGTTCCCACTGCTTCGGCCCTGAGTTGTTGGCGTGAGGGCGTGATTTTGGACGGCAGACGCACTCGACCGGCCCATGTGCGCCGCCTACAGCTGCGGAAGTCATCCTGTTTATTGGAAGTTGAGTTGAGGGAGGGGCGGAATCGTCAGATTCGACGGGTTGCTCGCTTGCTTGGCCATCCGGTGATTGATCTGCAGCGCATCGCCATTGGTGACATTGATCTTGATGGTTTGGCTGAGGGTTGTTGGCGTCGTCTTGACGCGAGAGAATGGGGTTACATCTTGGATCGCTACACCTCTGCGTCTTTGGGGAATTGATCATGCGATTGAGGTTCCCGTCACTGAGCTTCCCGCAAGGTTGGTGGAGTCGTTCAGGACTGTCTGCCAATCGTGCTGATGGCAATCCCGTCAGTCGTGAGCAACAGCTGCAGGCTCTCGGAGCCATGATTCGGGAACGAAGGGAGGCGTTGGGATTAACGCTCAGAGATCTGGCAACTCAGATCAGAATTACCCCTCCTGTGCTGGAAGCTCTCGAGCGTGGCTGGGTGGATCGATTGCCTGAGAGAACCTATTTGGCATCCATGCTTCCTCAGATTGAGAGGCGCCTTGAACTTCCTTCCGGTTGCCTGGATCCGGTTCTTCCTGTTCCAGCTTCCATCTCTCGACCTAAGCCAGCGCGCGGTTTCGGTCGTTTTACCCCCGGGAGTATTGATGTTTTCACCACCTGGCAGGGAAGTGTTGTTTACGGCGTTGTCATGATCCTGAGCCTGGTGGCCATTAATCGTTACCAGCAAAGTCTTGCTCGTCAAAACAGTCTCACCCTGGAGCCTGTGCGGGCGAACATTCAGGCGATCCGGCAATCGCCTGGTGCTTTTTCGTCCACGTTGGAGGAGTTGCGTCCCCTCGAGCAAGCTCGTCAGCGCCTCCCCCAAGACTGGCTGAAAGGGGTTGCGTTGGCGTCCGACGACAACGATGGGGTGTTGCAATTGGTTTTGAACGAGCCCCACCAACTGCAAATTCACAGTGAGGGTGGTGATCGTGTGCAGCTCTCGGTTGGTCAAGGACAGCTCACATTGCAGCTGAGAGCACCCATTGAAGTATCGATGACGCCACCCCCAGACGCCGCTGAAAATGTGTTGTGGAACGGAGTTTCCTTGCAGCAAGTTCCGAAACGTGTCGGTGTTTATCGGGTTGAGAGGTTGTGATTTTGAGGAGTCAAGTTACCGTTGATTTTTATTGAGTTTTGTCCATTAAAAAGCGACTTCGAGGTGAAGTCGCTGCCCGTGCATTCCCTGGATTAATTTTATGCTTGCTTAGGTTGGTGTGCATCGGTGTAATTACTCAGCTAGGGAATGAGGCTCCTTTGCTTGGGCGCTGTTAGCCCTTTGGATGACGATGGGTTGCAAGCTAATTGACGTCTAGTCTTTTAAGTCGTCCTTAGTATTTGATCGCAATAAATGCTCGTTTGTTGTCATGATTTGATCTGAATTGATCTTGTTGTTAATGGTTTAATAGTGCTGTCGCGCTCTCTTTGTTCCGTCCCCAAATCTTGGCGCGTTCTCCAAATCCTTTCAGCGATCCTTCGAGCTCGTTGTCGAACTGTTTAAGACGCCAGTTCCAATTTCCCGTGCATGTGCCAGGAGTATTGAATCGCGCTCGGTCATCTAAATGCATTAAATCTTGGAGTGGAGCGACTACAAGTTTGGCCGGTGTTGCGAATGCCATATCGAATAAACGCCAAGCTGGGGCAGACATTTCGCCCTGGATTCGAGTTGTAATTTGCTCCCGGCTATTGGTATCAAGACGTTGCCACCAGCCCAACGTTGTGGGGTTGTCATGCGTCCCGGTATACACCACCCAGCGGTTCCCATCCATGTTTTCTGGGAGATAGGGATTATCGGCCTGGCCATCAAATGCAAACTGCAGCACTTTCATCCCTGGTAGGGAAAATCGATCACGCAGTGCTTCGACGTCTGGGGTGATCACACCGAGATCCTCGGCAATTAAGGGCAAATCACCGCCAGCATCTTTTTGCAATTTGGCCAGTAACGCGTGGCCTGGGGATGGTTTCCATTGGCCGTTTTGAGCCGTCGTGTCTCCTCCAGGAACCGCCCAAAATGCCGCAAGGGCACGAAAGTGATCCAATCGCAGCAAGTCGACTAAATCCCGTTGGCGGCTCATGCGTTTGCGCCACCATTGGAAGCGGGTGATGCGGTGCCGTCCCCATCGGTAGACGGGGGATCCCCAGAGTTGGCCTGTCTCAGAAAAGTAATCCGGTGGTACTCCGCTCTGAAGGGTGAGTTCTCCGGATTCTTTCACCGTAAAGAGTCCGCGATGGCTCCAAACATCAGCGCTATCGGTGCTGACGTAGAAGGGCAAATCGCCAAACAACAAAACGCCAAGATCGCGGGCTAATCGTCTGATCTCTTGCCATTGGCGATCAAGCTGCCACTGCATCAAGCGCTCTTTGATCAGCGACGCTTGGTGGTCTGATGCCCAGTGTTTGAGCGCTCGGCCTTGATGCTGGGCCAGGGGCTTCGGCCAGGTCCACCATGCATCGTTGTATTGGGCATGCAAGACGCTGAACAACACGTGGTCGTCCAACCAAGATTGTTGTTTGCACCAATGCTGGAACGCTTGCTGTCGTTCAGGTGTTTGTTCCGGCCATGCGTCGAGGAGGGCGTCCGCAAGGGCTGCGCTGCGTTGATTGGCGAGCTGGAAATCAAGAACGCCTGATCCGTTGGTTGTTGAAGATGCTCCTGGTAGAGCGTGGAGTGCGTCCTGGCTGATGAAGTGTTCATTCGCCAGATCTGCCGCGTCGAGGAACCAGGCGTTGAGGGCAAAGCAGGAGGGGGAGCTGTAGGGGGACCCCGTGGAATCCGGAGGTGCGAGCGGCAGCATTTGCCATACGCCAATTCCGCTATTGGCGAGTTGATGGAGCCAGCGACGACTGGGTTCGCCAAAGGTTCCGCACACCGGACTATCGGGAAGTGCTGTGGGATGGAGCAACACACCGCTTGTGCGTGGCCGCTGGGTGGCTGCCTGGGTCATCAATTCTTCCGTTCAGTCTTTGGCTGCAGGATGCCTGCTTCAGAACACGCCGGCATCCCCAAGGTCTTGACCTGCCATTCCGTCGCGCACCACCCGCTCGAAGAATTGCTCCAAGGTGTCGTCCCCGTAGGACGGGGTGGCATCGGCGTCGTAACGCTCCTCCTGCGCGTTCCACACCAACATCGATTCACTGGCGTAGTAGCGACCAATTCGCCCGAATTCGGCGGTGTCTTGAAGCGCTGGGAAGAGCTTCGATAGTCCCTCCAACAGTGCAATCGGTCCATCCATCAGGGCGATGGGCACCGACAGCATGCGGGGTTTGCGTCCCAGGGCACGAAACAACATTTCTCCCTGTTCACGGGCACTTAGGGCTGGACCAGGTCCGCCAATGGGCAAGATTTGGTTGCGTTTGTCGGGATCCGTAATGCAGTCGGCGATGAATCGAGCCAGATCCGACTCGCTGATCGGTTTACAGCTGGCGAGTTCACCCCCAGCGAACATCACATAAGGCCCTCCCTTGCGGCAGCTTTCCACTTGTCCGCCCAAGCTTTTGAAAAAAGCTGTTGGGCGGACGATCGAATAGCTCATTTCCCCGTCGGCCTGGAGTTCTGTTTCGAAGGCCAGCTTTGCTTTTTGGAATTCGAGTAGTGGCTTTTGCACACAGATGGCTGACAAAAGAACGTAATGCGCAGCCCCAGCCTTCCGCCCCTCCCGGTAGGTGTTCAATGTGGCTTGATGGTCAATCATCCAAGAGTCCTTCCGCCCGCCTGTACGAGAGGCCAGGCAGCTCACAACAACATCGACCGGTTGGTCGAAAGCGCTGCTTCGTAGGGAATCCACGTCCGTGACATCTCCAAAGCGCACTTCCGCTCCAGGGAAATCATCCACGACGTGTTCCTGGTTCTGACGGCCGCCAATCCCACTCTTGTTTCGGCAAAGGGCCACCACCTGGTAGCCCCGTTGCACGAGTTCCTTCACCACGAAGCGACCGATGTATCCGGTGGCACCGAACACCACGACGCGCACCTCTGCGGGTGGACGGTGGCGAAAGTCGTGGCGCAACGGCATGGAGGTCGGCATGCAAGGCCCCAACGCTAAAGACTGGACAACTGCGTGAAAATAAAACTGATCTCGTTGATGAAGTAGCCGACGATGTCTTCCTCCAAAGAGACGCGACTGACGCGCTGGTTTGGACGTCGTCCTCTGCGTACCTGTCTACGCCTGAGTTCCTTAGTTCTTGGCGTGGGAGCGACGGGTTTTCTACTCACGGTGCTTTGGCCAGAGCCGGATCAAGTGGCAACGGGGGCCCCACCCACGTCAGACGACCCCACCAGCTTGGCGCCTTTCCCTTCGGCGCCAGTGACCGTGCTTGTGGTTGGGATTGATGCCAATCAGCTCGGTGAACCGACCAATCAAGCTGCACCTTCAGGTCCGGCCAATGCCGATGCACTGATGCTCGTGCGCATCGATGCCAATGAGCCGTTGCAGGTTTTGCAACTTCCGAGCGAGCTGGCCGTCCAGTTGCCGGGTAGCGACCAACCCATCGGCCTGTCGAGTCTCTGGCAAAGAGGTGGATTGGCACTGGTCAACGATGCCATTCAGGACATTCTCGGGCTCACGGAGCAAGCACCGCAGCGGTATGTGGTGATGCCCCGTCTTGCGTTGCGAACCGTTGTGGATGGATTGGGAGATGTTGATGTGATCCTCGATCAGACCTACCAACTCAAAGACAAATCCCAGGGCTACACCATCGATCTCCAAGCCGGACGTCAACGACTCAACGGGGCGAAGGCGGAGCAGTTTGCCCGTTACCGACCCAACCCTCAAGACAATGCTGACCGCCGAATTCGTCAGCAGCGTTTGATGTTGGCTTTGGTGGATCAGGTGAAAAATTCGAGCGTGATCCCCACGTTGCCTTTGTTGGTGAATCGTTTGGCGTCTGAGCTGGACACAAACCTCAGCCGTCGAGAGCAGTTGAGTTTGGCGGCAGCTTTGATTGCGAGTCCGGCCCCTGTTCGCATCACCCAGCTGCCGCTGGCCAAGCGGGTTGGCAATCAGACTTTGCGACAGATTAAGCCTGGGCAGAGCCTTCCCCTGTGGCCGTAGGACGACTCAATGTTGATCGTTGGAGCCAAAGGCCCAACGTCGCAACGGCGTCGTTGTGATCGGGATGGTCCGCTGCTGGAATCCAGCCACGCCATGGCTGTCCATCTTGGCGGCGTCCTGATCGATCCCAACCACCATGGAGCTGGACCAAGCCCATGAGTGGCACCTTCAATTCGCGGCAGAGGGCGGCATAGGCCGGACCAGATCCTGAAATGCTGCCGTTGTCCTCTCCTGGGACCAGAAGCAGCACGGGCCTGCGCCAATCGGCAATTGCTTCCAACCAACTGCCACCATCGTTGTGGAACCGAGCAGCATCACCGCACAGTCGCACCAAACCGCTGGTGGATGTGGTTGAGGCCAACACCTTTTGTGGAGATTCTCCGCACTCGTAACTTTGCAAGGCACAGCCACAGGACTGGGCAATTGCTTCGCAGGCGTGTCGCATGACCTGCTCCGGTAGAGGACCGGCTCCCAAGAGCAGCGGAAAACCTTTGGACATGGGGGGCTCACACACCACTACCATCGGATTACAGCAGAACTCGTTCCACGGCCGCCGTGACCAGTTTCCTGACAGCACCGCGGGCAGAACAGGAAATGGTTTCTGGCGACAGTCCCAGGCTGCGATTATTCAGTGGTACGTCCAACCCCGGCTTGGCTCGGGAGATCGCTGCATACCTGGGGGTGCCTGATGGGCCAAGGGTTGTGAAGCGGTTCGCGGATGGAGAGCTCTACGTTCAAATCCAAGAGTCGATTCGCGGTTGCGACGTGTTCTTGATCCAGCCCACGTGCGCTCCGGTGAATGATCACCTGATGGAGCTGCTGATCATGGTGGATGCTTGCCGTCGTGCCTCTGCTCGTCAGATCACGGCTGTGGTTCCGTACTACGGCTATGCCAGGGCAGATCGCAAAACAGCTGGTCGTGAGTCGATCACCGCCAAGCTCACGGCGAATTTGTTGGTCAAATCTGGTGTCGATCGCGTCTTGGCGATGGATCTTCATTCGGCACAGATCCAGGGCTATTTCGATATTCCGTGTGATCACATCTATGGATCACCGGTGCTGGTCGACTATTTGTCGACACAAAATCTCGGAGACATTGTCGTTGTGTCACCTGATGTGGGAGGTGTTGCTCGGGCCCGTGCTTTTGCCAAGCAGATGAATGACGCGCCCCTAGCGATTATTGATAAGCGACGCACCGGCCACAACAAGGCCGAAAGCCTCACTGTGATTGGTGATGTGGCGGGGAAAACGGCGGTTTTGATTGACGACATGATCGATACCGGTGGCACGATTTGTGCCGGTGCCAAGTTGTTGCGTCAACAGGGGGCGCAACGCGTGATCGCTTGTGCCACTCACGCCGTGTTTTCACCACCGGCTTGCGAGCGTCTTTCTACAGAAGGGTTGTTTGAGCAGGTTGTTGTAACAAATAGCATCCCGATTGCGTCGGAGAGAACATTTCCGCAGCTCAAAGTTCTTTCCGTTGCCAACATGTTGGGAGAGGCGATCTTGCGTATCCATCATGAAAGCTCTGTGAGCTCGATGTTCCGTTAGGTCTGCTCAGTCATGGTTCAGCGCTTGTTGTGGTGTTGCTTGGCTGGGGTCACGTCCCTCGGCTTGTTCACTTCTGCGGGACAGTCGCAATCGCGACTGGATCGATTGTTGAGAACTCGCAGCACGATGGGGGTATGGCTCACCAATAGTCCCAGTCCGCTGTATTACGACAGGCGACGCATAAGTGACGCGATGGGGGAACTCCAGCGCGCTGGATTTACGCGTGTCATTCCCAATGTTTGGAGTCGGGGGACGACATTTCACAAGAGCAATTTTGCGCCTGTGGAACCACCCTTAGCCAAGGCTGGCTTGGCAATTGATCCAATTTGCACCCTTGCATCAGAAGGGAAAAAACGCGGCATCAAGGTGATGCCATGGTTTGAATATGGTCTGATGGAGCCAGCCAATGCGCGGGTTGTGAAAGACAACCCGGATTGGATTCTGGCCAAAGCGAATGGTGAACGCACCATGACGATGCATGGTGACCATCGGATGGCATGGCTTAACCCGGCTCATCCGGAAGTCAGGGAACGTTTTATTGGTTTGGTGGTCGAGGTCCTCCAGCGTTGTTCGATGGATGGCTTGCAATTAGATGACCATTTTGCCTGGCCTGTGGAGTTTGGTTATGACAACTACACCTCCGTGTTGTATCAGAAGCAAACAGGGGGATTACCTCCTGTGGATCACACAAACCGCTATTGGATGCGTTGGAGACGTCAGCAACTTACGGGCTTATTAAGGGATTTACGCACCCGATTGAAACAAAAACAATTACCCAGTCGAATCAGTCTTTCTCCTGGCCCATTTCGTCAGGCCTACAACATTTGGCTGCAGGACTGGGAATTATGGGCCATGGGTGAATTAGTGGATGAGCTTGTTGTTCAGAACTATGCCTATTCGGTGAAAGGTTTTGCCCGTGATCTTGATCAACCGGCATTACGCAAAGCTCGTGAATGGAGAATCCCCACGCAAATCGGTATTTTGGCTGGATTCGGCCGACGAACCACGGCTGAATCGGTTTTGCGTGAAAAGGTGCGATTGGCACGGGACCGCGGACATGGCGTTGTTTTTTTCTATTGGGAAGGACTTTGGGGTCGGCACGTACCTCATGCTCAACGGACGAGTCGCTACAATAGTTTTAGAAAGTTTGGAGTCAATAATTGACGAATGACCCAATTTGAAAAAAAATCAAATTAGATCTAAATTGTGCCGACTTAACTTGAATGATGATTTTATAGATCAATTTATCTCCAAATCGGAGAGAAATTTTGAAAGTTACGCTTCAGTTTGTGCTGTGGTTGATCGTTGGGAAAAACAAGATTCAGGGCAGTTGATCCTTCAGGCTTTCGTTTGTGGTTTGATCGCTGCTATTGCTGGCGCTTGGCTCGCAGTGGTTAGGTAACGAGCCCAAAAACCTTGATCTTAAAAATAGTATTTGTAATTCAGATTAAATTCTTTGCCTAGTCAATAAATAGTTGAGTTGGGACCATATTAGCAGGTTAAAATGGGTAAAACCACTGATCAAATTCGGAGAAATCCTCAATAATTTTCTTTTGTATATGCTTGGGCAGTATCTCCATGAATTGCATGCATGAATTAACACTAATTGATGAACCCGAGGTGTTTCCAAAACGCTTATTCCTTAAATCTAAATAGTCGTACTGGAAAGGCAAGTTCACAAATTCAAACATCGAGCGAACAGTCGAACCGGCTGAAAAGCAGATCTCCTCTAGACGAACAACGAAGCAAGATTTGTTTTCCCACGCGTACATATAGCCATGGTAGGCGGATCGCATATATGCTTTCTTAGGGTCTTTCCAGGATTCATACCAAGAATCAATATCATCCAAGGATTTTTTGGATCGTTTGAAGTCTGATAAAGCAAGCGATCGTGGATCCTTAATCACTGCAATTGTAGGAATATTGACCTTGTTTTGTATCTCCTGAAGTTGAGTAATGTATCTCGGCGTTTTATCAAAAAGGATGGATGGATTTTTGTCACGTACAATCGTGGAGCGCTCAAAGAGACGTTGATAAAACTCTTCGAATGAATCAGTATTACATGCATAGCTAAGATCTTCTGGTTGAAGGCCCCATCCCACAACCATATGATCGCAAAACGGTTTAAATGTTAGAAATTCTCTGGGGTCTTTACACATTAAAACGCCACATTCAAATCCCGATTCAACATCTGGATGTTCCCGAAAAAGATCTGAAACCATTGTGGTTCCACTATGTTCAAGTCCACAAATTAAAAAGGAAAGGGTTCGATTCATATGATCACTTTGATTGAATAAGTTTATCATGATTGAACTCTCCTTTCATATTTTTCGTTTAGTTGTTCGGGTAATTCGTTGATCGCATCAACAAGATCTTCAAGCTGATTGGGTCGTATGACCGTTCCGATTCTTTTGCTTGATTGCAGGATCGGTTCCGCTAAGGCACCTGAATCACTGGCGATCACCCAAAGACCTGCACTCAGAGCTTCTCGACTAACGAGTCCAAAACTTTCGGGCCAAATCGATGGGGCGATTAAGACATCATGCTTTGAATAGAAGATCGGCATTTCATCCATTGGTACCGGTGCAAGAAAGTTAATGTTGTATCCATTCCAGGTGGTGCTGTATCGATCCGCTGCAGAGCTCAGTCGATGATCAATGATTGTAAATTCAAAGGGAAGATTGGGTGTTAATTGATGAACTGCTTGTCGGAGCAATTGATAGCCCTTATGTAAACTCATTCCTCCAATATGACATATTTTGAAATGATGATTTTGATCAATATTGCCTAGCTTGTTGTCAGTTAATGCGATCTTCATTGATGTTGCTTCGTTCTCTTGAACTGATATGTCTGCTATTCCAGCCAGTTCACAAACTTTTTTAAATGCTGATGACACTGCAATTCTTCGTTCTGCATCTTCGAGAACTCCATACAAAATCTGTCGTCTTTCAACAGCTAGATCCCTTTCCTCGTCCGTTGGCTCTTGATCAAAATGGTCGAGAGGATCAGCTGGGTTAATGACCCGACCTGCTGCTGAAATGAGAAACTGTTCATAACTCATCCACCAAGCATCATGCAAAATCACCTCGTATGGGATTGACATGCGTCGAGCAACGATGAGTGGAGATGCCGTGAGGATTTGGCAGCAATGACACTGAATCAAATCAAACGACTCTGTCTCGAAAAATTCTTCGCAGAATGCTTCTACAACAGGATCTTCGTGGACATGCCAAGGTTTAGGTGGAATGTTAAGTCGAACAACACGAGCTCCGTTCCAGTGAGAGATATCAATATGGACTTTGTCATGACAGTCGATTTTTTCCGGTCTCAGCTTTTTATTTAAAACTTCGAGCTCATCCGATGTCGTGCTTGTGGGGCTAAATATTCTGGTTGAATGTTGATCTTCCGTTAACTCAGATTCATGGGCCAATTCCTCCGGTGTTTTATTGACTGACTGAAGTCCTGATTGCCAATTCGCATAGTCAACACAAAGAACTGTTATATTATAATTAATTGTGGCATCATTGCTCATCTTTTTGACATAGTCTTGAGCAACTCTTGTCGCTCCACCAACACTTTGTGGAGCGAAGAAAACATTAATGACCAACATCTTCTTCGTGGTCTTGTTGAAGACCTCTTGCGTTGTACTTCTGTTGATCTTGTCCGACCAGAATGAAATGGCAGTTTGGTCCTTAAATAAAGTGTTCGCACTTGTAAAAGCGCGTTTTGCGATAGCCTCTCGATCTTTGGGATTGTCTAGCAGCCGAATCATTGCATTGCGCCAGTCACCCGTACTTTCTGCAATGACGACATCTTCTCCATTTGTTGTTACGTCTGTATAGGCGCGTACTGGTGAGCAAATGGATGTCACCCCACAAAGGCTTGCTTCCATCCATTTGATAGCACTTTTTCCGTGGGTTGTTGGGTGTATCTCCAGGGGGATTAGCACGATGGTGCACTCGCTCAATAGTTTTAGATAATTTTTATAATCTGTAAAAGGTACAATCTTAATTCGGTCCTTGAAGGTTGTAACTTCAGAGGGTAAGTCGACATGTCCGATGATGGTAAGTTCTACTTTCGGATACCTCTTTAGGACATCTATAAGAGCTGGATAGACCGTTTCCTTGAGGATTTGCTTGTGTGAAAGGGTACCCGATGTGAGTGCGATTCTCTGAATATCTTCCTTTCTTTGCCAGCTGTGATCAGCTTGATAGAGCTTCGAAATAGCTTGAAGAGAATTGAGAGGTAAATTTGGAAGAATATGAATTGGTTTTTGCTTATCCTTTATTATTTGATTGCAGTATTCAGCTAAAACATCAGTGGAAACAATGATTTCATCGGCGTAGTTTAGGATTCCAAGCCTCAGTGGGTAATCAACACATAGATTCTTGTATTGACTGAGTGGAATCGAGTCGCCATAAGATTGATAGTCTGCAGGATAGTCAGGGGTGAACAAGAGGTCATCAATTTCCGCATAAACCTTGAGTCCGCAATTCCGTGCAAAAGCTATGGCACGAAAGACGTGATACATGGCAGGAAGTCTGCAAACAATCACCGCTTCGGCCCATATCATGTCGTGGCTGAATGACCAGGATTTCAGATCTTCATGGTCAATGCAGCGAACGTCGCAGCCAACTTGCTCAAGTTGATCCCTCTTTTGTTCAACTCTGTACATCCAGCATTGGGTCAGCTCCCTCTCACCAATAATGAGCCAACGTTTGATCTGTCTTTGATTTTTTTCTCTCCATGGATCCAACATCTTAGTTGAATTATTTTGGCACCAAATCATCTCTGCTAAAGATTGCTTTGCGATGATCATCTGATTATGAAAATCAATAACATCTGACTTGGACAGGCCAAGCCTTAGCATCTGTCCAACCATGGATTGAGTTTCATTACTTGCGATATGTCCAAATCTGTCAATCCAATGCTTTGCGATCGTTTGTTTAGGATTTGCGTTGAGATGGGCCGCAAGAACTCTTTGCAGCTCTTGAATTAAATATGTGTATGTCGTTGGGGCACCACCGGCAAAGTCGATGGTTGCAGCGAGGTAATGAATGTTTTGATCTTGGCTTCCGGAATGCAAGTGATTGGCATATGTTGCGAGCAATAAGCCAAATCGATCGTTTCGTGATTGCGCTAATTTAATATATCCTTGTTCAAAATGATGAGTGTGTTGAACGTTTAGGATTGACCGTATGTAATGTGCAATATCATTGCTTCCGAATGGATATTCGGCAACAGATGCAAGTGTATCAAGAAGGCTGGTTACACCATGGAGTCCTCTGTGATTTGACTGCAGAAATAATGTTGCAATTAATGCAAAATTAATTGGTCGTAAATAATGCTCCCAAAATCTTTTCTCCCAGCTTTGTAGGCCAATAAATTGACGTTCTTTTAGCTGTTGACTGACCTTCGAAATGATATTATCATTAAATTCTTCTTCAAGTATTTCCTTGATATTGATTTTATTGATTTTCTCATGATCAATATAATGTGTCAGTAGTATCGTTGCCAATAGTAGTAGTTCAAGCCTACTTGCTGATTCAGCGTTGTTGCCATAATCCAACTGTTGATTAACTGCCTTGCTCCTAAGAACAAGACTGATAATTGCTTCGTTCCATCGTCCGGCCCTACAGCGTATGGCTGAAACCTCCAGAATTCTTCGTCGTATTATGGTTGTAAAGTATGAATTGCTTGATTGGCAAAGGTAGTTTTCAACGTCATTAATTCTATCTTCATTGATATATTCAGTCAGGAGGGAATCGAGTAAATCTAATTTTATTGAATCTGTTACTTCCCAAGGCTGCTCACCAATCAATTGCCCGCTTTTGTGTTCAATGATGGATAAGCTAATCGGCCCATCTAAAATCTCAATTAATGCAAAAGAGCGGAACAGTTCGAGTTCAATGGAAAAACCACACTGAGTATCTTGAAGCCCTATCGTGAGAAGATCAGGTCGATCTATGTTTACAATTCCGGTGCCAAGTGACTTGTTTTGTTCATTCCACAATACATTGATCTCTGAGATCTCTTTGCCAAAATCAGAACTATCGACCCATCCTCTGATTCTATGTGATCCTTCAAATCCATCAACCTGCCCCCTTATTGATGGAATTAGTTCTTTTTTTATATGGTCAGGAATCTTCCAGGGTTTATTGCCAATTAATTGCCTACTTTTGCTTTCTATTAGGCACAAAGTTATGGAATGATTGGGGTCTTCAGCTGCTCGAAAGAAATCATTATCATTAATTTTAATCGAAAATCCACAACGTGTATCTTTGATTCCAATTTGGCTTAAGTCTGGTCGATCGATGTTGGCTAACCCAACCGCAATTGACCGATCATGTTCCTTCCAAAGTATATTTATTTCAGATGTTCCTTCTCCAAAATCAGAGCTATCGACCCAACCGCGTATGGATTTAGTTTTATCTAGAGAATCTATATTACCCCTTAATTTTTGGGGTAATTGAATTAAATCTACTTGCTTCGAGGCCTTTGCTTTTCTGCGCGGTCTCTTGTTAATATTTTTCTCGGTCGTCACATCTTGACTGGATGCTGAGGATGATGAATTTCCTTTTTTGAATAAAGTCTTTAGGCGAATTGATAGTAAGTTGCGAACCGATTGATTAGATTGAATTGGTCGCTCCCCATGTGCAATCAGTCGACTCAGCTCTAAGTCGCTTATTTGATTATCGTCTTCACGGTAGTCATCTAGATTAATGCTACTTAGTAGCGTTTTGATCGTTTTGTTTAAAAACAGCTCGCTCTGACTTGGCTGTATCAGAGGCGCTAGGCCATGTATTTCATTAGCAGTATTGCTCAAATATAATTGTGTTTGAGGACAGTTTTGGTAATTTTTCTGGCTGAGATATTGATCAATCGAATTTTTCCAGATTTCGGTGAGTGGATGCAGGCTTAAGTCGATTGCGATGCATTGTGAAAGCAGCTTTTCAGCTCTTTTAATCGTTAATATTGGATTGCCTTGAGCAACACATAGATGAATTTTTTCTGCATTAAAGCCACTTTTTGGGATTAATATTTCGAGTTTTTCTGCTGCAACTTGATTTTCTGACTTTAATTCTATGGTGCATGCAGGGTTGCACCAGTCTAGTAAATGTGCAGAAAAAATTCCATTTAGAAAGGGTTGATTGAATGTATGCCAGGTTTTAGTTGTTCCTGATTTTCCGATAATGTTGTGGTAGATTTTTATATTATTCTTTCCTCTGCTCTCTCCATCGCTGCGCTGTTGGATCAAGGGTTCAACCCATTCCCCTTGATCTCCGGTAATGACAATAAGTTGAGATTTGATATTAGGACAAGGACATAGCGCGGCTGGTCCGATGTAGACGTAAAGTATATTTTCCTCTGTGAAATTTGTCTGACTCACGCGTTTTCAGGAGAGTATTGCCAATCTAGCATGCTTGACACATTGCCATCATGAGTTGATTGCACTCCTGATTGTTAACTTCTTTTTAACATCAGCATCAAGACGCATAGGCTCCCAATTAATGGTCCGGGTGGAAGATCCACTGCGATGGCGAGCATCATCCCACCACTTGTTAGGGCTAAGCCGGTTGTAGAGGATTTTAAAATCAGTTGTCGAAGGCTTCTACTATTTTCAATATGCATCAGTACAGGAGCACAAAGTAAGGCGATTACAAGGATGATGCCCACAGCTGTAATGGCGCTAATGACAACCAAAGCTGTCACGAAGATTGCCGTAAATCGGAGTTGTGTGACTGGGCGTTTCGCGGCTATCGCACCCTCTGGATCTACACCAATGAAGACCAAATCTTGGTAACGCGTCAGCAGCAAGGCGATGAGCGCCGATGTTGCAATCAACGTTCGAATGAGGTCACTGCTGTTTGCAGCCAGTAAGTCTCCAAATAAAATGGTTTCTAGGTCGACTCGGGTTTGTAGTAATGGCACCAACAGCACCCCAAGGGCTGTAAACCCGGCCAAAACAGTATTCATCGATGACTCTTCCCTACCTTTAAATCTTTGATTGAGCCGTTCTGCTACTACGGCACCCAGCAATCCACTGATTAGTCCACCGATTGTTGGGTCAATCCCAAGTGCCAAGGCTAGTACTAATCCTGGTAGTACCGAATGAGCCATCAGATTGGCTAGTAATATTCGTCTTTGGGTGATTAATAAGGATCCTGTTGTCGGACAGATAACACCAATTAAAAGAGACAAAATGAGTGGCATAAGCCACCAGGCTTGAGCTTCATCCACAGCAGTAGCTCCCCATCATGCATGTCATATCGCTTAGTTTTTCTCGGACTTCTGAGGGTGTGCCATTGGCTAATAATCGATTGTCAATGACGAGGACTTTGTCGTAGCTGTCGAGAGCACTTCCCCAGTCGTGGCTACTCACCAACAATGTTTGCCCTGCATCAGCTTGTTCTCGCATGACAGACAGTAGATGCTCGCGAGTTGGGGGATCGATTGCGCTGCATGGCTCATCGAGAAGCAATACTCCTGTCTGTTGCATCAGTGCCCTGGCGAGTAAAACACGCTGTTGTTGTCCCCCTGATAAGTCGCTCAACCGTCTTTGAGCCAACTGTTCCATCCCGACTCGCTTGAGGAGTTGTTTTGCTAGGTGCTCTCCGGGCCGATGGTTGAGAGTTCTTCCACCTAATCGCACCATGTCATTGACGGTGATTGGGAATGTCCAGTCAATTGACGTTCTCTGCGGCATGACGGTAATACTGTCGGTGCATTCCACGTGTCCGCTATCTCTCTGCAATCGTCCTTGTAAAAGGTGCAGCAAGGTTGATTTGCCAGCTCCATTCGGCCCGACGAGTGCCGTCAAAGTTCCGGGCTTCAATTCAAAGCTGATGTTGTCAATAATCTGCCTTTCGCCATAGCTGAAGCAGACACGAAAAGCGCGCAATCCCTCATTGTCGGCAAGGGTTGACATCGTTAAAAGCTCTGTTGGTGCAATTGGAAAGCCGGTTGAAAGGCGGTTGCAACATTCTGACACGCTGAAAGAATGATAACCATTCTCATCCCCGTGTTCTGTGCGCTGTTCCTCTTGGATTGCCTGGGGTGCGATGCCGTCGCTATTGGCGAGCTCGCTGGCCAGCCTTCCTCTCCAAGCGTCCCAGCCGTCAGTTGTTGCTGTCGATGGAACCCTGTGTGACTTGACTCGCACCTTGGCTGGATCAGCCATCAATGTCACCTGTTTGATCCCGCCTGGAGGTGATCCGCATGGTTATCGATTGAAGCCCAGCGACCGTCAGGCATTGGCAAGCGCCGATTTGGTGTTCCACGTTGGCTTCAATCTCACCCCTTCTGTCAAGCAACTATCTGTTTCAGCCCCCGTGGTTGCTGTGGGAGAGGTGGCTTTGCCCTCCTATCGAGACAACGATCCTCATGTTTGGCATGATCCTGCAACTTCAGCAGCCATGACATCTGTGGTTGCAAAGCGCCTCTCATTTTTGTTGTCTGGTGATGCACGTTTGGCGTTTGTCTCTCGCGCTGCTAACGCGCAGCGTGTTTTGAGCGATCTTGGCGCTTGGGCCTCTGTTCAGTTTTCAACGTTGCCTGCGGCTCAACGAGTCCTGGTGACGGATCATCAGACATACAGTCATCTTGCGAGACGATATAACCTCAAAGAAATCTCCATGTTGGATAGCTATACAACCGGAGGTTCATTAAAGCCTTCCAGCCTGAATGCAATCACGAAAGCGGTAAAGAGCTCCGGCGCAAAAGTGATCTTCTCGTCTTATTTGCCTGCTAACAAGTCTTTGAGGCGTATTAGTAAACGTTCTGGGTTGCCCATTGCTTCGACTCCTCTTTACGGAGAAGGGATTGCCCCAGGTGAAACGGCCGTCTCAACAGCCACGAAAAATATCTGTGCGATTTTAAAGGGTCAGGGTAGTTCTTGTAATCAATCTGCTGCAAATTCTCTCGCTAATCGTTGGTTGGCTATTTAATTTTTTTTGACTTCTTCTCTTGGTTTTTCCCTGATTTCTCTCTCTTCTTATGTCTCGCAAACGTTCGTTGCTGCTGGCTCTACTTCTTCTTCCCTTCATTCAAGCCAGACCATCGTTCTCCCATGGTGCCCATGGTGGGGGTGGAGATGAACCCCAAATGGGTGAATTTCAATTCACTCCTGTGATCACCCTCGAGGGTCATGCTGGTTTCGAACAGAATCTTGAGGACAACCCCAGGCATTACGCGCTTGATGGATTGTTTGGGGGCGTTTTCCAGTGGGGTTTGGGTTCCGGTGGCAGTTTGTCCGTCGAAGCTGCTGTGGGACCGTCGCTGGTTTGGGGAGAGGCGGAGCACTTCTACGGCAAGGTCCATGTCGACGAGAACGATGACCACGACGATCATTTAGGTCATGATGATAATGATCTTGGCGATCACGATGATCACTCTGGCCATGATCATTCGGGCCATGATCATGGTCATGGAGATACGTCGTACAAGCGGACCGACGTTCGAGGCTTTCTCCAGGTTCGATATGCCCCGAACGATCGCCTAAGTGTTTCTGTTGATTGGAAGCCTTATTATGTCACTCAAAATCAAGGTGATGATCTCCAGGGCCTTAAAAATGAAATTGGAGCAGAAGTTGTATGGGCACTCGGCGACGGTGCTCTGAATTTCTCTCTTGGTGATGGCTTAGAAAGCCTTGCAGACGGACTTTTTCTTTCCTTAGAGCATCGGCAAGGTTGGGAATCTGATGGGACTTGGATGGGGAACTACACAGATCCCCGCCTCGGATTTGGCTTCATTGTTGGTGGAGATCAAATCAGTGTGACGCTTGATGCTGGTCCACGTTTTTACACGCCTGGCAGCTACTCAGGCTTGCATCAGCGCACTGATTTTGCTGGTGAGTTAGAGATCTCAGTTCCTGTTGGTCAAGCGACGTTGTTTGCTCACTGGCAACCCACCTATAGTTCGGTGAATGCACCTGGTTGGGGAGAAGGATGGCAGCATCATGTTGGAACTGGCGTAACCTTTAGCTTCTAGCTTCTTGCGTTGTTAAAACTATTTATGTGCCTGAACAAAAGTCGCGCTTTCCCGATAAGCGTGGCTTTTAGGTTCTCTTGGATTGCTTGTATCGCCTTAAATGTAAGTCATCATTTCCATAAAGTTCCCGTTTTTCGATCAGTATTTTTTAATTGAGGGCTTCGTCTCTTGGCTTCTATAGGCTTTCTAGTAAAGGCTCATGGATTCAGCAAATGGGCTTCTTCTACATCGATTGGGATAATCTTGTTCCACTGAAGTGTGGCTGCATCGATCAAGGCTGGATTGGCCTTGTTTTGACCCTTTCGGCTCACGGTGAGTAGCAAGCGACCGCCCACTGGATCCAATTGAAGTGGCGTACCCCCTTTCATCCTCCATGGCGCTAGGAGTCGTCTGTTGATTTCATTCCCTTCGCTATCCATTTGCAGGATCAGGTGTTGTGCCCATTCTCCTGTCCATGTTCCGATCACTGCCCAGATTCGTTCCCCCTTTGCGTCACAGGCAACACCCAAAACGGCTTCCTCCCCAAGCCAAAGTTGACGGGGCGCCATTCCGGGAAGAATGAGTTCGATTGAGCGTCGATAGTCCGGCCAATGGCGGATCAACAGTGCGCGTCCGGATGCAGCGCAGAAGGCGCCCAGCTCGCGATTGCCCGGCAGGGATTGAACGGTTTTGTTGTTGTTGATCAAGGGTTGCAGATTGATGCCGTTGTAGGTGGGCACCACCAACCCTCCGCCTCCTGGAAGCAGCTCCATTGGTCCGGCAGAACGCACGTTGATTGCACGGCGTTGACCATTGGCTAAGACCAGCTCGTTCTTTTCGCTCTTGGGTAAAAAACCACCGGTTTGGATCAGCAGATCCCCATTCAGGTTGCTGCTGAGATGAGCGAACAGAACGTTCCCTTTCGCTAAGCGCTGAATGGCTTGTGGTTTGGGGGGTAAGAGGGAGCCGGAATCTTGGTTGAGACTGTTCGGTTCGAGCGGTTGCAGCCAAATCTGCTCCGATCGGTCGTCGTTGCTCGCCACCATGGCGACACCGCGACCATTGCCAAGGGGAACGACCTTGTTCAGCCGTGTCCAGGTGGGACTGATTGGGGCCCATTGACCGTCTCGACCCTGCAGCAGTAATTGCTGTCCGTTGTTCGTTGTTCTGTTAATCAGAAGCCATGGTCTTGGATCCCACCACCAGGTTTGTGGTGTCAGCTTGTTCTTCCTCAGATCCTGTCCTGCTAACTGGAGCTCAATGGGCTGATCAATGGGCTTGGCCGGATTGAGGATCAACCGCAGGGCCCCATGGTTCCCAATCCAGCGATGGCGAAGCGCTGGTTTCAGATCGCTTTCTGCCTTGACTGTGTTCAGGTCCATGGGCCTGCTGAAGCGCAGGTCGAGGCCAGCGCTCCCGGTATGAATGTGCTGTGGCCTGAGCTGCACCAACCGAGGCGGTAAGCGCAGCAAGATCTGCTGCTGTATCAACACACCTGCAGTTGCAAGTCCAAGGAGGAGCCCCAGCCGATTGTTCATGGTTCCAGGGGGCGCTTGGGCCGGGATATCGGAGTGATCGTTTTGGGTATCACGACGGCTACCCGTTGCTCATTGCGCACGGTCACCGCCATCACCCCTTGAATTGACAACCATTGGTTGGTGTTTGGACTGAATCCATCTGGCCAAAGCACCGGTAGGCCGGCTGGGGTGGCATCGGCCAGGCAGCACCGCACGGTCAGGCGTGCAATTAGGGGTGGGCCCTTCTTCTGTGCCCAAACAAAACCGCTGATTTTGACAGGATTTCCGTCCACGAGATCGGGATCTTGCTGGCTTCGCAGGAGTCGAACCCATTCCGTCAGGGTTCGTTGTTCTGGTGGTAAGACGAAGGCAAGTTCAGGGGGTTCCGGCAATCCTTGCGGTCGGCTTTCGGCGAGATCACTGAAGGAGGGATTGGGTGGTACGAGTAAGACAAGAACTGCGATGGCTGCACTGCTCCACCAGGGCCAGGACAACCGTTCCCGTCGACCGCGATGGCGGATCAACAAGCTCACTCCCGCCAAGAGCAGCGCAGCCCCCGAGACTCCAACCAGGCCATGGAAGACGCCACGAAGCAGTAGATCGAGGCGTCCGGAGATGACACTCCAGAGCACAATCCACCCCCAAACCATCAGAAGTGCGCCTCGAATCATGCCTTGCCCCTCATAGCTGCCAGAGATTGACCCATTGGCCGATGAGGAGCACGCCAAGGCTGGCGGCGATGGCCGTGATGGCAATGGCGCGCGGACGCATCAAAACAGTGAACAATCCGGCCAGTTTTAGGTCGACCACTGGCCCGAGCAGGAGGAATGCCAGCAGGGCCCCGGGGGTGACCTGTGCTGCAAATCCCAAAGCCAGAAAGGCATCAACGCTGGAGCACACCGACACCACCACGGCCAGCAGCATCAACGCCAGAATTGATCCCGTTGGGGCACCACCCACGGTCAGCAACCAACTGCGCGGTAGCCAGGTTTGGACCAGCGCGGCGATCAGACATCCCAGCACCAGCAGGGCGAGAAGATCCAAGAATTCCCGACTGCTCTGGTCCAGCACCTCCGCCGCTCGCAGACGTGTGGGCTCTGCTGGTGCAATCTCCCCGATGGGATCTCCAATTAAACCGCCGCTGCGTTCCAGCAGCCCAATTCTGCTAAGCGGTTGGCTCATCCGCCGCTCGCTGAGTAGGGCATGCTCCAGCAATTGGGTTTCGGGCAGCTGGACCAGCAGCAAGCTCAGCAAAACGGCAATCACAAAGGCCCCTAGGGGCCGTGCAATCAAAAGCCAGGGCTGATCTGGGAATGCGGCCCAGGTGCTCGCCAAGACAATCGGATTGAGAACCGGCGCTGCAAAGAGAAAGCCAAACGCTGTGCCCATGGGAGCTCCACTTGCCAGAAGCCTTCTGGCAACGGGGACGTTTCCACACTCACAGGCCGGTAATGCGAAACCCATGAGGGCCCCGGTGATTGGAGCCAGCAGTGGATTTTTAGGAAGCCGGTGGACCCATGCGGCCTGGGGAACGAGCCAACGGGCCAGCCCTGCGATCGCGACCCCCAGCAAGAGAAAGGGAATGGCTTCCAGCAGGAGGCCCTGGAAGATCGCCCAGGCGGTGGAGACTTTCTCCAAGCTCGGCGTCAACAAGGTCTCTTCACCATCTCAGGTCGTTTGCGACATGGGAAGAGGAAAGGCTTCATCCTGGAGTGCAGATGGCTCTGCGCTCGTTGGCTGCTTGGCGCTTTTGGGTGGATCGCGGTGGCACATTTACCGATCTCATCGGCTGTGATCCCCGCGGGACACTGCACATCCGCAAAGTGCTGTCCGAAGGGGGTGAGGGTGATCCCGCCGTGCAGGCGATGCGGGAGCTCTTGGCGAACTCTGCTGGGGAACCGATCGGGCCTGCGCAGATTGAGAGCGTCCGGCTGGGGACCACCGTTGCCACGAATGCCTTGTTGGAGCACCGCGGTGCACCGCTGGTGTTGCTCACCAACAGTGGTTTGGCTGATCTGCTGCGCATTGGGGATCAACATCGTGCTGATCTTTTTGCCCTAGCCCAGTCGGAACCCCCCTTTTTGGCGAGCGAGGTGGTCGAAGTGCCGGGCCGCTTGGATGCCCATGGCGCTGAGTTGGAGTCGCCCCTCTGGAACGACAACTTGCGGAACCGTCTCACTGCGCTTCGCGCCGATGGTTTTGATGATGTGGTGGTGGCGTTGTTGCATGCCCAACGCAACCCCACCCATGAGTTGCAGTGTGCTGTTGAACTGAAGGCCTTGGGTTTTCCCCGGGTGGTGTGTTCGCATCAAGTGAGCGTCAAGCCACGCCTTGTGCCCCGTGGTCAAACGGCGCTGGTGGAGGCGGCTGTTGCTCCAGTGCTGCATGGTTATTTGCAGCAGGTGCAGACGGCGCTTGGGGCATCGACTCCCCTTCGGGTGATGACCTCGAGCGGAGCCCTGCAATCCATTCAGGGCCTGATGGCCAAAGACACCATTCTTTCGGGACCCGCGGCTGGGATGGTGGGGGCGATCGCCGCGGCGCGCGCGTCTGGTTTTGAGCGAGTGCCGGTACTGGGGTTCGACATGGGCGGCACCTCAACGGATGTGTTTTGTGTTGAGGCTGCCGAAGATGCGGCGTTGCGCCTCGTGCAGGAGCAAACCGAGATCGCTGGCCTCCAACTTTTGGCGCCGCGCTTACCGATTGAAACGGTGGCTGCTGGTGGGGGGTCGGTGCTGCATCGGGACGGCGATCGCTTGCGGGTGGGACCACGCTCGGCGGGCGCTCGGCCTGGACCCGCCTGTTATCGAGCCGGGGGGCCACTCACGATCACCGATGCCAATCTGCTGCTGGGGCGGCTGCAGCTGCATCGTTTCCCCAGTGTGTTCGGTGCGCAGGGCGATCAACCACCAGACCTTGGGGTGGTGCAACAGCGGTTTGGTGCGTTGGCATCAGGCCTTGGTCAATGTTCCGAGCAGCTGGCGGAGGGGGCTTTACAGCTGGCGATTGAGCGAATGGCTGCCGCGATTCGACGTGTGTCTTTGCATCGCGGCCAAGACATCCGTGGCGGTGTGTTGGTGGCCTATGGCGGCGCCGGCGGGCAGCATGCTTGCCGGCTGGCCGAAGAGCTGGGACTGGCATCGGTGTTGCTGCACCCCATGGCCGGCGTGTTGTCTGCCTATGGGATGGGACAGGCCCGCCAACGTCGACGGCTGCAGTTCCATCTTGGATCTGAGCTCTCGGACGCGTTGCTCGCAACGCTGTTCGAGCGGGCTGAAGAGCTAACGCAGCAAGCGCTCCAACAGTTGATCGACCAGGGGGATGGACTGGACGGCTGCTTGAACCAATCTGAAGTTTGCTGGTCGTTGGCGCTGCGCTATCCCGGTGCCGAGCAGACCCTGACCCTGCCTTTCGAAAAGGGGATGAAGCCGTCTGCATTGGTGACGGCATTCCAAGCGAGGCATCAGCAGCGCTTTGGCTACTGCATCCGTTCTGAGCAGTTGTTGGTTGTGGAGATGCTCAATGTGGAGGTGGCCGCCCAGCAGCAGTTCCAACCGCCAGCTGTGGATGCCGCCCCCCCGCACTCCGCAGAGGGTGTTGAGCCACAGCGGGTTCCCATGTATTTGCGGCGCAACGGTTGGCAGAGCGTTGCCTTGTTCGATCGGGAGACGTTGCCCGTTGGGATGTGTATCGAGGGGCCTGCGCTGATCGCTGAAGCGACCGGTTGCATCGTGGTGGAGGACGGGTGGACGGCTCGGGTGGATCGTGCCGCCGCCTTGGTGTTGGAGCAGGGGCCCATCGCCTCTTCAGCGGCTGAGCAATCAGAGGCTGAGAGGCCCGAGCTGAAGCAGGACGATCCAGTGCTGGCAGAGCTGTTTCGCCATCGCTTCATGGCGATCGCTGAGCAAATGGGGGAGCGCCTTCGCCAAACGAGTCGTTCGGTCAACATCCGCGAACGCCTTGATTTTTCCTGTGCACTGTTTGATTGCCAAGGTGGACTCGTCGCCAATGCACCGCACATTCCTGTGCATCTCGGTTCGATGGGAGACAGCGTGCGTGATTTGCTCGAGCAGGTGGCTGCTGGTGCGGTGCTCCCGTTGCAACCTGGCGACACCCTGTTGAGCAATGACCCTTTCCATGGCGGGACGCATCTCCCAGACATCACGGCGATCACACCAGTGTTTTGTGGTGGGGTGAATCCCAGCTTCTTTGTGGCCAGTCGTGGTCACCATGCGGATGTGGGTGGGATCAGCCCCGGTTCGATGCCGTCGTTCAGCACATGCATTGATGACGAGGGTCTGTTGCTGCGCAATCTGTTGTTTGTGCGTGATGGTGCGATCAACCACTCAAAATGGGAGGCATGTTGTCGCGCGATGGCGACCCCGCCTCGCAATCCATCCGAATTACTGGCCGACCTCCAGGCACAGGTGGCCGCGAACCAGGCTGGTATCGAAGGGCTTCAACGCTTGGTCGAGCGGGAGGGAGAAGCGTTGGTCCAGCAGCAGATGAGGGAATTGCAGAACCATGCGGCGGCCTGTGTACGGCGTCTGATCTCTGGGTTGGCTGACGCGAGCCATGAGTTTCTCTTGGATGATGGCGCCACCCTGGCGGTGCGGATTGGTGTGCACCACGATCAGCACAACCACGATCAGCACAACCGTGATCAGCAGAAGCTGGTGCTCGACTTCCGCGGCACATCGCAGCAGCGGCACGGAAATTTCAACGCCCCCCTGGCGGTGACTCGTGCGGTTGTGTTGTACGTGATCCGTTGTCTTCTCGATGACGACATTCCCTTAAATGAAGGTTGTTTTGCACCGTTGGAGCTGCGGGTTCCGCGGGGTTGCCTGTTGAATCCGGAGGCTCCTGCCGCCGTTGTGGCTGGAAATGTGGAAGTGTCCCAAGCCCTTTGCAATCTGCTGTTTGCTGCCTTTGGCGTGCTCGCTGCTGGTCAAGGCACGATGAACAATCTCAGCTTTGGAAACGGCCGTTGCCAGTACTACGAAACGGTGGCCGGAGGCGGTGGTGCCGGTGAGGGCTTTGCTGGATCCGTGGGCCTGCAATCGCACATGACCAACTCAAGGCTGACGGATCCGGAAGTGCTGGAAAGCCGTTATCCCGTGCGGTTGGAATCCTTTGCGGTGCGCTGCGGCAGTGGTGGGCAAGGCCGTTGGCCCGGGGGTGATGGTTTGGAACGCACGATCCGTTTTCTCGAACCGATGCGCGTGTCGCTGATCAGTGGATCGCGGCAAGTGCCCCCGTTCGGACTCAACGGTGGGGCCAGTGGTTCCTGTGGTGTGAATGCGTTGATCCGTGCTGATGGCTCGGAGGAGCGATTGCCAGGCTCGGTTCAGTTGGAGCTCAACGGTGGAGACGCGATCCAAATGCTCACGCCTGGTGGTGGTGGATATGGCCTGTCCGTTATGGCGGGGGCTCACCCTGGTTGATGGACCAATGGCATTGAGGGGAGAACATTGTTTTGGTGTTAAGGCTGCACGCCCCACGTGCAGTTTTGGCGCAAGCTGTAATCAGCGATGTTTGTTGTATGGCATTTCTGCAAACCCTGCAAAGTAGTTTGCTCCGATACAACTCTCCGGTGAAATCACACCAGGAGGAGTATTTCAGTTGTGCTCGCAATCTGGTACTTGCCCAATTCCAGCTGGCCGATCAGGAACTCACGCAACGGCTTTGGCAAGATGTCGCGGATCGGAATCTCGATGTTGATCGCATTATTCATTTGATGTATCGCTGTCGTTTTCACGACGACAACGAGGCTTTACGGGCCGCTGATGACGCCTATATCGCTAACAGCCTTCAACCCAACAGCCAAGCCAGTCAAACTGCGGTTGGTGTCTTTGAGCATTGTTAAGCGCTGATTGGTTGCATTGCGAGCCGAGTGTTTGCGGCTCAGAGCTGTGGGGGCGTGATGCTGACAAATTTTGCAGCGAGCACCAAATCAGCTTGTGTTAAACCGTCCACCTTATGGGTGTAAATCTTGGCATCGGCGCGCCCCCATCCGAGGCTGAATTCGGCGTGGTGACCTTCCTCTTCGCAAATCCGACCCGCAGCATTCACCCAATCGAGTGCACTCTGAAAATCGTTAAAGCGCAGTGTTCGGCTGAGATGGTGGTTATCGACCACCGACCAACCGGGAAGTTCAGGAAGTGCCGCCTCGAGTTCTGATGCAGTGAGCTTGGGGGCACCGATTTGGCAAGGCAAACATGACTGATGGGCTAAGTCCAAAATGAGAGCCAATGCGAGAGAAGAAGCGTCCCAGGACCGCATATGCGACTGAGATCACTTTGAAATCCAGTCTTAGCAAAGTCTTCGGGGGTGGTGTTGAAGACGTGCGACCCCACGCTTCAACTGCTTGTTTGCATCACAGCTAAGCCCACGACATGTTCCACGACATATTGTCTAGATCGATCTGACATGACGTCTTGCTTTTTCTATGAATGTACGTTCTTGTAAAACAGATGGAACACGAATGGAACGATCTTGTTGAAATGTATTTAATTGCAGAATTGTTGTTGTCTTCAATCATTGCTCCTCCGCATTGATGCTTGTTCTCCTGTTTACCTATTTTTAATTCCTCCATGAGTGGTAAAGATGCAACTGTTTGCGGCTAACAGTCTGGAACAGTCTGGGGGCACTGCATGTCTTCAAGGATGAGTGTTTGTAAGGGATGCAAGCGATCTTGCGCTCTGCGTAACGCACCATGAAGCATCGTTGCCAGACGGCCCATCCAATGGCCATAGTGAACTTGTGGGTCTGGTAGCGAAAGCGGCCGCCACAGGGGGATCGAGACCAATTAGGACTCTCCCCTCACCTCTTTCATTAATCTCCTGCCGTTGATGGCGGGAGATGTTTGTTTATATGAAACCTTAACGATTTTGTTCATTGTCGATTCCAAGCACTCTCCTGACTTGTTGTCTGGTGAAGGCCTGTTGAGATCCTCCGGTCTCGCTGCGTTGTTCAGTTATAAGCGTGCAATGTTGGCAGGTATTTTGTGATTCGTTCTTTCGCTGATGAATCGACCATCATTTCAGTTGATGGATGCTATGTCCACTCTGATGTTGTTTGATGTCAGGCACGAATCTCTGGTTTGCTCGTGCTGTCTGCAATCATTTTTCCCGCTGGATTGCAAGTGGGATTGATTGATAGCCCTTGGATTCTCGACTGATTGATTGCTGGGCGCAAGTGGTTTTGATTGATGAGTATAATTGCCTTGAAGAACTTTTGTGTGTTGGTTGATGCTGCATGCCTGTATTTAGGCTATAAAGTGAATGAGTCGTTGAGGAGATTGAATGGGTTTCACGTTTCCAGCTGTCGTATTAGCTGCTTTAATCTCTATCTGTATTCACTTTTTGTTGTCTCCGATACTCGGCTAAATCGATTTTGTGGCTTTTGGCTCCCCATGTTGCCTCCTTCTTTCATCGGTTTTTGTTGAATCCTCTTCGGCTTGGCTGAAGCAGATCTCACAATCGGCACCCATTGGATCGCCGATCAATGGCTCATGCGTGGTTGACGGTTTGATCCCTCGTGAATTCTTTTAGGTAGTCGTTTTTTGGCAATTATGGCATTTATTTGAAAGAATCAATGTTTTCTCTTGATGTTGTTCGAGGTTGAGGTTCTTATTCCTTTGTTCAAGTACTGGTTGCGAAGCAGTTGATTTCAAGCGGGGAGACGACGTTGATGGTGTTGCGGCAGCGCCATGGGTTGATGAAGTTCTCCTCAGCAGCATGGCGGTGGTGGTTCGAACCTTGGTGAGTCCTTATTAGCATTCATCCCATGGATGATCTTGATGCCGTTTCGATCACGCTCTTCTGTGTTGCCTTGGCATCAACGGCGACTGTGTTCGTGTACGGCTTGACACGCACAACGCGTTATGAAATTCAACGAACCCAAATGCGCCGCATGCGAAAGAGGCTCAATCAGATGTTTCCAGGTGAAAAAAGTTGATGCTGGCCCATCGCTCCATGATTTACAGGATTTCTGGCCGAAGCCGGCTGGGTCGGTAAGCAATGACAAATTGTTGATGTGTCCTGCCGTCACGCTTGACAGCGGTGATGAGGTCTTCTCCCGTGTTCCAAACCCAAACTTGTTCGTTCTGTTGTTGATCAGTTGAGCTCGTGCTGAGCGGTGAACCGTGGCGCGCTCGAAGCCCTGCCAACACTTCCGTCATGTCGTCGATGGCGAATTCATAGGCCACCGTCTGGAGCCCAGCTTCTGGGGTGAGATCAAATGTGACTTGAGAAACGGGAAGTCGATCCAGCATCACATTGCGAGCAATGAAGCGTTCTGGTTGTGAGCTGTTGGCCTGGTGAACCTCACCAAGATGGGCATGAACTTGCTCAAGGGGCATTCCCCAGGTCAATCCTTCAACGCAAGCTTGCGCTGGTGGGACCCCCCAAACGATGATCAACGACACCATCAGGCTGATCAGTGCTGTTTGCATTCGTTTCAGCATCACAGCTTTTGACTTCGCTTCATTCTGCTGGAGAGCGATTCCAAGGAGTCAAAAAAGAATCTGGAAGAAACAGGGTGTGTGTTCCCATGGCAAGGGAGATTGGGCCATGATTTTTGTAGACCAATCAAAATACTGACAAAATTGAGCCAACAGAACAGATGACGCTTGATGATTTAAAGGCTGACCTCAGTTCTCGCCTGGGAAAGAAAGTCGAGAGCCTATGGATGAGAGATGGAACAATGGCTCTAGCAATCGAAGATTTATATCAGCCATCACCGGCGGGATTTGCTGGAAAACTGTCTTTAAAAGATTGCTCACAATTTGCTTGGGAGCTTTGGTTAGAAGACGGCGACACCTGGAATTTCCATGCAAGACCCTTGAATGGGCATGAACTCCAATGACGTTTCAACCTGTTCGCTTACTCGGTTCTTTTTATAGGATCTCAAGACTCAAATCAGGAAACTTGATTAATTATTATTATTATGGTTGATTTGCCTCGGAAAACTTCTCTCAGAACCAGTCTTTTTGATACCTTTCTTGCTATGTTGCGACGGTTTTTTACTTTATCGAGTCATTGTTTGTTGTGGATGACTGCCCTGCTTATGCTGGTTTCAGCGCCTTCTGTTGATGCGCTAGATACCACCGCTATGCAAGAGATCGTGGTGTATCGATCAGCCTATTGCGAGTGCTGTAAAGATTGGGAATCCCACATGGCTGAGGCAGGATTTTTGGTTCAAGACCATGTAGCAGATGATATGGATTCAATCAAGCAATCGATGGGCGTTCCTGAAGATTCGGCTTCATGTCATACCGCCAGTCTGGATGGATATGTTGTGGAAGGACACGTGCCAGCTAAATCGATTCAGAGGATGCTGGCGGAGAAACCGGAGATTCATGGACTTGCCGCTCCAGGGATGCCAATGGGATCACCCGGTATGGAGATGGAAGGAATGAAAGCCGACCCTTTTTCAGTTTTTGCGATCACCCGTAGTGGCACGATGGTTGAATTTGATCATTACGCAGGTGATTGAATGGTCGTTTTTTTAAGAACATTCTTGACTCAATGTCGATATTAAAAATTTAAGGGATCTGTATTTTTCGAATGTCACTTTTTTGAGGGTTGATTGTCTAGAGGAGATATTATTGCTTGAATCCCGATCTGACTCGTTCGATTCAGGTTTGTTTGAGGCGGTGACAAGCCTCAGCCTCGGCGACGCGTTGGCAAATCAAGTTTGTGGCGTCTCGTCTCTGGTTCACCCGCCAGAGTGCGCCGGTTGCTTGTGTTGCTATGGCAGATTCCGGTCGCACTGTTTTGATCACCGGAGCCTCCAGCGGCATTGGTCTCGTAACTGCCCATCTCATGCTGGATCAGGGCTGGAATGTATTTGCGGCCGCACGGCGTCAAGTGGCGATGGACTCGCTTCAACGTCGAGGTGCTGTGGTTCTTCCCCTCGACATTTCCGATGCTCAATCCCGCGCAGACCTCGCCGCAGAAATTCTCGACAGGACAGGCGGCCGCTTGGATGCGTTGGTCAACAACGCTGGCTACGGGGAAGTGGGCCCCATGGAAACGATGGGGCTTGATCGCGCCCGTTCCATGTTTGAAGTGAATGTATTTGGCTTGATGGGGTTGTCCCAGCTGTTCTTGCCGGCCATGCGCGATCGTCAAGCTGGCCGCATCGTGAATGTGTCGTCCATCGCCGGTCGCTTTGCCACCCCTGGTGCTGGTTGGTATTGCGCGAGCAAGCATGCTTTGGAGGCGATTAGTGATGCCATGCGCATAGAGCTGGCTCAATTTGGCATTCAGGTGGTGCTGGTTGAGCCAGGTTTGATTCGCACCGGTTTTGAAGAAGCATCGGCAGAGTCGATGGCTCAAGGGGGGGAGGATCCTGTCTGGGGGGCAATGATGAAAAGCATTGCCGCTGGATGGGCTGAGAGCTTTCGCAAGGGATCGGATCCCCAATTGGTGGCACGCACCATTGCAACAGCGCTTCAAAGCAGAAATCCGAAATCGCGTTATCTGTGCGGTAGCGAGTCCGAAGCGGTGCTGATTCAGCCATTCATTCCCGCGGGTCTCTGGGATGGTTTGCTGCGCAGGCGTCTGTTGGGCACCTAACGCCTCGTCAGAGGGGGTCGGGCTGGACTGCTTCCAGAAGATGCACCAGTGTTTTCGAGGGTCTTGTGGTGGTTTTAAGTCATCAAGCCCATCGCCCTAGCGTGATGATCCAGGTGTTGATCGATCACCGTTGCAACAAAAAAGAAGCTGTGGTCGTAACCCTCGTGGACGGTGAGTTGCAACGGTTGGTTGTGGCGTTCAGCAGCGAGGCGTAGGTCGTCTGGACGCAACTGCTCCTTCAGGAAAGGATCGGCTGACCCCACATCGACGAGAAGAGAGTCTTTGCGGCGTTGGCCATCCTCAAGCAGCGCAACGGCATCCCATCGGCGCCATTGCTGAATCGCTTCTGGATGGTTCCCAAAGAAATAACCGAAGGCCTTTTGTCCCCATGGGCAGTGGCTGGGGTGAGCGATTGGTGCCACCGCCGACACAGAGCAATAGCGCTCGGGATGCCGCAGACCCAGCACCAAAGCGCCGTGACCTCCCATCGAATGTCCTGAAAGACCTAGCCGTTGATGGTCAAGTGGCAGCTCAGCGCCGAGTTGTGCTGGGAGCTCGTCCACCACATAACTGTGCATTCGGTAGTGCTGGGCCCAGGGGTCTTGTTCCGCATCGATGTAAAACCCAGCTCCATGGCCAAAATCCCATTGACCCGAAGGATCGGTGGGGACGTCCTCGCCCCGTGGACTGGTGTCTGGAGTGATTAGGGCAAGCCCAAGCTCAGCAGCTCGACGCTGGGCTCCTGCTTTTTGCACGGCGTTTTCATCGTTGCAGGTGAGACCAGACAGCCAGATCAGTGCGGG